>DAIDHB010000492.1 GCA_027452145.1 Planctomycetales bacterium
CACGACGGCGGCGGCGTTGCCGTCCAGGTCCCCGACGGTCGCGTTGACCTGGGCGAGGGCGATCCGAAGCTGAGGCACCCGACCAGCTTAGATGCGGACGTTCAACGGCTCGCAGCCGCAGCGGTCGTGCGGAGACCGGTCCCGGCTGCCCGCGACCGCCAGATCCACCGGGCGGCGCGTCGTGTAACCGGAAAGAAACAACCGGCGGGCACACTGAACGGCGTGGATAGGCAGGAAGAGTTCGTGCTGCACACGCTCGAGGAGCGAAACATCCGGTTCGTCCGGCTCTGGTTCACCGACGTGCTCGGCTACCTGAAGTCGGTCGCGGTCGCCCCGGCCGAGCTTGAGGGCGCGTTCGCCGAGGGAATCGGGTTCGACGGCTCGGCGGTGGAGGGGTTCGCCCGGGTCTACGAGGCCGACATGATCGCCAAGCCGGACCCGTCGACGTTCCAGCTCATGCCGCTGCGGGACGATCCCGGCGGGGTAGGCCGGATGTTCTGCGACATCCTGCTGCCGGACGGGTCGCCGTCGCACGCCGATCCCAGGTACGTGCTCAAGCGCGCCCTGGCCAAGGCGGCGAATCTCGGGTTCACCTTCTACACCCACCCCGAGATCGAGTTCTTCTTGCTGCGCGAACGGCCCGAGCCGGGCGCCAAGCCGCGCCCGATCGACCAGGGCGGCTACTTCGACCACACCCCGCACAACATCGCGCACGACTTCCGCAAGTCGGCGATCATGATGCTGGAGGCGATGGGGATCTCGGTGGAGTTCAGCCACCATGAGGGCGCTCCCGGGCAGCAGGAGATCGACCTGCGCTACGCCGACGCGCTCAGCACCGCCGACAACATCATGTCGTTCCGGCTGGCGATGAAGGAGGTCGCGCTGGACCAGGGGGTCTACGCGACGTTCATGCCCAAGCCGTTCACCGAGCATCCCGGCTCGGGCATGCACACCCACATGTCGCTGTTCGAGGGCGACCGGAACGTGTTCCACGACCCGGGCGGGGAGTTCCAGCTTTCCACGATCGGCCGGTCGTTCATCGCCGGCCTGCTCACCCACGCCGCCGAGATCACGGCCGTCTGCAACCAGTGGGTGAACTCCTATAAGCGGCTGTGGGGCGGCGCCGAGCGGATCGCCGGCGCGGGCGGCGAGGCGCCCGCCTACATCTGCTGGGGGCACAACAACCGCTCCGCGCTGATCCGGGTCCCGATGTACAAGCCGCAGAAGGGGAACGCGACCCGGGTGGAGTTCCGGTCGCTGGACCCGGCCTGCAACCCCTACCTGGCGTTCGCGGTGATCCTGGCGGCCGGCCTGAAGGGGATCGAGGAGGGCTACCAGCTTCCGCCGGGCGCCGAGGACGACGTGTGGGCGCTCACCCCGGCCGAGCGGCGGGCGCTCGGGATCGCGCCGCTGCCGCAGAGCCTGTCGGACGCGATCAACGTGATGCAGACCAGCGAACTGGTGGCCGAGACACTCGGCGAGCACGTGTTCGACTTCTTCCTGCGCAACAAGCGGGAGGAATGGCAGGAGTACCGCAGGCACGTCACCGAGTTCGAGCTGGAGCGCTATTCGGTGCTGTAGCGGCGCCATTCCGGAACCGGTTGCAACCGATTCGCCGGGCCGGCCGTCCAACCCTCAGGACCACCGGACGGAGGCTGGAAATGGCCGCACCGCATGGATGGCACC
>DAIDHB010000493.1 GCA_027452145.1 Planctomycetales bacterium
TGGGCCTCGGCGCCGATCCGTGAGTCGGGTCCTGGCGAGCGGGGGGCGTCAGCCCCCCTGTGCGGAACGGGGAAGACAGGGGGCTGACGGCCCCCGCTCGCCGCGTTATCGGGCGGACTCTCACAGCTTCCGCTGGGCGAGCATCCACTCGATCAGGCCGGGGCTGTTGTAGGCCCGATCCCAGCTATTGTGGCCGACGCCGCGGTACTCGGTGAGCCGCGCGGGGCTGCTCAGCCGCTGGAGGGTGTCCACCATGGTCCGCAGGTTGAGCACGGTCTCCTCGCGATCGGCGTCCCCGCAGAACGTCCAGACCGGGACGCTCCTGAGCACCGGGGCCGACTCGGGATCCCCGGGCCCGCAGATCGGCACGACCGCGGCGAACCGCTCGGGGTGCCGGGTGGCGATCTCCCAGCTCCCTCGGCCGCCCATCGACAGCCCGGTGAGAAGCACCCGCTTCGGGTCGCATTTGTACTCGCGCATTACCTCGTCGAGGGCCTTGAGCGCGGCGACGCCGTCGGCCGAATCCGCCGCCCAGCTCTGCCGGGCCTGCGGGAAGACGACGACCGCGGCGATTCCGCCCTGACGGCCCAGGATCGCCGGGCCGAGCCCGACCTGCGCCGGCGTGATCCCGTCGCTGCCCCGCTCGCCCGAGCCGTGGAGGAACAGGATGACCGGGAACTGCTTCGTGCCGTCGTACCCCTCGGGCACATAGACCGTGTACCGGCGCTCGCCCTTGTCGGTGCTCAGCGTGCGGAGCCGGAACCCCGGCTGCATCGGCTCCGCCGCGACCGGGCGGGGCAGCGGCTGGATCATGATGTCGCGGAACTGCACTTCCATCGACGCGCCCGCGTGCATCTGCACGGCCACCAGCCCCTCGCGGGCGATCCGAGGATCGGGCTCGCGGTACTGCCGCACCGAGTCCTGGCCATTGAGCGTCAGCGTGATGTTGTCGCCCATCGCGCGGACGACATAGTGGTTCCACCCCGAGCGGCGGAGCCCGCGCACCGCCTCGGACCGGGGATACACGAGCACCCTGTTCCGCCGGGATTCGTCATAAAGCGCGCCCCAGAAGCCCTCGCCGATGTCCGCCTGGTAGCCCGACATCTCGTGCCCCGGGACCCGGACGCTGCGGAACTGGACGCCGCTATTCCCCTGGCCGTGCTCGAGGCGGAAGTTCATCGCCAGGATGAAGTCTCCGTAGGGCCGGGTCGTCGCCAGGAACTCGTTGTGATCGAGCCCGGTCGAGCGGCCGACGATCGCGCCGTCCTTCGCCGACCAGAGGCTCCTGTCACCCTCCCAGCCGTCGAGCGAGTCGCCGGCCACCATCGGTCGGAAGCCGGCCGTCTCGACGACCGCCGGCAGGCCCATGAGCTGCCGCGACCAGTAGATCAGGATCGTGGCGAGGTAGGTGCCGCCGAGGCTCCCTTTTCCGTCCGGCGTGGCGGAGTAGCTGCCGTCCGACTTGCGGCACCGCGCGACGAAGCCCAGCAGCCTGTCGAGGTCGGGGCGCTCCCGCATCATGTAGAGCGCCCGGACGATCCGGTAGCTGCTGGAGAGGTCGGGCGTCCCGCCGTCCTTCGAGAAGCCGCCCTCGGGCGACTGGCCGGCCAGGATGGCCTTGAGGATGGCCTCGCGATGCTCCAGCGGCATGCCCAGCCGGAGGATCGCGGCGGCCGAGCCCCCCGTGGCGAAGGGGATGCCCGCGCCGGTGCCGAACGTCCCCTGCGGGTTGCGCATCGCCTGGATCTGCTGATACCAGCGCGGGGCATCGGGCGACGTGACGCCGATCGCCTCGAGGCCGGCGGCCGCCATCCGGACCTCCTCGAAGGTCCTGGCGTTGCTGCCGAGGTACGCGACCGCCTCGCGGATCATCTCGGGGTCGTCGATCTTCAGCTCGGACGCCGCGAGCAGGCCGATCGCGGTGGTGATGACGTCGGGCTTGCCTCCCGGCGTCGACGAGAACCCGCCCCCCGGCACGCGGCAGGACCGGACGAACTTCACGCAGCCCAGGATGTCCGGCACCGAGCCGCCGACGTGCCGGAGCACCCGCAGCCCGGCGTTGGTCGCGCCGAGGGTCGAGGGCTGGCCCACCGCCTGGTCGCTGAAGCCCCCGTCCTCGTTCTGGTGCGACGCGGCGAAGGCCGCGGTCTGCGCCATCTCGGCGGGCGTCTGGGCCCGCGACTCGGGCGCGGCCCACGCCGCCCCCGCGGCGAGCAGGACGAAGGCAATCCCGTTGCGTGATCTCATGGCTCGTCGTCTCCCGGTGACCCGATCGGATCGGTGGCCTTGCCGCAATGTTCCAGTCCAGTCCGGTCCGCTGCGCCCACAGTCTGCCAGCCCGGCCGCGGCGGGGGAAGAGGCTTCTTGCGTGGCGGGCCGGCCGATTGGTTCATCCACCGGCAAACGTCACGCGGACGATCTTCCGCTTGCCGACCCGGACGATCAGCCCGTCCGTCACGGCGATCGGCGCCTTCGGGTCGGCGATGGCCTGGCGGTCGGGGCCGATCGTCAGGCCGCCCTGCTCGATCACCCGCCGTGCATTCGAGGTGCTCGCCTCCAGGCCCAGCTCCTTGACCAGCAGGAACGCCGGCATTTTTCCCTCGGCGTCGAGCTTGCCCCGGTCGAGCGGAGCCTCGGGGATCTCGTCCGGGTCCGCACCCGAGGCCCGGCGGCGGAACTCGGCCGCGGCGCGCTCGGCTGCCTCGTCGCCGCTGTACTGCGCCACGATCGCCCTCCCCAGCACCTCCTTGGCGTCCCTCGGGTTGACGCCGGGGGCGAGCAGGCGGTCGACCTCCGCCATCGGCAGCTCGGTCAGGAGCGTGAAGTACTGCCGCATCGGCTCGTCCGGCACGCTCATGATCTTGCCGAACTGGTTCTCGGGCGATTCGGCGACGCCGATGTAGTTCCCCAGGCTCTTGCCCATCCGCCTCGTGCCGTCGGTGCCGACCAGGATCGGCATCGTCATGGCGACCTGCGGTTCCTGACCCTGCGACTGCTGGAGGTCCCGCGCCACCAGCAGGCTGAAGAGTTGCTCCGTCCCGCCCAGCTCGACGTCGGCGCGGATCTCGACCGAGTCCCAGCCTTGCATGAGTGGGTAGACGCACTCGTGGAGGTAGACCGGCTTCTCGGCGCGGATCCGCTTGGCGAAGTCGTCTCGGGCCGAAATCTGACCGAGGGTCATGTGCCGGGTCAGGTCGAGCACGTCGAGGAACGACCACTTCGAGAACCAGTCGCCGTTGTGGTGGACCTCGGCGCGGGACAGGTCGATGATCCGGCCGACCTGGGCG
>DAIDHB010000494.1 GCA_027452145.1 Planctomycetales bacterium
GTCGGCCTTCTCGTACCGCCTGAGACTACCGGGCCTCAAACAAATGAAACGGCGCCAACACCGCTTCCGCAGCATCGGGGCCGTTTTTTCGTAAGTTGAAGCGGGCGAGGGGATTCGAACCCCTGACGTCCAGCTTGGGAAGCTGGCATTCTACCACTGAATTACGCCCGCAAATGACTGGCCCGGGCTGCCGGCCGGAGCCTCAGAGACCTACCGGACATCATCCACGTTCGAAGAAGTCTACCACGACGATCCCCGACCGGCAACAGGCGACCCGCAGGCGAACGAGGTCTGGTCTCCGAGGTCTCGCTTCGAGGGCTCGGTGCTTCGGCCCGCCGCGCTGGCTTGCCGATGGCCTGGCGCCCTGGCCACAATGACCTTGTCGAGTCCCGCCGACCCGGAATCGTGGGGCCTGCGGCGACATTTGCGATGTATGGACAGAATGGTTGCATTGGCCCCTTCGGAGCGCCATGAACGTCTCCAGTCTCCCCGAATCCCAGGACACCGGCACGATGGAGGGACAGGTACCGACCGAAAGCCGCGAGCCTTCCGCCGTCGCCGGCGTCGATAAGTCCGACCGTCGCGTTCAGCGAATGTTCGCCTCGATCGCTCGACGGTATGATCTGCTCAACCACCTGCTAAGCCTCAACATCGACAAGTCCTGGCGGACCTTCACCACCCGGACTGTCCCGCCCGAGCCGGGGGTCCCCGTGCTCGACTGCTGCACCGGCACGGCCGACCTGGCCCTCGCCTATGACCGAGCCGCCCGCGGCACCTCGCCGATCGTCGGCACCGACTTCTGCCGCGAGATGCTCGAGATCGGGCGCAACAAGGTCCACAAGGCGGGCGCCTCCGACCGCGTCACCCTGGTCGAAGGGGACGCGCGGTTCCTGCCGGCCCCCGATGATACCTTCGGCGTGGTCAGCGTCGCGTTCGGCCTGCGGAACGTTAGCAATACCGTCCAGGGCGTTGACGAACTGGTCCGCGTCACGAAGCCCGGCGGCAAGGTCGCCATCCTCGAGTTCTCCCGGCCGCGCGGGCGGCTCCTGGGCCGGCTGTATCTGGCGTTCTTCCGGCACGTCCTGCCCCGCATCGGTCAGGCCCTCTCGCCCAATGACGATGCGGCCTATGAGTATCTGCCTCGCAGCGTGCTGGAATTCCCCGACGGGCAGGCGATGCTCGACCTCCTGGCCGAGCGGGGACTTATCGACCTGAAGCAGCATCCCCTGACCGGCGGCATCGCCACGCTGTATGTCGGCACCAAGCCCGCGACTGGTCCGTCCATTGCCGTAGCCGCGAGGCCGGACCCATGACGCCGGCCGGCGGCGTATCGCCGCGGGCCGACGACCTGGTCCTCGCCGTCACCGGCGCGAGCGGGACGGTCTACGCGGTTCGGCTGCTGAACGTCCTCATCCGTTCGGGACGCACCGTCCATCTCACCATGAGCCCCGGCGCCGCCCTGGTGCTCCGCGAGGAGCTGGGGCTGGAGGTCGACCTGGCCGCTTTCGACCCGGGTCCGCTCGGTGTTCGCGGGGCGGGCCGGCTGGTGTATCACGATCACCGCGATTTCTCGGCGGGGATCGCCAGCGGGTCGTTCCGCACGGGCGGTATGGTGATCGCGCCTTGCAGCATGAGCACGCTGGCGTCGATCGCCGCCGGGATCACCACGAACCTGATCACCCGCGCCGCCGATGTCCACCTGAAGGAGCGCCGCCGGCTGGTCCTGGTGCCGCGGGAGACGCCGCTGAGCCTGATCCACCTGGAGAACATGGTTCGGGTCACTCAGGCCGGGGCGGTGGTCCTGCCCGCCATGCCCGGCTGGTACCATCGGCCGCAACGGCTGGAGGACCTGGTGGACTTCGTCGTGGCGAGGATCTGCGACCAGCTCGGCATCGCCAACGGCCTGGCCCCGCGGTGGGGCGACGACCACGGTCCCGAGCCGGGCGACGAGACCCGGTGGGACGCCGGGGTCGACGCGGACGAGACCCAGCCCGAGGCCATCGAGGAGTCGTGAGCCCATGGTCGAGGCCCATGAGCCTCCGCAATCGGCCGCGCGGCCGGTCGTCCTGATCACGGGTGCCTCGGCCGGGCTGGGCGCGGCGCTGGCGTGCGAGCTGGCCCGCGGGCGGAGGGCGCCGACCATCGTGCTCGCGGCGCGCCGGCTCGACCGGCTCGAGCGATTGGCCGGGGAGCTGCGGAAGATCGACCCGACGATCGTTGCCGCGACAGTCGCGGTCGACCTGGCCGATCCCGAGGGACCCGGGCGACTCGCTCGCGAGGTGGTCGATCGGTTTGGCGGGGTGGACGTCCTGATCAACAACGCCGGGCTGGGCCTGCCGACACAGTTCGCCGAGGCCGACCCTGGGCTGATCGCGCGGCAGGTCGCCGTGAACCTCACCGCTCCATTGCTGCTGACCCGGCACTGCCTGCCGTCGCTGGTCGGGCGGCGGGGGCAGATCATCAACATCGGCTCGGCGATCACGTGCGTGGCGAACTCGGCCCTGGGCGCCTACGGCGCCACGAAGGCCGGGCTGGCCTACTGGAACGACGCGCTGCGGCGCGAGCTGGCCGGGACGGGCGTGCGCGTCTGCCTGGTCGAGCCGGGTCCGATCCGGACCGAGTTCATGGACGCGATCGAATCGATGGTGACCGACGGAGGCCGGACCGACCCGATCCTCGACAATGCGGCGCCGTGGATGACGGCGGAGGTCTGGGACGTCTCGCGTCGCGTGGTCGGCCTGCTCGACCGGCCCCGGCGGCGGATCTCGATGCTGCGGCGTCTGGTCTGGCCGTTCCGGTTGCTGGGCGTCATCGCCCGGCTGTGCCCGCCGCTGGGCGACCGCGTGGTCGTGACGCTCTCGCGCCGACCCCTCTCTTCACCCGCGACCGCGAAGGACGCCCCATGAAACTCGCCCGCATTCGCGACTTCCTCGAGATGATCAAGTTCAGCCACACGCTGTTCGCGCTGCCGTTCGCGCTCCTGGGGGCGGCACTGGCGGCCTTCTCCCCGGGGGCGCCGCGGCCCCGGGTCCAGGACTGGCTGGGCATTCTCGTCTGCATGGCCGCGGCCCGTTCGGCCGCGATGGCATTCAACCGCCTGGCGGATCGGGGATACGATGCCTTGAACCCGCGCACCGCGGTGCGGCACATCCCGTCGGGCAGGCTCAGTGCCCGGCAGGTCGCGGTGTTCACGATCGCCTCCGCGGCGGCCTTCCTGCTGGCCACCCTGCTGTTCCTGCCCAATCGCTGGCCGCTCTACCTGTCGGTCCCGGTGCTGCTCTGGTTGCTGGGCTACTCGTATGCGAAGCGGTTCACGATGCTGGCGCACTTCTGGCTGGGGCTCTCGCTTAGTCTGGCGCCCGTCGCGGCCTGGATCGCCCTGCGCGGCGACATCGCCTGGCCGCCGGTGTTCCTGGCCGAGGCGGTGCTGTTCTGGGTCGCCGGGTTCGACATCATCTACGCCTGCCAGGACGTCGACTTCGACAAGCGAGTCGGCCTCCGGAGCATCCCCCGCCGACTGGGCGTCAAGAACGCCCTGCGGCTCGCCGCCGGGTGCCATGCCATGATGATCGTCCCCCTGATCCTGCTGGGCGTCACCTACCCGCTGGGCTTCGTGTATTTCGCCGGAGTCGCCGCGGTGGGCGTCCTTTTGATCTACGAGCACGCGATCGTCCGTCCGGACGACCTGACCCGCGTCAACGTCGCCTTTTTTCAGGTCAACATCGCCATTAGCATCGGGCTGCTGGCCGTCTCGCTGATCGACCTGGCCGTCCGGGGCGTCGGTCTCGGTTGATGCCTCCTTCAATTTGGACTAAAATCACTGAAACCAGCCGGCGGTCCGGTTCGAACGGGGTTCGGCGGGCCGGCCGATGTCGGGACCCAGGGTTGGGAGAGGAATTCGAGGCCATGAACAGCGAGCGGCGTCTCATCGAGGGGATTCGGGAGAAGGTCGAGGCCGGGGAGCGACTGAGCTTCGAGGACGGCCTGGCGCTGGAGGCGTCGAACGACCTGTTCGCACTGGGCTCGATGGCCAACCTGGTGCGCGAGCGCTTCAACGGCAACGCCGGGTATTACAACGTCAACACGCACATCAACCCGACGAACGTCTGCGTTTACACCTGCGACTTCTGCGCGTTCCGGGCCGACCTGGGCGAGGATCGCGCCTACGTGATGGACCGCGACCAGATCGTCGAGCGGACGCGGCAGGCGTCGGCTCGGGGTGCGACCGAACTGCACATCGTCGGCGGCCTGCACAACAAGCTGCCGTTCAGCTACTATGTTGACGTGGTTCGCTGGATCAAGGAGACGGCACCCGAGATCCACATCAAGGCGTACACGGCCGTCGAGATCGAGTTCTTTCGCAAGATTTCGCGGAAGTCGGTGGAGCAGATTCTTCGCGAGCTGATCGACGCCGGGCTCGGCAGCCTGCCTGGCGGCGGGGCCGAGATCTTCCACCCCGAGGTCCGCGAGCAGATCTGCGGCGCCAAGGCATCGACCGAGATCTGCCTGGACGTGCACCGGACGGCGCACCGGCTGGGCCTGCACTCGAACGCCACGATGCTCTACGGGCACATCGACGGGCCGAAGCACCGGATCGATCACATGGTGCGGCTGCGCGAGCTCCAGGACGAGACCGGCGGGTTCCAGACGTTCATCCCGCTGGCGTTCCACCCCGACAACTCGCAGATGGCGCACATCCCCAAGCCATCGGGCGTGATGGACCTGAAGGTGATGGCGATCAGCCGGCTGATGCTCGACAACTTCCCCCACATCAAGGCGTACTGGGTGATGCTGGGGTTGAAGACGGCGCAGGTCGCGCTGTCCTTCGGCGCCGACGACATCGACGGCACGGTGGTCCACGAGAAGATCTACCACGAGGCGGGCGCCGAGACGCCGCAGGAAGTGACGGTCGCCGAGATCCGCCGCCTGATCGCCGAGGCCGGCCGCAACCCGATCGAGCGCGACACGTTGTATCACCGCGTCGAGCGCGACGGCGGAACCGGCACCTGGACGTCGCGCGAGCACATCGACGTCCCCGGCCTGGCGCTGGCGGGGACCTCCGGGCGCTGAGCGTCGTCCGGGTCGGCCGCGCGGTCTCGCCCTGGGGGGAGGCCCCCCTGGTCTCGACTCGCCACGACTCGTCCCGAGGAGGTGAGCCATGTCGACCGTCGCATCCCAGCCGCCCCGGGTGCCGTTCCCCGATCCGCCGTATTATGGCCTGGACGGTCGTTACCGGCCGCCCAGCGACCTCGGCGAGCTGCCGCCCGAACTTCCCGGCCACCTCGAGCTCCCCGAGGAGAATGGCGAGATCGTGGAGAACTTCCGCGAGACCCCGCAGAACGCCCTTCTGGACTCCGTCATCCTGCCGATCCTGGAGCAGCTCCACCCGGGGCACGAGTTCGCCCTGGGGCACGACTGCGGGATCTACTGGAAGCTCACGCATCCGCCGGAGCGGGGGGCCATCTGCCCGGATTGGTTCTACGTGCCGGGCGTGCCGCCGCTGCTGGGCAAGGACTACCGGCGCTCGTACGTGCTGTGGAAAGAGAACGTCCCGCCCGCGGTGATGATCGAGTATGCCTCCGACGACGGGGAGAAGGAGCGCGACCAGACGCCTCGCGAGGGGAAGTTCTGGATCTACGAGCGGGCCGTTCAGGGCCGCTATTACGCGATCTTCGTGGTCGCCACCGGTGAGCTCGAGGTCCATCGCCTGGTCGATGGCCGCTATCAGCGGCTTCGGCCCAATCCACACGGTCATTACCCGATCCCGCCGCTGGGCGTCGCGCTGGGCGTCTGGCACGGATTCTACGTGAACGAGACCGCTCCCTGGCTCCGGTGGTATGATCTCGATGGAGGTCTGCTTCCCCTGGACGCTGAGCGTGCGGCCGAATCGGCGCGGCGCTACGAGGAGGCCGAGCGTCGCGTTCAGGCTGAGCGGCTGCGGGCCGACGAGCGAGAGAAGCTCCTCCGCGCCGAGCGGCGCAAGGCCCGCGCCGAGGCTCGCCGCGCCGAGGAGCAGTCCCTCCGGGCGGAGGAGGAGCGCCGCCGCGCTGAGGAGCAGTCCCTCCGGGCGGAGGAGGAGCGCCGCCGCGCCGAGGAGCAGTCCCTCCGGGCGGAGGAGGAGCGCCGCCGCGCCGAGGAGCAGTCCCTCCGGGCCGAACGATTGGCGGCGCGCCTCCGCGAACTCGGGATCGATCCCGACTCGCCGGGCGAGTGAAACGTCTGGAGGCATCCCTCCCGACGACTCGCCGACCGTACCACGCACGCCGCCATTCGTCGTTTCGCTACGCGTTTTAACGTTCGCCTTGACCGTTCGGGCGGAGCCGTCTATGATCCGCCCGATTATCCGACAAGCCCGGGGATCGAGTCTGCCCGTGCGCCTGGAGTCTTCGCGGCGTCCTTTCCCCGGCCCGCCCTCGCCCGGCTCAAGGAGGAGCCCCGCTGATGCGCGACCACAACAAGGCGTTCTGCCGCCTCGTGGCCGAGACGTTCTCCTGCCCCGGACCGGTCTTTGAGTTCGGTGCCTATCAGGTCGAGGGCCAGGAGGGTTATGCCAACCTCCGCTCGCTCTTCCCCGGCCGCGAGTACGTCGGCTGCGATATGCGGCCCGGCCCTGGCGTCGACCGCGTCGAGGACGTGACGGCGATCGGTCTGCCCGACGAGTCGGCCGGCACGGTGCTCTGCATCGAGACGTTCGAGCACGTCTTCGAGGTCCGCCGCGCATTTGACGAGGTCTACCGCATCCTCCGCCCCGGCGGGATGTTCGTGATCACCTCGCCGCTGAATTTCCGCATCCACGGCTATCCCGACGACTACTGGCGGATCACGCCGAGCTGCCTGCGCCGGATGCTCGAGCCCTACGATCTGAGGGTCACGGGCTCGCAGGGCCACAGCGCGTTCCCGCACACGATCATGGGGATGGCGATCAAGTCGCCGGCCCCGGCCGATGCGGCCGAGCGGGCCGTGCGGCTGACGTCGGCCTATGTCGAATGGGCGCGCCACGCCGAGGCATCCCGTCCGGTCGGCGAGAAGTTCCGGCGACTGGCCTCGATGATCTACCGCTCCAAGGGCGAGCGCCGCCAGATCGCCGAGTACTACGCGGCCGAGTTCCACGTCGACCTCGCGGGTGAGGGCACCGGAACCTCGCGGCGGGGCGCCGGCGACGCATCCCCGATCCACACGGCAGCCTGACGTGCCAGCCCGAATCCCAGACGAGCCCCGGGGGACCGCGGGGCAGTTGAGGACCCGAGTCATGCCGAAGACAGTCGAGCGATTGGTCGTCCTGGGCCTGGACGGCGCGACCTGGACCGTGCTGGACCCCATGCGGCAGCGCGGGCTGATGCCCAACCTCGACGCGTTCCTCGCCCGGTCGGCCTCGGGCACCCTGCGCTCGACGATCCCGCCGGTCACGACGGCCGCCTGGACCACGATGATGACCGGCTGCGGGCCGGCCCGCCACGGCGTCTTCGATCATCGGTACTACGACGCCGTCGAGGGCCGGATGAAGGTCAACCACTCCGGCCGCATCCGGGTGCCGACCGTCTGGCACCTGCTCGCCTCCAGCGGCCGGTCGATCGTCTGTCTCAACGTTCCCGGACTGTATCCTCCGCTCAAGGTCCCCGGCATCGTCGTCTCGGGGATGGACGCTCCCCACCTCGAGGCGGCGCTCTCGGCGGCGCCCGAATTCGCCGCCCGCCGCGAGGCCGAGGCGCCCGGCTACGCCCTGGGCTACTTCTGGAAGCGCGTCCCCCGCTCGCTCGACGAGCTCAGGACCAACGCCCGGCTCACCGCCGAGAGCTTCCACGGCCGCACCGACGGCGCCCTGCTCGCCGACCGGATCGCCTCCGACTGGTCGGTGCTGATGGTCCAGTTCCAGAACCTCGACCCGTTCCAGCATCGCGTCTGGCGGTATCTCAACGTCGACGAGACCGGCATCGAGGACCCCGCGTGGAACTCGGCGGCCGCCGAGGTGATCCGCGGCCTGGACGATTCCATCGGCCGGCTCTGCGAGCTGGCCGACCGCCGCGGCGCCGCCGTCATGATGGTCAGCGACCACGGATTCGGGCCCTGCCTGGGCCGCGTCCACGTCAACCGCATCCTCGTCGACGCCGGCGTCGCCCGGCTCCCCGGCTGGGCGGGGCGCGTCGGCCGGCGGACGATGCAGGTCGGCGACCGCCTGCGACTCTGGGGCCAGAAGCGCGATAACCCGACCGCGCGCTCGGCCTCGTTCGACCAGTCCGTCGCCGCGCAGTATCGCTTCGACTGGAGGCGGACCCTGGCATTCGCCCCGCATCAGGACACCGCGGCGATGGTGTACGTCAACTGCGCCGCGAGGCACGGGGGCGTCAAGACCGCCGCGCCCATGATGACGCCCCGCCAGATCGACGAGGCCCGTTCGGCCGCCGCTGACGCGCTGGCCCAGGCCCGGCATCCGGAGACCGATAAGGCCCTCTTCCCCCGGATCATCGCCACCGCCGAGGAATACAAGCTCGACCCGGCCAGCGAGGGTTATCCCGACCTGATTGCCCTGCCGGACGAGCCGTACTGGGTCCGCACGAAGCTGACCTCCAGCCCCTCGTGGGTCGAGCCCGACGACAACCTCCCCGGTACCCACCGACCCGAGGGGATCGTCGCCCTGGCTGGGGTCGATCTCCCCGTCGGCCGGAACCTCCAGGCCAACCTGACCGACGCCACACCCACCATCCTCGCCCTGCTCGGCCTGCCGATCCCCGCCCACATCGAGGGCAAGCCGATCGTGCCGAGCACCAGCTTTGCGACCCGGACCGACACGCCCGTCGCATCGGTCGCCGGCCCGCACCGCCCGGCCTTCGAGTACTCCTTCGAAGAGCAGGCCGTCATCGAGCAGCGCCTCGCCGACCTGGGCTATCTCGAGTGAGAGTCTGCCGGGGCAGCGGGATGAGATGAGGCGGTGCTCGGGCCTTCTGGGCCGTGCTGGAAGGTTAGGTCGACTGTCGCCCGAATCTGATCAGATCTAATCAGATCAGGTCCAGACGCCGCCTCGGCGAGTGGGCCCGGCTGCACGCCGCGCAGACTCCGGTGATCAGGAAGCGATGCCCGCTCGGCCGGAATCCGTGCGCCGCGCTGATCGCGTCGCGCAGGCGCAGGATCTCGTCGTTGCGGAACTCCACGACGCGGTTGCACGACGTGCAGTGCAGATGATCGTGCGCGGGATAGCCGTAGTCGTGCTCGTACGCGCTGCGGTTCGTCAGCCGGAGCTCTCGCAAGAGCCCAGCCTCGACCAGCAGCCGGAGCGTCCGGTAGACCGTCGCGCGGCTCACCCGGTGACCGGCGTCGTGCAGATCCCGGACCAGCTCATCGGCGTCGAAATGCTTGTGCGAGTTGAAGATGTGCTCGACCAGCAGCCGACGGCGATCGGTCAGCTTCTCGCCGCGGATCTCGAGGAACTCGCGGAACTTCTCGACCGGAGAATCCGAGACAACCAGGGGGGCGAGATGATCGCGCTGCGCTTCCACGAATCGGCGTTCCTTCCAGACAAGCCCGGGTCCGCCGATGTGTCGCGGAGGCCCCGGGCCCCGAGAATCGAGAATGATTCTCCATTCTAGCCGATCGCGGTCGCGCAGGCGAGTCCGCCAGTTGCCGGCTTCAGGCGGACGGCACGAGCGCCTCGGACTCCCTGGCAACGAGGTAGGTCACCGGCCTGGTGGCGTCCTCGACGTCCAGTTCGTAGCGCACCGTGCCGTCGGGAAGGACCTCGACGCGGCGGTATCCCATTCGGTCGTAGAGTTCGCTCACCAGCGCGTTCTTCTTGGTGGGGATGTACTCGCCCAGGATCCGGGCGAATCCCTGCCGGGCGGCACGGTCGAGCAGCTCGGCGGCGAAGAACTCCTCGACGGTCCGGCCGATTACGCGGCAGCTCATCAGCCAGGTGTCGACCCGGAGGGTCCGGGGATCGTCGTCGGCCGGCACGGCGATCATCAGGCCGATCAGGCCGTGGTCGCCGAACCGGTCCGCGACCCGCACCGTCATGCCGAAGGAGCCGGGCATCGCCAGTAGCCGGAGCACGTCCTCGCGCGAGTGCCGGCGCGTCGTCAGGTTAAACTGGTTGGTCTTCCCCAGGAGCTGCACGACCCGCATCAGGTCGGCCTCGTCGATGTCGCGGACCTCGGCGCGCATGTCGAGCGAGCGGAGGTAGTCCTCCATCGACCCGGCCGACTGCTGGAGCTCGCGGCGCTTGCGCTCGACGGCGTACTGCTCGGCCCTCGCGGCGTCGGCCTCGGTCAACGCGGCGGCCTCGAACCAGAGGCCCGCCTGGAGGGCGCGGACGTACTCGGCCGGCTCGACCGGCACGTCGGCCACGGCGACCTCGGGGATCGCCTGCCGCACCTGCTCCCGCTCGGCCGGGTTGTCGTCGAAGAAGACGAAGCTATCGAGCCCCAGGCTGAGCGTCTGGGCCAGGCGGCGAATCGTCGTTCCCTTCGGCTCCCAGTTGATCTCGGCGGCGGCGATATCGTCGAGGGTCAGGACCATCTCGGGGTTCTTCTCGAATGGCTCGCGGCCGTCGGCCTCGTTGTTCTTGGACGCGAGAGCCAGGACGATCCCCCGCTTTGCCAGGGCCTTGGCGTGCTTCTGGAACGCGCGATAGGCCTCGCCGTCGGGGCTCTCGCCCAGCGCGACGCCCAGCGGCCCGGTCTCGCCGACGACCCCGCCCCACAGCGTGTTGTCCAGGTCGAGCACCAGCACCTTCTTGGGCCCGGTGGTCACTGCCCGCACGCCGGCCCAGATGTGCTCGGCCAGGCGCACCGTGCCCCGCTCGCTGAACGGTTGCTTCGTCCAGTAATAGCGGCGCGGGTCGTAGAACGACTCGCGGCCCAGCATGCCCGAGACCATCTCGAGGTCGAGGAAGTACGAGCCCGCCGGCCGCTCGCGCCGCAGCGCGGCATTGGCGGCGCGGGTCAGCTCGACGATCCCGCCAGGCTCGCCGGCCAGGCCGAATCCCTCGGCGCCCGGCGCCATCCAGTCGTAGCCGACCTGGATCACCCGCGAGCCCATCCGCGCGGCGACATCCCAGGCCCGCCGCCAGAACGCCAGCTCGTCCGCCACCCGCTCCTCGGTGCTCCCCGTGTTGCCCATGAGGCGCTGCGTCCAGGGGATCAGCACCACCACGTCGGGCCCGGACCCCTTCGCGGCCATCATCTCGAGGTCCTGGAGGATCGTGTCATAACCCCCCTCCGTGACCGAGACGACCTGCCCCTGGCCCCAGGCCACGGCCGTCATCGCCGGCACCAGCCAGCTCGTCGTGCACTGGCCCAGCAGGAGGACGCGCACCGTTCCCCGCGCATCCGTCTCGCCCGCCCGAGCCTTGATGAGGAACCGGCCGGCGCGCTCGATCTCCTCGGGCCCGAGGCCGCCGCGGCGCAGCGCCTCGCGCAGGACTTCCAGGGCGCGATCCATCTCACCCTGCTTCCGCAGGGCGGACAGGTGTTTGAACAGATCTTCGGACGGGGTCATGGCGGTGGGATCTCCGGTGCGCGACGCGGTGGGGGATCGGGGTGAAAACCCTTTCGGGGCGGGTCGTCCGCGACCGTCCGGGCCGCGCGGGAAGGCGGACGGGGTCGGCCCGCTCGTTGGTGTCGATGTGACGATTCCGGCGCTTCGGGCCAGCTCGGGCCGGGCCGGGTCGGTTGGATCAGATCAGCCTGGGTCGGGTGAAGTCCGGTCAAATGGGGTCGGATCAGGGTAGGTCAAGCCGCCGGGAGGCGGGCGTCGATGAGGTCGATCAGGTCGCCCACGTCCTTGAGCGCCGCGACCTCCGAGCTGCTGAACTTCACGCCGAAGGCCTTTTCCACGTTCACGATCAGCGTGACGTGCATCAGCGAGTCCCACCCCTCGATGTCCTTCGCCGAGGTCTCGCGGGTGATCTCCAGCTCGTCGTCGTCGAAGACTTGCTGAAAGACCCGATTCAACTGCTCCAACCGGTCTGCTGCCATGAGTTGCACCTCGTCAGGTTGCCGTTCTCTTCCGGGTCCGGACAATGCTATCAGATCGGAGCCGTGCTCTGCACCATCGGTTGCACGAGAAAACCCGAGTCGTGCCCACGCCGACCTCGGCCGGGTTCGAACCGGATCGTCCATCCCCGCCATCGCTTGCGGGAAATCCATCGATCTAACGATAGCTCGCTGACGAGGGGGCATGTTGCCCAAAAGCAACAAACGCCTCGGTCCGGCCTCAGTCGAAGAACGAGCCCGAGTCGCCGAACTGCGCGCGGAACTCGTAGGCCCGCGCCTCGGCACCAGCCCAGTCGCCGGCGCGGCCCTTCTCGATAATCTCGGCGAGTTCCTTGTACTTTGCCTCCGAGATCTCGCCCGCATCATACCGCTCGTTGATCAGTCGGGCGTCCTGCTCGAACTCCTTTGCATTACGGAGCGACACAGCCGTCAGCATGGCCTCGAAGACCCGCGCATTCTTGATCTGGCGCTGGGTCGGCTCGTTCGAGCAGCCGCAGATCGCCACAGCCAGGCCGAGGATCAGGGCCCGGCCCATCGAGGAGCCTCCACCCCGCAGGTTCCCGGAATCAATAGGCGTCGGCACTGATCACCTCTCCCCCTGCGCGGCTGCTCATGGCCTGCCAGATCAGCAGGTTAATCGACTGCTTGATGAACCGAACGGATCCATCCCCCATCAGCACGTTTGCGCCGCCGGGATGGAGCGAGTAGAACTCATCCGTATGGCCGAGCGGGCTATTTGGCGGATGGATCACCTCGGGCACCTCGTAGAACGACGGCCCGCTGTGCGACGCCAGGATGGCTGTGGGGTAGTCGTAGTTCACCCCCGTGCCGCCTGTCCCCAGGCTGGCGAATGCGTTGTAGGCGAAGTGCCGGTAGCCCGGGATGATCCCGACCCAGGTGGCATCGGACAGGTAAGGCGTCTTCTCGCTGGCGAACACCGTGTTGCTCAGCCCGTCGGTCACGGCAGCGTAAGGGAGGTGGCTGTTCCGGTAGAGCGGGCCGTTGCACCCAACCTGGGGGTTGTCGTAGTTCGTGTTCGGCGGCTGGATGCTCGAGTCGTTCCACCCCATGTTGTACTGGTAGTTCGCCCGGGCGAACTGCGTGTTCGCCACCGGCAGCGGGTTCATGTTCGCGTCGACCATCGGACAGGTCGGCGTCGGGTTATTCGCCGACGGGCAGAGAAAGACGCCGATCTGCGTCGTGACCACCGAGTTGTTCGCCGCCACCCAGTCGGGCAGGTTCACGTTCATCGCGTTGTAGAGCGGCGCCTGCTCGGTAAACGGCAGGAGCAACGCCAGCCACCCCCACCCCGGCCCCTGGTCGAGCGTGAACGGGTCCGGGTTGTACCCCGGCACCGCGATCGTCGACGGCACGGTCGCCGCAGCGGCCGAGTTGCAGTTGCCGCTCATGCAGAAGCTGATGTAGCCCGGAACGATACAGCCGATCCCCGACTCGTAATTGGCGATCGCCAGCCCGATCTGCTTCAGGTTGTTCGTGCACTCCGCCCGCCTCGCCGCCTCGCGCGCCGACTGCACGGCCGGCAGCAACAGCGCGATCAGGATCGCGATGATCGCGATCACCACCAGCAGTTCAATCAAGGTGAATCCGTGACCGCGTTGGTGCTTGCTTGCAATCAAGTCTGGGCTCCCTGTCTCGGGACTCCGATCCGATGACTCGGAACGATCGACCGGAAGAATAACCGAGGATAAGGAGGACAGCAATATTGTTTTTGGTCAGCCAAAAAAATTTGAGATGAATTCCGAACATCAGAGTTTTGGTATTCCGGTAAGAGCGACGAAAGATGCCAAAACCGCGGTGGATTACCGGCGTCGGGACGATGAGACTTCGACGAGCCCGGTGCATGGGGTCGGTGCGAAAGGCGGATGGGCTGGCGATAGCAGACCAGGAAAACGAAGAAACCCACCGACCGGCGGCAGAGCCGTCCGGCGGTGGGTTCCCTCGAGCGACGCGCTTTGAAGCTCGCTTTCGATCGGGCGATCAATGGTTCGGGTCGGCCGGGGTCAGGGGGATGACCGCGCCGCCAGCGGGGGGCGTGACGGCGGGCAGTCCCGGTGTATGGCCGGACGCGGCGGACGTCACGGGGGACGAGTTAAATCGGTAGGGCGACGATCCGCCGCCGGCGATCGGGAAGCCGCCCGTGGCCCCGGGCGTCGCCGGCGGGACCATGGCGGTGCCGGCGGACGACGACGTCGCCGGGCCGGGCTGCGGCGCCCGGCTGATCTTCGCCTGGAGGTTTTCAACCGCCGTATGGAGGTGCCGCACGATGTGGTCGCATCCCTGGGGGTTGCCGGAATACGAGAACGAGTGCGCCTGGAGCCGCCCGAACCGCCGCTCGTAGACGACCAGGTGGACATACTCGACGAAATCGGTCGAGGGGGCCCCGCAATGTCCGCGCATCCGGTACAGTTCGCCCGACTGGACCGCGTCCATGATCGGCTTGATGTCGCCCGGCCGGACGTGGTGCACCCCCTCGGAATCCACCACGGTGCCGTCGGCGAACACCTGGAGGAACATGCCGAACGCGCTGCCGTCGTTCGAGCGTCCCAGGGCGAACCGGGTGAGGACCGGATCGGCGTTGGTGACGGCGCTGCTGACCCGCGACCGCGGCGTGAGCCGCTGCCCGTCGCTGCCGTCGCCGACCGGCGGCGTCTCGGGCAACCCGCCGAATGCGGACGGCGCGGGAGCCGCGGACGCGACCGGCGCCATCGCCGACGGGGCCATCCCCGTCCGGCCCGGACTGCCCGATCCCAGGGTATTGCCGTACATGCTGCCATAGGGCAGGGGCGATGGCTGGGAGCTGGCCGACCGCGGGGCCGGCGTGCTGGGCGGCGGGTTGTTATTCCCCGACCGGAACAGGCGGCCGAACAGCCCGGACCCGTTGTCATCGCCCCCGGCGGCCACTCCCCCCGTCGCGGCGGCGAGCACCGCCATCCCCACGGCAGTCTTCCTCGCGTGCCTCGTCCATGAGCCCCGCATCGCCGACCTCCTTGGCAGTCAGTCCGCAAGTCCATCCTGATCGTCAAACCTTGCGCCCGATCTCGCCGCCGCGGCGTCCTCGCCGCACGTCGAGCGGTCCTCCTGACAGGAAGATCGCCGGATGAAGCCGATTCCTCCAGCGATTCCTGGGGGAACGAGAAAACCGGTGGTGTGCAACGTCGCCTTCGGAGCGATCGCCCGGCCGGAAACGCTGGCCCGGCGACCGCATCCAGAAGATCGATCGGCCCTTCAAACGAGCAGGAAATACCTCGACCACTCCACGACCGTGACGAGGATCCACGCCATTCCAATGACGCGACCCATACGATCGATCCAACCGGGCTCGGTTCGCCAGCGGCCCGAGATCGCCAGTGCGATCCAGCCTCCGGCGACGGCAAAGCTGACCTGCTGCGCATAGGCGACGAAGATCGTCGACAGGTGGATAACTTGCGAGCCCATCGCCAGCAGTGCGCCGATCCAGACCGCCTCGATCGCCATCGCGGCCGTGGCGACGGCGCAGGCCATGAAGCCAGGCTGTCGGCCGAGCCTTCGCCAACCGGGATGGGGCCGGCGCAGGCGAATCAGCAGCCAGGCCACGGTCAGCGCCGCAAGATAGGGATTGAACGCCGATCCCGCGTACTGAATGTAGAGGAATCGACGCATCCCGGGGCTCACGCCAGCGACGTCGGCCCCAAGACTGGCAAGCTGGGGCAGCGACCAGCGCATGCCCAGCGTCCCGACCGCCATCGCCGCGACCAGGATCATCGCATCGCCCACCCCGAACAGCCTGGGCCGTGCTCGAAGACACATATTCCACCCGCGGGAAAGAACATAAGTCCGTCAGGCTTTCAGCCTGACGCTCAGCCCAGGTCAGGCTCTCGGACGGACCCGCTTTCCTGCAATAGCGGCGGAATTCCAGGACACTCCTCGCCGAACACCACCGCCGAACGCTCACCCGCGGGCGATGCGCATCCGGGTGACGGACGGTTCGGCGCGGGGAGCTGACTCCGCCGAGGAATGGAATCGTCACCACGGATGGCACGAATACCACGAATCGAGACCGCCTCGGCTATTACCAGATTCGTGCCCTTCGTGTGATTCGTGGTCGATTTCCGAGACTCCTCGCCGGGCATCACCGCCGGACGCCCCGGAGGAGCAAGGGCCGATCCGCATGGGCTGACCCTGCCCCAGGTGGTGTGCGGCGAGGAATGTCAATTCCAGACCGATGAGGAGGACGACGAGGCTCCGCAAGGTTTTCAGTCGCGCATCGCCTGGCGGACCTGCGCCGCCACCCATCCCGCCCGCCTGGCGATCGGCGCGACCGACGAATCTCGGAGGCGTTCGACCTCCGCGAGGAATTCGGAATCGGCAACCATTCGCGCCAGTCGACAGTACCAGCGAAACTCCCGCGTGTCGCGGCCTTCGATCCGCGCCAGGATCACAATTCGCAGCCGCACGACCTGCCCCGGCGTCAGTTCGGCCAGCCGCAGCCGGCGGAGAATCTCGGCCTTGATGTAGCCCGAGCGGAAGAACCAGGGATCGGCCTCGAGGAACCGGATCGATGTTTCGATGGTCGTCAGGTCACCGGCGGCCAGACTCGCCATCCCCCGCGCCAGACCGCCGGGGAACGCCAGGCGATCGTGGTTTTCGCGAAATCGTCGGCAGGCGCGCTCCCACGCCGCGCGATCGGCCGCGCTCCGCGCGCGTCGGGCGAACGTATTCCAGACCGCCGCGTGCAAGGCCCGCAGCTCGGCGGCGTTCGTTGCGACGTCACCGGACGGGCCCATGTCGATCCTCCCTGACTGCCGGAGCATCCCGCCTCGCGTCCGCGTCCGGATGCCGATCTACTTATCGCCCTGAGACCCCAGATCGCCCGCCCCGAGTAGCGAGTTCCCCTGTGCCGTTCCGCCGTCCGTCCGCCCGTCGCGGCACATCAAGCCCGGCGTCGTGCCCCGCGGCCGGGCCGCCTCACGCCGGCTCCCAGACGATGTTCCCCTCGTGGTCGAGCAGCGGAATCCCCAGCCGGCGGAAATCGCCCAGGAACTCGGCCGCGACCGATTCGGCGTCATCGGGATGGACGACCACGCACGTCAGGTGCTCCGGAGAGACGCAGTCGCGCACATAAACCTCGTCCTGGCACAGAACGGGCCAGTTGGCTCCGAGATCCCCGGGCGTCAGCACGGGGAGCGCCGGGTTGACAAAAACAAAGAACCGGCCGGGCTCGCTGATCGTGTAAATGGCCGACTCATCACCGAACCGGTGCAGGAACACGAGGCTATCGTAGGAAACGGCAATGCCGATCACCCGGATCGACAGATCCGAGCAAACCGAGCCGTCCGGACAATCGGCCGGCGCCCGCAGCCCGTGCCGCAAGATGCCCGCCAGCCGATCCACCCGCCCCGCGCGGGATCTCCGGGGATACCGGCGCGTCGCGTGGAACAGCGCCCCGGCCTGCCACGGCGACGCCCGCCCGCCCGGTGCGGCCGCCCCGTGGTCTTCGGCCGGGGAACTCGGATCGCTCATGCTGACCTCCGAGGGCCGCTCGGTCCCTGGCACTGGCCTGGAAGATTTGAACCACAGAGACACCGAGATCGGACCGAGAAGAGAGGTGAAGAGAAGAGGACTCGAGACCGGCTCACCCCGACCGATCTCCCAGGCCCCGTCCCCCAACTGTCTTCTCTTCCGGTCTCTGTGTCTCGGTGTCTCTGTGGTTCATTATTCTTGATTGATAAGTTGTTGGCGGCTCGGCCGCGCTGGGTCTCGGTGGTTCAAACTCCCCGAAATCGACCGTACGTTCGCGGTGGTATCACCCGATCCGCGGCGCGGGCGGCGTCAAATCCCCGACATGATCGCGATCGCGGTCCCGGCGAGCACGACGACGATCCCCGTCACGAACCAGAGCGCCAGCGATCCTCGGCCGCCTCCGAAGAAGAGCCGCAGCAGCGGCGAGACGGACTTGCCCCGGTCCATGCGCCGTCGCACGACGTCCTTGAGCGAAAGTGCCAGGGCCAGCACGGCGCCCAGCACGAGCGAGCCCAGCGCCAGTCCCACCACGAGGGGCGTCGTCAGCTCAATGTGCGATTTCGGATCGCGGGAAAACTTCACGGCGCCCGCGATGACGAGGGCGGCCGTCGCCACCCCGGCGCCGCCCATCTTCAACAAGATGGAGCCATCGCTCTGGAACAGATCATCCAGCTCTCGACGAAAAGGAACACCCACGGCGTGTACTCCTCAATCAGATATCGCGAAAGACGACAACCTGGCCCGGTCCCGAGGACTCGAGCCCGACCCTCGGATCGTTTGCCCCATCGACTACGGCCCGGGAACCCACCACGGACGGTCCGGTGGCCGATCGGAGGCATTCTCGAGCCCGAACGTTTCCACGCCCGGGTGGTCGATCCACCACTGGTCCACCGCCTTCGCATGCCAGTCCCGCGCAAGGGCCCGAAACGACCGGAACGCCACCAGGCCGAGGGCCAGCAGGGCGATCGCCCACAGCCACCGCCGCGTCGTCATTCGGGGTACTCTCATGGATACCCTTCGCCGCCCACGACCACGGGACATGGCGATCAGACCGTCTCTCATGAACGACGAGACACGCAGCCCCGGGAGTGGGACAACAATACCTCTGATCCCGGCCGACACGAGCATGGGAGCCGCGGCACCAGCGATCATCACTTTACCCGTCGCGTGGGCACCGAGGAAGGCGCTGGTGGGTTGTCGAGCGAAGGTCTCGACCGCTCCGTCCGATTGGCCTGGCTCGCGGCCGGTTGGCGCCGGCCGATCCGTGCTGTCGGGGATCGCCTCCATGCGGCCCGCCGGCCGCCGAATCCCGGGACCGACCGGGTCGCGGTCACTCGCTCCTTCGACCCTTACCGCCACCACGACACAGGCACTTGCGTCGTGTGGCCGGGCAGTGTATACCAATGGTAGATATCGCCCTGGGAGTCCTACCGAGGTCATGCCATGAGCGAGACTGGCATCGCGAAGATCTTCAAGCACGGCCGGAGCCAGGCCGTGCGGCTGCCGCTGGCGTTTCGACTGCCGGGTGACCGGGTGCGGGTGCGGCGCGTCGAGGGGGGGATCCTGCTCGAACCGATCGTGACGGACCTCGACGCGTGGTTCCGCGAGCTGGATCAGTTCGCCGACGTCCCCTTCCTGGAGGACGGCCGGCAACAGCCGCCGATGCCGGCGCCGGAGGACCTGTTCGATTGACCTATCTGCTGGATACAAACATCGTCATCGCCCTGTTGAGGAACCGGCCGGCCCGAGTGCGCGAGCGGTTGCGCCAGGCGGTCGCGGACAAGGCCGCGATCACCGTCTCATCCGTGGTCCTGTTCGAGCTCTGGTACGGCGTGGCCCGCAGCGGCCAGCGTGACGAAAACGCCCGTCGGCTGCGCGTCTTCCTTTCGGCGGACATCGGCGTCGTTCCCTTCGAGGAGGGTGACACGACGATCGCGGGCGACCTGCGGGCCGCGCTCGAGTCCAACGGGACAACGATCGGCCCGTACGACCTGCTGATCGCCGCGCAGGCCATGCGGACCGGCGCGACGCTCGCCGCGGCGAATGTCACAGAATTCGCCCGCGTCCCGGGACTATCGTGGGAAGACTGGACGCGCGAGGGCTGACGTTGCGCCCTCGGTCGGATCGGGACCGTCCCGCGACCTCGCCCGAACCGGTGTGTTCCGGTTCGGTCCCGGCGGACCGGTCGTTCGCCTCAGCCACCGGCCGGGCCGCTTTCGGTATCGCCCCGATCCCCGAGAACTGGCTCGCGTCATCACTCGGATTTCCGGCGTCGCCGTTATCTATCCCTATCACCAACGGGCGAGGCCGAGACTCTGATGGCCATGATGAGATATGGGCGATCGTCCTCGTCCGGGTCCGTTCTCGGCGCAGAAGAGACGACCCGGAATCCGCACTTCCCGTAGAGCTTGATGGCCACGTCGTTGTCCGTGTAGACGTCTAGGTAGAGGACGTCGTGGAATCCCTCGACCGTGTCCGCGAGGTTCGTCGCCAGTTGGATAAGATGCCGGACGATGTGGCTTCCGTATCCCCGGCCCAGGTGTGCCGGATTTACGGCGAGCAGTGGAATGTACGGATGGGGCTGTCCCTGTGTGAAGTCACCATAATCCAGGCAGATGTCGATGGTACCGAAACCGATGATTTCGCGCTCGGAGTTCACGTAGATCCAGACCTGGCCGGCGCCCCGATAGACACGCTGAGGGATGTTGTTTCGAAGCACACGGCGAACGTAATCGTCGCGGAAGGGCCAGTCGCAGACGGCCGCGAACTCGGGCGAATCGATTGCGAGCGGAATGGCCAGGAGATTACTCGGGGTGCTGTCAGTCATACTCGTTCCGATGATCGAACTGTCATCAACCCGTCGAAATGTCCCGGCGCGCCGGGCCTTCCTCGGGCCTTGAGCACCGACCTCGGGGATCGGCCGGCGCAATGTCGGTCGGGACCATTGACCCCGTCGAGATCAGGATGTGCGAGGCTTGCGACGGGGTATCGGCAAACGAGGGTCGGCAGGCTGCCAGTCCGCGGGCAGCGGCGGCAGTGAGGCGACGCGCTGGATCTCTTCCTCAGTAGCGGCCTGCTCGGGATAACGCCACCGCTTCGCCGATGGGCCCACGGCCAGGCTGGGAGTCACCCACCCTCGCAGCAGTCGATCCAGTTCCACGAGCGCCGTATGCAGGGCAAGGTGCGCTTCCGAGGGGCGTGACGCGATCGTTGCGCTCTGGCTCGCGGCCTGATCGATCTCACGCGCTCGCGAGTACAGACGCTCGCCCCCTTCCTTCAGCACGCGCTCGGATTCCGCTTCGAAGGCTGTGCGGCCGCTGTAGACGGCATCCCCCCATCGTTTGATCTGATCGCAGCAATCGCGACAGAGCTCGGCGTAATCCCGGAGAACATTGTCCAGGCCAGGGCCGCCCATCGATTCTGACGTGGCGTGCCGCGCCAGGCCGGCGTCGAGATCGGCGGCGAAGTCGCGCACTTCCGCCAGGTCGAACGTTGTCACCGCCTCCTCCTTTCATTCGCCGTGGGGTCACGGTCCGACAGAAGGGACCTCCGCGTCCTGGAAGCCATTGTTCCCGCCTCCTGTCCGGCGGTCAAGTTCGCCCGCGCCCGTCGGGGGACTGCCGCTTCGGCCACTCGATTCCGGGAGGCCGTTCGGCCTCGTGCCCTACTCCTTCGCCCCCGCTGCCTCCAGCATGCGGATGACTGCCTGGTTCTTTCCCTCCTCGCCTCCAGCAAGCTTCGCCCACGAGAGTACGGTGAGGCCGTCCGGCATGCGGGCGTTGACGTCGGCACCCTTGTCGAGCAGGAGCCGGACGATGTCCTCGCATCCCGGTTCCACCGCCAGCATGAGCGGCGTGAACCCTTTCAAGAGCCCGTCCTTCCCGATCCGCGCATTCACATCCGCACCGCCGCGGAGCAGGCGCTTCACAAGCTCCTTCCTCTCGGGCGAGTTCAGGACGATCGCCTCGAGCAGCGGACTGACGTCGGTATCCAGATCCCGGACGTTGGGATTTGCGCCGTGCTTCAGGAGCGCGTCAACCATCGGTAAGGAGCGGCGCCGGATCGCCATGACCAAGACGGGAATCTCCACGCTGTTCCGAACGTTCGCGTCCGCGCGACGCTCGAGGAGCGTCTTGGCCTTCGCCAGATCGTCGGCCGCGACGGCCTTCACCAGCGGCACGGTCTCGACCTCAACAGTCTCGACGACGATCTGGTCGTCGTGACTGCCGGGCAGTTGCTTCGGCTTCTTCCCGTCGAACAGGAACTGCCAGACCTCGACGTGCAGGTCCATCCCCTTGAATCTGCCCCACCCAACCGCGAGACCATCGTTTCGGAAGACCAGGCTGATCCCTCGTTCCTTCTTGATGAACTCGATCCATTCCTTCACCTCGTCGAAGTTCTTGACGTGCAGTTGACCTTCGGCCGAGAAGCATCGCGTGATCCCGCGGTGGCTGCGCCAATGCTCGGTCATGCCCTCGTGATGCAGCCCCAGGCTGCCGAAGTACCGGCCCTGGTGGGGCATCATCTCGACCGCGCGGGTCGCGCCCTCCCAGGTATAGGCGCGCGTGATCTCATCGACGGCCGTGACGGCGATCTTGCCGCTCGGCGTGGTGGCGGTGATGCGCATCCCGGGCGTCATCACCACCTCGCAGGTGGCCGGAATCCGGCTGGGCCTTGGCTTCCCATCGTCGGCACAGGCACGGGGAACAAGGATCAGCAGGGCCAGCGGCAGCGCGGCGGCTTTCATGGCGAACCTCCCTGAGCGTCTCATGGCGTCGAGGCGGCCGGCACCGGGTTCCCGGAGCCTGGCGCATTCCCTGCACCCATAACCCCGACCATCATAACCGCCCGCGAGTCGGATGTAACCGGGGCTGATCGACGCCCAACCAGCCGAGCGAAAGCCTCCCGACTCATCGGGACCGGACCCCTCCCAGCATCGTGAGCAGCCCCGATCGGAACGGCCCTCGCTCGCGATCAGTGGACCCTGGCGGCAGCCGCCGAATCTGGTAGGATGATGGGCCCTCGACGAATGTCGGACATGGGGCCGGCATGGGATCGGAAGGGTTCAGGTTAGACGATCACGGCGGCATGAAAGTAGGTCAGGCTTTCCAGCCTGACGGTTCAGCCTCCTCAGCCTGATGGTTCAGCCTCGTCAGGCTGGAAAGCCTGACCCACGTAAGAACCATTCCTGCCGGGGTCAAAGATCAAACCAGGGTGCGACGGTAATGGGATTGGATGGCGGGGCAGGAGACGGCGACGGGGCGGCGATCCGGGCGGTCGGGGTGCGGAAGGTCTACGGCACGAGGGACGCCCAGGTCGAGGCGCTGCGGGGGATCTCGATCGACGTCGAGGGCGGCGAGCGGGTGGCCCTGCTGGGCAAGTCGGGGTCGGGAAAATCCACCCTGTTGAACCTGCTGGGCGGGCTCGACCGGCCCACGTCGGGCGAATTACGGGTCGGCGGCCGGGACCTGCACGGGCTCTCGGGGCGGCAGATGGCCCGGTTCCGCTCGACGACCGTTGGCATGATCTTTCAGTCGTTCAACCTGATCGCCTCGCGGACGGCCCTCGAGAACGTCGAGCTGCCGATGGTCTTCGCCGGCCGGTCGCCGCGCGAACGACGCGCCGCCGCGCGGACGGCGCTGGAATCCGTCGGGCTCGGGGCGAGGATGAACCACCGGCCGGACCAGTTGAGCGGCGGCGAAAGCCAGCGGGTTGCGATCGCGCGGGCGCTGGTCAACCGGCCCCGGGTCGTCCTGGCCGACGAGCCGACTGGCAATCTCGACAGCCAGACCGCACGTCAGGTCATGGGCCTGATTCTTGACCACGTCCGCGAGCATGACGCGACCCTCGTCCTCGTCACCCACGACGAGGACCTGGCCGCGAGCTGCACGGACCGGGTCGTCCGGCTGGCCGACGGCCTGGTCGCGGCCGAGGGCATCTGATTGGATCGGGATTGAGAGCTTGTGATGGAATCGATTCCGAAGGACAGAGAGAAGAGATCGAATCCATTCAAACGACGACTCCGTTTGGTCCTGGTCGGCTTCGCTCTTCGCTCTTTGCTCTCTGCTCCTTTCCGCGGTTCTTTCAATTCCTCTGAAGGAAGGATCGCCTCGTGCGTTGGATCGACCTGATCGGGTTGCCTCTGGCCGCGCTGGGCCAGCAGAAGCTGCGGACCTCGCTGACGACCATGGGTGTCATCTTCGGCGCGTTCGTGCTGGCCGCGAGCCTGTCGATCGACGTGGGCGTCCAGCAGACGATCGAACGCGAGTCGAACAAGGGCGACATCGCCCGGAAGATCACGGTGACCTCGCACTGGCGGACGGTCCCGGACAAGAACAGGAAACCGAAGGAAGTGAAGGTCGCCGGGCGGATGTCGCCGGAGCGCCGCGAGCGGATCCGCAAGGTCCTCGCCGGTCAGAACCAGGACGGCGGATCCTCGGAGCAAGTCACCCTGACCCCGGCCCGGCTGGAGTCGCTCGCGCACCTCCCTCACGTCCGGCTGATGGTCCCGATCGTCCACGGCGGGGTCGTCGCCACGGTGGGCAACCGGCCCGAGGAGGCGAGCGTCTCGTCGGGCGCCGGCGAGGATCCCGAGTTCCGCGATCGGGTCATCTTCGGGCGCGCGTTCGACTCCGAGGATGAGCGTTCGGTCCTGCTCTCCGAGATGTTCGCGTACCGGATCGGCCTGGTCGACGACGCGGACCTGGAGCAGGTCATCGGCAAGCCGTTGCGGGTCGAGATCCGGGGCCGGGAGCAAGGGCCGAGCTTCTACGTGTCGCTGGCCGACCGCACGAAGGCCGACGGCAGCCGGGCCGAGCAGACGGCCGTCCACCAGCTCGCCTGGCAGCTACCCGGGGCGCTCGACCGATTCAGCCTGACCGACGAGGAGCTTGCCGCCTTGAAGAAGGCGCTTCAGCCGGGTCCGACGGCGGTCGCCCCGGGCGTTGTCACCGCCGACTTCCGGGTCGTCGGGATCTTCCGCGACATGAACGACGAGGAGCGTCGGGAAGCCTGGAGCCAGTTCCCCGCACACACGGACCTGGTCCTGCCCCGGAAGACCGCGCTCGACCTGGTCTTCCGCGACCCGGCGCGTCGCGAGCAAGGGCTCGCCGAGGCGGTCCTCTTCGTCGACGACGTCAAGAACGTCAAGGCGGTCGAAGACGAGGTCAGGGACCTCAACCTCGACCCTCGGTCGGCCCACGACTTCATCGAGCGCCAGCGGCTGACCTACCTGCTGATCTTCGGGGGGATGACGTGCGTGGCCGGGGTGGCCCTGCTCGTCTCGTCGCTCGGCATCGCCAATACGATGCTGATGAGCGTCCTGGAACGTCGACGCGAGATCGGTATCATGAAGGCCGTGGGCGCGGCGAACTGGCAACTCCAGTCGATCTTCGTCATCGAGGGCGGCCTGATCGGCCTGGTGGGCGGGGCGCTCGGCCTGCTGCTGGCCTGGTCGATCTCGTTCCCGGGTGACGGCTGGGTCCGCTCGATGGTCCACCGCGACATGGACATCCAGCTCCACGGCTCGATCTTCGCCTTCCCGAGCTGGATCACCACGACGGTCGTCCTCTCCACCGTCGGCGTGACGATCGCCGCGGCGCTCTACCCGGCCCACCACGCCGCGAAGGTCGACCCGGTCCGGGCCTTGCGGCACGACTGATCGAAGCGACCGGAGCCGGGTCGGCCCGGAGTCTGGGCAGGAATCGGATTCAAGATTCGGAATTCGCCGCCGGGCGATCCGCCCATGCCGGGCTCGAACGAAATGATGTTCGGCGAGGGGTGTCGAGAACACATGTGCCTGAGGAGCGCCGTGTCGTGAACCCAACGCAAATGCTTCACCAGATGTGTCATGAGGTGCTGTCCGAAGCGGACGTCAGAGCGATTTGCAAGCACCGAGGACTATCGAAACAGGCTGCGTCTTCACGTTCAATTCTCGAAACCCTGTTCCTCTCCGATGCGGGCGTGGCGGACGCGATGCGCACGCTCGATCGTACGGAAATCGCCTTGCTGCACCTGCTCAGCAACCAGAACAAGCCCGTGGACGTTTCCTTCTTCAGCCTCCTGGATCCACCTCGTCCCGAGAAGAGGTGGCATCTCACGTTCTCGCAGCGATTTCAAAAGGTGTTCGCCAGGGTGAACGACCGGCTCGTCCGCAGGGGGATCCTCCTGCTCGCGCTCGGCCCGGAAACACTGACGAAACAAACGAAAATGGAAAGGTGGCAATTCGCCCTCCCGATGCAATTTGCACGCCACCTGCCGCCGCTGGTTGAGTCCACCAAACGTCTGAGTGGTGACGGCGACTGGCGCACGGACGTGGCCCGGGAGGAGCTAAGGAGTGCGGTTGTCCAGGGGGCCAAACGTAAAATCAGGGACGACTCCATCGAGATTATCAACGGCGAGCTGTGCTGGGGCGGTCAGCCGTTCCGAGCCGGCCGCGTGGTGGCATGGCAGAAGCGGCAGTGGCAAGCGGAGACGAACCCGGCAACGCCCCGGAAAGAGGCCGAACGGTCCACATTGCAGCCCGCCGAGGCCGTGCTTCGCATCCTCGCCGGCCTGGATGCCGGCCTCTGGTGCGATGCGGACGCGCTGGCCTTACCCCTGGAGATCTTTTGTGGATTCCAGGTCGATGCCGGGTCGGTGTGCGAGAGCGGATGGCGATGGGGCTTCCTGGCCAGGCAGGAAGCCGAGTGCCGGAAGTGGTATCGCCTCGCCCCACCTTCGGCGGTCGCCGATGCTCCGCCGCATCGGTATCTTGCAGTCAGGGGCGACGAGGGCGTTGCCGTGAATCTGGACACAGTACCTTTTGAAGCTCTCGAAACGCTCGTACTAACGACCGACCAGCGGCCGGTTCCCGGAAGTCCGCCGCTCTTGCTGATCGCGCCGAACCTGGTCAAGCTCGGTCGGATGGCGGACACAATCATCGCGCTCCCCCTGGTCGACTGGCTCCAGAAGAACGCGGTGGCGTTTCACAAGGCCTTCGAGACGGTACGGCAACGCCGGGGTAAGACGATTCTGCACGAGAACCTCTCGGTCGCCCGCGTCACCGACCTGAGCTTGAAAGTCGCCCTGGAAAAAGCGCTGGGCGGCCGCATCGTGTCACTGGGCGAAGATCTCCTCGCATTTCCCACCGGGGCGGTTGCGGAGGTCAAGCGCCTCGTGGCCCAACGGGGACACGTCGTGAGGGAGGTGGCCCATCGTAAACCTTGAGTCGATCGATGTCAGTTCCCTGGACGTTGTCACGGCGGTGCCAGACCTGCGGCGAGACCTTCACGTCTTCGTCGATTTCGTTCGTGCTCGCAGGATCAAACGCTCACATCGAGAGAACGCATTGAGCAAGACCGATGCGAAACGGCTTGCCAGGCTCCTGTCGGACCCGGAAGCGGAACGGGAAGTGGACGAGGACGGTGCTTCAGCGTGGATCGAGTTCGTTGATGATGTGGCGCTGCGGCTTGGTTTTATCCACTACGATACGAAGGGCCAGTATGCGGGATACACCAGCCATGAACCTTCATTTCCGGACAACTACATCGAGTTCCTGGCGAAGCCCTACGATCAGTTCCTCGCCGCGACGGCCGCGAAACAGGAATCGACGCTCCGGGAATTGCTGGTCGGCCAGGGACAGGGTGGGGCCAGCGAGTTCTATAGCCAGAGCTTGCTGGGGCGGCTGGACCGATTCAGCCCCTGGGGATCGGCCCTCGGCGTGATGCCCACGCTCGATTTTCCCGCGATCCGCCGCTTCCTGCTGGGGCTGCTGGCCCAGTGCCCCACCGACCAGTGGCTGAGCACGTCCGCGCTGGTCGAACAACTGAAAAAGCACCACCGCTATTTCCTCATTCCGAAGCAGCCGCGGTTCAAGAACGAGCGCGATGCCGGGTCCGGCCGCTACGGCAACTTCCACGAAAGCAAGGACCCCTACGGGCACGAGATCAACATTCGCGACAGCGATCCGGACGGGTTCGAGCGGGTTGAAGGGCGATACGTCGAGCGGTTCCTGGAGGATATTCCGCTGGTGCTCCGCTATGTGGACGTGGCGTATGCTCAGAAGCCCCTAACGCCCATTCATCCCTCAATCGGCCAGTTGCAGGCCTTCCGCGTCAGCGATCGGCTGCGCCGCGCCCTGGCGGGGCGCATCGACGAACCGCGGGTCACCGTGTCTCCCAACTTCGACGTCCATGTGATTGCGGAAACGTACCCGGCGGGCGTCCTCGCCCAGCTTTTACCGCTCTGCGAATTGGTGTCGGAAGGCACGTCGATCGTCCTGAAGCTGACAAAACAGAAGGTCGCGGCCGCCCGGGCCGCATCTCCCGACCTGGACGCCACCGGCGTGTTGCGGGCGCTGGTCGGCGGCGAATTGCCGGCGAACATCGTCCACGAGCTCTCCGCCTGGTCATCGCACGGTGAGAAATTCGTGCTGTACGTGAACTGTCCGGTGCTGGAAACGGACCAGGAGCAACCGGCGGCCGATCCGTTCACGATCGAGCGCGTGGCCGCGGGGATCCGCCTGGTCCGGTCCCCCGACAAGCTGTTCGACGCGCTGGAACGCCAGGAACTCATGCCGATCAGGATCAAGCACGGCGACGAGGCCTTTGCGCCGGCTCCCAGAAAGGCGCGGACCCAGTTTCCGAAAGGGTCGGCCGGCCAGGCGAAGCCGCGCGAGCCCAAACCACGGGTGACGCTCACCCGTATGACGCGGGTGCAACTGGTCTTTCCCGATCGCGAGTTGCTGAACAAACTCCACGAAATGCTTGTGAAGTGCCAGTGTCCGGCTGAAATCGATCGCCCGAACCTGACACTGACCTACTTCAAACACGATGAGTCCGCAGTGACCAACGCGATCCGGCAATTGAAGACTGAGTATCAGATTGAAATCAAGGACCTTTCTTCCTGATGGGAAAACGGAGGGCCGGAGAACTGCACGCGGAGGACTGATCTCGGCGGTCTACGAGATCAACCTTGTTGCTGGATTGAACATCTATTTTGATTCCTGGCTCTGACAATTCGAATCCATTCTTTCCCGCGCCCTTACGGCAGTCGGATCACGCTGTTGTGGAAGAAGCCGGCCGACTCGGGGTTGCCCGGATCCTCGCGGTACTTCTCCCCGTCGAGCAGAAACTTGTACTCGTGCTCTCCCGGGCCGAGCACGACTGTCGTCGAGTAGGCTCCCTGCGAATCGGGCCCGGTCATGGCGACGGGATGGTCCTTCCACCCGGTGAACGTGCCAACGACGGCGACCGACCTCGCCGGCCCGGCCGGCTTGTGGTGGAAGGTGACCTCATACTGGCCGTTCGCCAGGCGTTTCGAGGTCGGCATGCCCAGGGCAAGGTCCTGGTCGGCGAGGGCGAAGCAGAGATACCCGACGTGCATCTCGTCCCAGGTCTGCTCGCCGAAGGTGATCGCACGCCTCGGATCGGGGTTGTTCGGGTTCTCGTCCGAGTTGTCGAAATGGGCCTCGGTGTGGATGATCGTCCCCTCGGGCATCGGTTTGGGCCGGTCGAGGGTGTAGAGGTTCTGCCAGTCGAACTCGTAACGGGGGACGTCGAGCAGGATCTCGCGGCCGCCGTCGGGGTACTCAGCAACGAACCTCATCGACCGGCCCCGCAGGTGCATGTGCGGCATGAGCGCCAGCAGCTCCGAGTCGCGCGAGAACCGGAAATCGGCCCGCGACACGTAGTCGCGCGTGCCGGGCGGGATCTGGAGGCGGAAGTTCAGCGCCATGCCCGACATCAGCTCCTTGTGGATCGTCGCCGGGTCGGCGAAGACGAGGCCCAGGCGGCTCCGATCGGTCTGCTTGGTCCCGCGCGGGGTGTAGTGCATCTGGAGGACCAGCTTCGACCCGGCCGGGACGCGCTTCGCCACGCCGTCGGGCAGGATGCGAGGCGGCAGGCCGGGGGCGTACGCGGCCAGGAAATCGCCGCCGGCCGCGTCGATTTTCTCGGCGCCCGGCGGCAGCACCAGAACGACCGCGTGATGGACGACCGTGGGGTTTCCCGCCCGCACCTGCGCGGCGCTCACCCAGACGTCGTGCGTCAACTTCGGGTCGATCTCGACGAGCTGATACGGCATCGACCCCTCGGCCGGGATCTCAATGGCGTGCGGCATCTCGAGCACGAGATCAGGCCGGGGGATCTGCCATCCCTCGACGAACCTCGGCGGGGGGGGCAGGTCGGCCGGGTTTCCTTCGGGCGCGCCGGCGGCGGCCCAGTCGCGAATCGCCTTCTTCTCCTCCGCGGACAGCCGGGCGTCGTTCGCGAACTTGCCGTAATCGGGCGAGGCGTGCCAGGGGGGCATACGGCCCTCGTCGACGACCTCGGCGATCATGCTCGACCAGCCGGCCGCCTGGCGGTAGTCGGTCAGCGAGAACGGCGCGATCTCGCCCGGCCGGTGGCAACCGACACAGCGCGCCTGGAGGATGCGAGCCACCTGCTTCGTATACGTCACGGCGCCACTCTTCGCTGCATTCGTCACCCGGCCGATCTTGCAGCCGGCCGTCTTCGTCGTCGGGGTCGCGACCGGCCGCCCGGCGAGGACCGCGTCGAGCGCGTCCACCAGATAATTCTGGGTGGACGAGGCCCGATGAATGCCGATGGCGTACTGGTTATCAATTCGGCCCCGGTACACGACGGCCCGCGAGCCGTCCAGGACGAACACCTCGGGCGTCCGCTCGGCCCCGAGGCGGTCGGCCAGGTCGTTGCCGACGTCCTTCACGATGGGGAAGGGCAGGGCATGCCTCTCGGTGAACCGGCCGATCGCGACCGGCCCGTCCTGCTCGTTGGCGTCGACCCCGAAGAACGCCACGCCGCGCTTGCCGAACTCGCGGGCGATCTCGGCGAGCCTCGGAGCATACGCCTCGGCGAGAGGACACTCCGTCCCGAGGAATGCCAGGACGACGACCTTCCGGTCGCGCGCCTCGTCGAGCGTGTGCCAGGCTCCTCGATGGTCCTGGAGCCGGAAATCGGCCGTCGGCCTCGCCGTTTCGCCCGGTCCAGGCCCCACCAGGCCGAGCAGCGCCATGACCCCGACCCTACCCATCGCGCCCATCGTCTGGCCCTCCTCATTCCCGGCCCGATCCGCAAACCTGGGTCGATAGTACCACAGATGTCCGAGAGAGTCCAACGATCTGGCCCTCGCAAATGTCTCGGGATGCCGTCCCGGCCATGCGACATCCGACCGTGTTGTCCGTTGACGTCGCGGCGGAGTTCCTCGAAAATCAAGCATCCGAGTGAGCTTGCGCCTCCCTCTTCCCTCCCGCGATCTGAGCCCGCCTTGAGGGGCCCGGCCGTCGAGGTCTCCCGCATGATTCGGTCTGGCTGGCAGTGTGTTGCCGTGCTGTTGATCGCCGTCGCGCGACCGATGGCGACGGGCGCGGCCGACGACCGGATTGGGATCGACCTGTTCGAGGCGAGGATCCGTCCCGTCCTGGTCCGGGAATGCTACGCCTGCCACTCGACCGGGGCGAAATCGATCAAGGGAGGCTTGCGGCTCGATTCGCGTGCTGCGGTTCGCGCGGGGGGTGATTCCGGGCCGATCCTGGTGCCGGGCAAACCCGGGGAGAGCCTCCTCATGGAGGCGCTCCGGTATGAGGGAACGGCGATGCCGCCGAAGGGCAAGCTGTCGGACGCGGTGATCGCCGACTTCGCGCGCTGGATCGAGCTGGGCGCGCCCGACCCTCGCGACGGCGCGGCCGTGCCGGCGCGGCCGGCCACGGTCGACATCGAGGCCGGGCGGCGATTCTGGGCCTACCAGGCCCCGCGGGCGCATCGCCCGCCGGATGTCCGCGCGGCCTCGTGGCCGTCCACCGAGATCGATCGCTTCATCCTGGCCGGGCTCGAGGCCAGGGGCCTTCACCCCGCGGCGGACGCCGACCGGAGCACGCTCGCCCACCGCCTCGCCTACGACCTGACCGGGCTCCCGCTCCCGCCCGAGGAGGTCGACGCGTTCGTGGCCGACCCGGCGCCCGACGCCTACGAGCGGCTGGTCGACCGGCTCCTGGCCTCGCCCGCGTTCGGCGAGCGGTGGGGGCGGCACTGGCTCGACGTCGTCCGGTTCGGCGAGTCCCTCACGCTCCGCGGGTTCGTCTTTCCGAATGCGTGGCGCTACCGCGATTATGTGATCGACGCATTCAATTCCGACATGCCCTTCGATCGCTTCGTCCGCGAGCAGATCGCGGGCGACCTTATCGCAGCCGACTCGCCCGGCGACCGCCGCCGTCAGATCACCGCCACGACGTTCCTGATGCTCGGGAACGCGAATCTCGAAGAGCAGGACAAGCGTCAGCTCGACATGGACGTGGTGGACGAGCAGCTCGACACGATCGGCAAGGCCATCCTGGGCCAGACGATCGGCTGCGCCCGCTGCCACGACCACAAGTTCGACCCGATCCCCACGCGAGATTACTACGCGCTCGCCGGGATTCTCGCGAGCACCCGCGCGCTGGAGCACGCGAACGTCTCGAAGTGGCTGGAGGTCCCGCTGCCGGTGCCCGATGTCGAGGAGGCCGCGATCCGCCGCCGGGAAGCGGCGATCGCGGCCGTCGAAGCCCGGCTAAAGGCTGAGAAATCGCGACTGGGCCGCGTCGCGAAGGGGACGCGCGGGCCTCTCTCGGTCGACCGGGCCCCGGGCATCGTGGTCGACGACGCTCAGGCGCGGAAGGTCGGGCTGTGGACGTATTCCACCTACAGCGGGACTTACATCGGCGCGGGCTACCTGCACGACGGCAACGCGGGCAAGGGTGAAAAGACCCTCACGTTCCAGCCCGAGGCTCTTGAGACGGGGTCGTACGACGTCTGGCTGGCGTACTCGCCCGGGTCGAACCGATCGGCCTCGGTGCCCGTCACGGTCTTCAGCGCCGACGGCGAATCGACGATTCACGTCGACATGAAAGCACCGCCGCCGATCGATGGCCGGTACGTCGCGCTGGGCCGGTTTCGCTTCGAGATGAACGGCCAGGGGTTCGTCATCATCGCGAACGAGGGAACAACCGGGCACGTCGTGGCGGACGCCGTCTGCTTCATCCCCGCTGGCACGGCTCGCCGGCCGCATCCGTCGCCCTCGCCGGCCGTCGATACCGGCTCACTCCGCTCGCTGGAGGCCGAGCTGAAACGACTGAAGGCGTCGGGCCCGAGCCGCCCCACGGCGATGACCGTTCTGGAAAGCCCGAAGCCGGGCGACATCCGGGTGCACATCCGCGGTAGCGTTCATACCCTGGGCGACCGCGTCCCGCGCGGGTTCCTGCGGGTGGCCACCCTCGGCCCCGCGCCGGAGATCCCCTCGGACGGGAGCGGACGGCTTGAGCTGGCCGGGTGGCTCGGGAGCGGGAGCAACCCGCTGGCCGCACGCGTCTTCGCGAACCGCGCCTGGCACTGGCTCTTCGGCGCGGGCCTGGTGCGCACCACCGACAACTTCGGCACGACCGGCGAGCCCCCGAGCCATCCCGAGCTCCTCGACGACCTGGCCGCTCGATTCGCCGGCGAGGACGGGTGGTCCGTGAAGCGCCTGGTGCGCCAGATTGTCCTCTCGCGGACCTATCGCCTCAGCAGCGCGGCCGGCGCCGATTCAAGGGCCGCGACACTCGACCCGGAAAACCGCCTGCTGTGGAGGCAGAACCGCCGCCGGCTGGATGCTGAGTGCATCCGGGACGCAATTCTCTCGGCCGGCGGGGCGCTTCGGCGCGACATGGGCGGCCCTGGTTTCCCGGCGGGCCTGGCGGCGGACTACGGCTACGACGACCGCCAGACGCGCCGGAGCCTCTACGTCCCGGTCTTCCGCAACGCGCTGCCGGAACTGTTCGAGGTGTTCGACTTCGCCGACCCGAGCATGGTCGTCGGGCGTCGCGACGTGAGCACGGTCGCGACCCAGGCGCTCTTTTTGATGAATCACCCGTTCGTGCTCGACCAGGCCCGATCGGCCGCGCGGCGGCTCCTGGCCGGCGCCGATCGCGACGATCCCGCAAGAGCATTGCGAGCCTATCGATGGACGCTCGGGCGCGCCCCGACGCCGGCCGAGCGCGAGCTGGTGGTCCGGTTCGTCGCAGGCGCGGCGGGCGAGCGATTGGAAGAGGCATGGGCCATGGTGTTCCAGGCCCTGTTCGCGTCGGTCGACTTCCGCTATGTGGATTAGCCGAGGAGATGAGCCCGTGCCCCGACCGATCACGCGACGCGACATCCTGAAGAGCGCCGGCTGCGGCTTCGGCTATCTCGCCCTTGCGGGCCTGGCCGCGCGGGCGGACCCCGGATCTCCCGGGAACTCGCTCGCGCCCAAACCGCCGGTCTTGCCGGCGAGGGCGAAGCGAGTGATCTTCCTGTTCATGCAGGGAGGGGTCAGCCAGGTCGATTCGTTCGACTACAAGCCTCGCCTGGCTCGCGACGACGGCAAGATGATGTCGTTCGTCGACTCGCGAAGGCTGACGAACACCGGCATGGGCGGGTCGTCGCAGCGGGTGATGGGGTCGCCCTGGGCGTTCCGCCAGCACGGCCAATGCGGACGCTGGGCCAGCAGCCTCTTCCCCGAGATCAGCCGCCGCGTGGATGACCTGTGCTTCCTGCACGCCGTCCACACAGAGGGCGTCGCGCACGGGCCGGCGACGCTGTTCCTGCACTGCGGGGCGTCGAACCAGGTCCGGCCGTCGATGGGGTCGTGGGTGCTCTACGGGCTGGGCTCGGAGAACGCGAACCTCCCCGGATTCGTGACGATCGGCCCGTCGGCCGGCAACGGCGGCGCGCGGAACTACGGCAGCGCATTCCTGCCGGCGATCTATCAGGGGACGGCGCTGGGCGTCGCCGGCGCGCCTGCGTCGAGGGCGACAATCCGCAATCTGGCCAACCCCCATTTCTCGCGGGATGCGCAGTTGCGCGAGCTCGACCTGCTCCGCACCGTTAACGCCGAGCAGTCTCGCGTCCGGCCGGGCGACTCGGAGCTGGAGGCCGTCGTCGCGTCGTATGAGCTCGCCTGGCGGATGCAGAGCCATGCCCCGGCGGTACTCGACCTGGCCCGCGAGTCTCGCGAGACCCTGAGCCTGTACGGGATCGACGACCCCGCCACCGAGAACTTCGGCCGACAGTGCCTGCTCGCCCGCCGGTTCTGCGAGGAAGGCGTGCGGTTCATCCAGGTCACGTACGGCGACAACACGGCCAACCCCGCCTGGGACCAGCATTCGAACCTCCCGAAGCACGGCGACCACGCCCGCGCCGTGGATCGCCCGATCGCCGGCCTGCTCGCCGATTTGAAGCGCCGCGGATTGCTCGAGGATACCTTGATCTGGTGGGGCAGCGAGTTCGGCCGCACCCCGTACGCCGAGAAGAACGGCACCGGCCGCGATCACAACCCCGGCGGCTTCACCGTCTGGCTCGCAGGCGCCGGCGTGAAGCCAGGCTTCGCCATCGGCGAGACCGATGAATTTGGGCACAACGCCGTGCAGGACAAGGTGCACATGCACGACCTGCACGCCACGATCCTCCACCTCCTCGGCCTCGATCACGAGCGCCTCACGTTCCGCTACAGCGGCCGCGACTTCCGCCTCACCGACGTCAGCGGCCGGGTCGTCCGCGAGATCCTGGCCTGACGCGGCGTCCCGGATCCGGTGCGGCTCACGCTGCTCCTGGCTCCTTGCGGGGTCGGTGTGGCGGCCCCATTCGCTGGAGATGGACAGGGGAGCCTCGCCGTTGCGGCGTGGTGCAGGGAGGGGTACGATCGATCCACGTCGGCCAATGTCCTACCCCGAGACGCTCCATCAGGTAACCCCGATCCATGCCCCGACTCTCGCGGATCGCCCTCGTCCTGATCGTCTGCACGGCGTCCGAGGCGCTCGCGCAGTCACCCGCTCCGAAGAAGAAGGCGGCCCGGTCCCGGCCTCCGGTCGCCATCCGCGATGCCGAGCTAGCCTCGCGGTCGATCCAGGTCTCCGACGGGCTGCGGCTGGGGATCTTCGCGACCGAGCCGATGGTGGGCAACCCCGTCGCACTCGGGATCGATGAGCGCGGCCGGGTGTACGTCGCCGAGACCTATCGCCTCTACCGCGGCGTCACGGATACCCGCCGGCACATGAAATGGCTCGAAGACGACATGGCCAACCGGACCATCGAGGACCGCGTCGCCATGTTCCGGAAATATCTCAGCAAGCAAGAATTCGACGGCTATCGCGGGGTGACCGACCAGGTCCGCCTGCTCGAGGACGCCGACGGCGACGGCAAGGCCGACCGCGCCTCGATCTTCGCCGACGGCTTCGACAAACTCCCCGACGGCCCCGCGGCGGGCCTGGTGGCGCGGGCTGGGTCCGTCTGGCTGACGTGCATCCCGGACCTGTGGTACCTGCGCGACGACGACGGCGACGGCAAGGCCGACGTGCGCCGGTCGCTGTCGCACGGCTATGGCGTCCACGTCAACTACCTGGGTCACGACCTTCACGGGCCTGTCTTCGGGCCCGACGGCAAGCTCTACTTCAGCATCGGCGATCGCGGTTTCAACGTCCGGAACGAGGGCCGGGACCTCGTCTGCCTCGACACAGGCGCGGTGCTCCGCTGCGAGCCCAACGGGTCGGACCTGGAAGTCTTCGCGACGGGCCTCCGCAACCCGCAGGGCCTGGCTTTCGATCGGTTCGGCAACCTGTTCACCGGCGACAACAACTCCGACAGCGGCGACAAGGCGCGCTGGGTCCACGTCGTCGAGGGAGGAGACAGCGGCTGGCGGATCGGCTACCAGTACCTCAGGGAGCCGGTCGCTCGCGGCCCGTGGAACGCCGAAAAGCTCTGGTATCCCCGGTGGTTCGGCCAGGCCGCCTATATCCTGCCGCCCCTGATCAACATCGCCGACGGCCCCTCGGGGGTCGCCTGCGAGCCGGGCGCCAGCCTGCTGCCCGACCGCTATCGCAACCGCTTTTTCCTCTGCGACTTTCGCGGCGCCTCGGGCCAGAGCGGGATCCGATCGATCGCGATGGAACCCCAGGGCGCGTCGTTCCAGGTGGTGGATACCGATAAGTTCATCTGGGGAGTCGAGGCCACCGATGTTGAGTTCGGCCCCGACGGCAAGCTCTACCTGACCGACTGGATCGAGGGCGCCGGCGCGACCGCGACCGGCAAGGGCCGCATCCGGACGGTCTTCGATCCCGCCCGTGCCACGGATCCTCGGGTGCGCGAGGTTCAGACGATCCTGGCCCGGGGGATGGACGGCCGCCCGGACGAGGAGCTGGCGCGACTGCTGGGCCACCCCAACATGCGGGTTCGGCAGGAGGCGCAGTTCGCCCTCGCCGCGAAGGGGGCCGCGGCGATCGCGACGCTCGCCGGCCGGACCAAACCGGGGAACGATCAACTCGCCCGAATTCACGCCATCTGGGGGCTCGGCCAGGTCGGTCGCAGGGAGCCTGGCGCATTCAAGGTGCTCTTGCCCCTGCTCGACGACGACGACGCGGAGGTCCGCGCGCAGACAGCCCGGGTCCTGGGCGATGCCCGCTGGGCCCCGTCCGGCGCGGCACTCGCGGCCATGCTGGGCGACGCCAGCCCTCGCGTCCGCTTCTTCGCCGCGATCGGCGTGGGCAAGCTCCGCCGCCGCGAGGCGGTTGCGCCGCTGCTCGCGCTGCTCCGCGACAACGCCGATCGCGACCCGTACCTCCGGCACGCGGCCGTGATGGGCCTGTCGGGCATCGGCAACGTCGACACCCTGCTCGCGGCGATGTCCGACCCTTCGGCCTCGGCCCGGATGGGCGTCCTCCTGGCGCTTCGCCGACTGGCGAGTCCCGCGATCGCCCGATTCCTCGACGACCCCGAGCCTCGCGTTGTCCTCGAGGCCGCCCGGGCGATCTACGACGTCCCGATCGCGCCGGCGCTGCCGGGCCTGGCGAACCTGCGGGTCTCGGCAACCTCGTCGGAGCCGCTGCTCCGCCGGGTGCTCAATGCGAACCTCCGCCTCGGCGAGCCCCGGAATGCCTCGACCCTCGCCGAGCTGGCCGCGAACAAGAACATGCCGGTCCCGATCCGCGTCGAGGCGCTTCAGGCCCTGGCCGCCTGGGCAAAGCCGCCGGGGCTCGACCGAGTCGTCGGCCTGTGGCGGCCCCTGCCGCCGCAACCGGCCGGGCCCGCGGTCGATGCGCTCCGGCCGGTGCTGACGAAACTCGTCAAGGATGCCCCGGATCCCGTCTCCCTCGCCGCGCTGCGCGCGATCGGCCCGCTCCCGCTCAGGGAGGCCAGCCCGCTCCTGTCGGCCCTGATCCTCGACGCGAGCCGGAAGCCAGGTCCGAGGGCCGAGGCGCTCCGGGCACTCGACCGGCTTCATGACGACAGCCTGGGCGCCGCCGTCTCGCGGGCTTTGAAGGACGGCGACCCCTCGCTGCGCATTGAGGCGCGCAGGCTCCTGGCGAAGCTCGATCCCGGCGAGGCCATCCCGATCCTGGAGTCGGCCCTCGAGCACGGCGGCATCGCCGAGCGCCGAGGCGCATTCGCGGCTCTCGGCGACATGAAGGACCCGGCCGCGGACCGCACCATCGCGCGCTGGCTCGACCGCCTCGGCACGAAGGATGTCCCGCCCGAGCTGGAGCTCGACCTGCTCGAGGCCGCCGGGCGGAGGAAGAACCCTGCGATCACGCGCCAGCTTCGCCGGATCGACGAGGCAAGACCCCACGACGACCCGCTGGCCGCCTACCGCGAGACTCTCGTCGGCGGCGACGCCGAGAACGGGTGGAAGATCTTCTCGCAGAAGGCCGAGGTGGAGTGCATCCGCTGCCACAAGGCCCGCGACCGCGGCGGCGAGGTCGGCCCCGACCTGAATGGCATCGGCACGCGCCACGATCGTCGCTATCTCCTCGAATCGATCATTACCCCCGACCGGCAGATCGCCCAGGGCTTCGAGACCCAGGTGATCGCCACGTCCGACGGCCAGATCCACACCGGCATCGTCAAGGAAACCACAGCCGACCACATCCGCCTGATCCGTCCCGACGGGAAGTTCGTGTCGGTGCCCAGGGCCGACATCGACGAGCAGAAGCGAGGCGCGTCGGCCATGCCGCAGGACGTGATCAAGCATCTCTCCCGCCGCGAGGTCCGCGACCTGGTCGAATTCCTGGCGACGCTGAAGTGAGGGCCCGAGTGAATTGAATCCGAATCCAAAGCCGTCCCCACGCCGACCGATGCAATGTCCCGTCTATCCTGGCCATTGAGGGCAGATCATCGTCGCCGGCCGCCCGGTCGTCGCCGTGACCCGTCCGGCGCGCTCCGGCCCGGATGCACCGAGGACGATCGGTCCCCGGCGGCTCCAGGCGATCCGGTTGAAGCACGCCCCGCCGCCTCTTCCCCCCGCCGATCTTCCCGCTCGGCCCGCCCGGTCTCGCCCGGGCCCGGCCGCAGCCCGGCCGCCGACCGTCCGGAAGGTGATGTCCGTCGGGTTCCGGCCAGCGGCGGCGAGGGCGGATCAGGACCGACGGAAGGAGAAAGTGACCGGGCACCGTCAGCCATGCGCTGTGTGCCCGTATCCGGGCGAGGCCGGCGCCCGGGCCGGGGATTCGCGATGATCCATCGTGCGGCCGCGAAGCACGGACGCTACACTGAACAGGCGGGAACACGGACAGGTTCTCGGACCATCCTGGTCCCGCGTGGATCCGTCCTGGTGGGCTGAGCGGGAGGTCGAGCATGGCAGGACCGTTTCCGGGAATGGACCCCTACATCGAATGGCAAGCGGCGTGGCCCGACTTTCACAACGGCTTGATTGCGGAGATCCGGAACGAGCTGGGAGTCAGGCTACCGGATTCGTACGTTGCGCGGCTGGAAGAGCGCATCGAGGTCCTGACGGCGGACCAGTCCCCGCCGACATCGTTCCGTCCGGATGTCTCGCTCGGCCGTTTCGAGGGCGAGATTTCCCGTCACCGCACGGAATCGGCGCACGCCTCAACCGCCCTGCTCGAGCCGACGCTCGCCGAGGTCCTCGACCGCGATCCCGACGAGGTTCGGATCACCTGGGTGGAGATCCGTGCCCTGCCGGACCTGGAGCTGGTCACGGCCATCGAGGTCCTTTCGCCGGTCAACAAGTCCTGGCAAGGCCGGCAGGTCTGTCTCGACAAGCGCGACAGGTTGCATGACTCGCGGAAGGTGAATCTCGTCGAGATCGACCTGCTCCTCGGCGGCCCGCCCTTGCCGATGAAGCAGCGGATCGAGCCGGGCGGCTACTACGCGATCGTCGCCCGTGCCGAACGGCTGCCGGTGGCGGAGGTCTATCGCTGGACGATCCGCGACCCACTACCACGGCTTCCCATCCCGCTCCGCGCTCCCGATCCCGACGTCGTGATCGACCTGGCCGCGCTGGTGAGCCGCGTCTACGAGCTGGGCCGTTATCATCGGACGTTGCGTCACGACCTGCCGCCGCCGGAAGGGCTCCCCATCACACCCGAAGATCGGGCCTGGCTTCAGGGGCAATAGAGCTCGCGCGGCAGCGGTGCGAGCCCGGCCGGCGTTCATGACGGAAGATGTCCACGCCCCTGGCTTCCGCCGCGCCGCTTACCCCGCCCGCCGCGGCCGGCCTCGCCCCGGGCCGGCCGCATCCCGGGCGGGCCGGTCGGCGTCGCAGCCCGGCGGGCCGGCGGCCGGCTCGCCCTGGCGGATTCCTCGGCTTTCCTCCTCTCGCGGGGTCCCTCTGCGATCGGGGCCATCATCCCATCGCTTGAAACTGGACAACCTGGCACTTCCTTGCTTGAATCAAGGAGTCGGTTAACGCGGTGGCCGAGGGCTGGGAGTGTGGACGATGGCAACGGTATCGATCGAGCTTGATGAGGACCAGTCGCTTCGACTGCGCGCGTTGTCCGCGGCGCTCCGGCGGCCGGAGGAAGACCTCGCCCGCGAGGCCGTCCGGCAGTACCTGGACGACCATGCCGAGTCCGCCCGTCCGGAAACCAACGGGAGGTACGAGGCTCTTCGCGCGATGATCGGTCTGGCCAGCTCCGGCCCGGACGACCTCTCCGTCGTGCACGACCTTCGGCGGGATGACCCGAAGTGACGGTATTCATCGACTCGGGCGGGTGGCTCTCGGTCGTGGTGGCGACCGACCGGTATCACGAGGCCGGCAAGTCGTATTTCGAGGCGATCATCGACCTCCGGGCCTCGGTCGTGACGACCGACTTCGTCCTGGACGAGGTCATCACCCGCTTGCGATACGACGTCGGGCATGCCCGGGCGGCGGAGTTCCTCGCCCTGGTCGACCGCGCCGCGGCGTTCGGGGTCCTGCGAGTCGTTCGCATCACCGACGAGCTCTGGGACAGCGCCGAGGCGATCTTTCTCAGGTACGCCGACGTCTGTCTCTCGTTCACCGATTGCACGTCCTTCGCGTGGCTCGCGGCGAACCCCGTCGACGAGGTCTTCGGCTTCGACTCGCATTTCGAGATCATGGGCCACGTCCTCCAGCCTCCGCTCGCGTGAGCCGTCCACCGCATCCGGACCAGCGATCCGACAGGGACCAGATCGGCCGCCAGGCCGTCGGCGACCGCTCGCCCGCCGGGCGGCTTCGTGCCCGTCCCTGTCCGCGAGAAACGGAACCTGGGAACCGCTCGGACCTCGCGCGAGGAAAGCACCCTTGCAGCCCGAACCGCCCCGCCCGCCGCGGCCGACCTCGCCCCGGCCCGGCCGCATCCCGGCCGGGACGGTCGGCGTTGCAGCCCGGCGATCCGACGGCACCTGGTCCGGTTTTCCATCAACACGGCGCCGCGTCTGCCCGCTCCGTCGGCCTGGCTGCCGACGGTCGGAAGGGTGATGTCTGTCGGGTCCCGGCCGGCGGCGGCGAGGGCCCGGACGGGCAAGTCGGGCGGATCAGAATCCGCGTCCGACGGGGGCCAGACAACCGTTCTCTGCGCGACATGTCCCGGTGTTTTGGGGCTGCCGGCCTGGCCAGGCTCGCTCCGCGACGTGCGCCGGGGCGCCGGAAGGTGTTGACGTCCCCCGCTGGGCTGTGGATCAATGGGGATATCGGTGAGTCATGCTCGTCTGCGGCCCACCACGGCCACGCCGAGGAAGCTCGCACTCGGTCGGAGTGAATCCCATGTCCAGCCTCGCGTCGACGCCGACTCAACCGGCGGCCCCGATCCGGATCCCCTGGCCGCTCTACCGGATGTCGATCGAGCAATATGAGTCGCTGATCGCCTCCGACTTCTTCGGCGAACGGGACGACGTCCACCTCATCGACGGATACGTGGTGAACCGTATGGCCGAATCGCCCTTGCACGGTACCGTCTGCGAAGCGATCCGGATGGCCATGGGGGCGATCTTCCTGGCCGTGGCCGGCTGGCATCTTCGTAGTGAAAAAGGTGTGCGGATTCCCTCGCAGACCAGCATCCCGCGCCCCGATCTCGCCGTGGTGCGCGGCGACTGGCGAGATTACCTGACCCACTATCCCGACGCGGCCGATGTCGCCATGGTCGCGGAGGTGTCCGTCTCGAGCCTGGACAAGGACCGGGCGCTGGCCGACATCTACGCGGCCGGCGGCATCCCGGTCTACTGGATCGTCGACGTCGACCGCGGCCAGGTCGAGGTGTACTCGGACCCCGGTCCATCCGGTTACCGGGCGCACGAGGTGCTGGCGCCCGGCCATGTGCTGCGCGTGGTGATCGATGGTGTCGCGATCGGAGAGATCGCGGTCTCCGACATCCTGCCCTGAAAACCGCCTGCGAGTGTGGAAAAACCCCGGGCATGGGGGTCGGGAAAAGCTGAGGCATCGCGGAGCGACGCACAATCCGCGCGACGACGGCCGAGTCATCCGATGGACCTTCGCCCGGACACCCCGAAACGCGAAACCCGGATCTCTCCGACGGGTCCGAGGGTGACAGGTCCAGCTCGGTCGGGCCACCGGTCGTCGACGCACCCGAGGCTGGCTCTGCCGTCGGGCGAGACGCGGACCTGCGTCCTCGGATCGCAGCGCTGCATCCCCGGATCGGAGCGCCGGGACAGCGCCGTCGCCATCCGCCGCCCGCGGAACCGGCTGGGTGTGGATCTCGACCAGGCCCGGGTTCGCAACACCGCCGGCCCCGGCCTCGCCACGGCCGACCTCGCCCGGGGCCGGCCACATCCCGGGCGGGCCGGGCGGCGTCGCAGCCCGGCGGCCCGGCGGCCGGCTTGCCGCTTTTGCTACTCCGATCACGCCGCGGCGGCAGGCCGGAATTCTTCGATCCCGGCATCTTCTGATCTCGCTGACGAGCGTCGAGGCCAGCGGCCCGGTTCTGACGTCCCGGCATGGGGTCTCACGCGGGAATCGACCCCACGGCCGAGGCGTGGCGAGTGGGGTCGGCTTCGATGTCATCCAGGAGGACGACCGCGGCGCGGGCATCGGCCAGCGCCGAGACGGCGATGCCTGAGGTCACGAAAGGCGACGCCCGCCGGAGCTGGTAGTCCGCCGCATTGCGGAGCCGGCCGAGGGCTTCCAGCGTCAGGCCGATTCGCTTGAGATCGGGCTCGGAGGCGTAAACCAGCTTGAGCCGGGCGAAGGTGTGCACCTTGTCGCGGGGCGGCGGCGAGAAGCCCCAGCGCCCGAGACCGTCGAGCACCTCGTGCAGCAGCGCGTAGTAAGCCCGTCCGACGCTGGCTCTCCAGTGGGCCTCGCCCGGGCCGGCCGCCAGCTCGCCCGCCACGTCGAGCCACGCCCTACCGTCCATCGTCGTGGTAGACCGACAGCAGGGTGAAGTCGTGGCAGGTCTCGGGCGGGAACGTGGACAACAGCCAGTCGTTCCAGTCGCGATGCGTCGGATCGTCCTCGGGCGAGATGCCGTCGCGATGGGCCCACAGGACCACGCCGGCGGGGATCTCCTCGGTCGCCTCATCCAGCACCACCTCGATCGATCGCAGGCCGGGCACGACGGCCCGGGCGTGCTCGATCATCAGCTCGAGCTCCGGGCGTTGACCCATGCGGTCGACGAAGCCCCGGGCCTCGGGCGAGATCGTGACCGGGATCAGGGTCGAGGAAGTCGGCATGGAGCGCTCACGGCCATCGAGACAGGGAGAAGGACGCAAAACCGGCGGGACGACAGAAGAGCCCCCCAATCGATTCTAATCCGGATGCCAGCAACCGGCAAACCCGCCTCACCCGGGCGATTTTGACGGCCAGGTACCGCTCGGTCATACGACCTGCCATCGGGCGAGACGCGGACCTGCGTCCTCGGCTCGCTGCCCCGCATCCCCGGATCGGAGCGACGGGACAGCGCCGTCGCCATCCACCGCCCGCGGAACCAGCGGGGTGTGGATTGCGACCAGGCCGGGCCTCGTACCGCCGCCGGTCACCCCCGTCCCGCCGCCCGCCCCGGCCGGCCTCGCCCCGGTCCGGCCACATCCCGGGCGGGCCGGGCGGCGTCACAGCCCGGCGGGCCGCTCCGGCGACAGGCCGATCTTCGTGATGCGCGGATTTTTCCGATCCCAGAGAGTGGTTCCGTTTGACAGGCCGGGTCGCGAGGAAGCATCCTGAACTTGACATTGTCCTGGCTGAGACCGATCCTCCGTGGAATGATCGCGTCGTCTGGTCTGGTCTGGTCCGTCCGGGTAGAAAGCGAGCGATCGATGATCCCGTCTGAGATCGACCCCCGCGTCCTGGGCCGGCGGATCACCGAGGCCCGCAAGGCTCGCGGGACGACGCAGGAGGAGGCCGCCGGCTGGCTCGGGTGCAGTCGGCCCACCTACATCGCCATCGAAAAGGGCGACCGCGCGGCGCAGCCCGACGAGATCATCAAGCTGGCTGCGTTCCTCGGCCGCAAGGTCAGCGAGCTGGTGCGGCCCGACGAGCCGGCCACCGACCTACAGCTCCACCTGCGTGCCGTGGCCGACAAGATGAAGGGCCGCGAGGCGGCCCAGGGCGCGCTCCATGCGGCCATCGACGAGTTCCAGGGACTGGCCGAGGATTACCGGGAGCTGGAGCGGCTTATGCTTGTCGGCTCGCGGCCCAGCTATCCGCCCGAGGTCTTCCTCCACATCAGGATCGACCCCGTCGCGCAGGCCGAGGTCGTCGCCGAGCAGGAGCGGAAGCGGCTGGGGCTCGGCGACCAGCCGGTGATCGCGCTCCGGAAGACCCTGGAGGAAGGCGTCGGGCTGAGGATCTTCTACAGCGACGTGCTCCCCTCGAACATCGCCGGGATGTACGCGTATTCGGCGGATCTGGGGGCCTGCATGCTCATCAACCGCAAGCATCCCCCGGAACGTCGGCGGGTGTCGATGCTGCACCAGTACAGCCACTTCCTGCTGGGCAGTGACCGCTACCTGCCGTGCATCGAAGACCTGGCGACTTCCGGCCGCAAGGCGGGCGTCGAGCGGTTCGCCGAGGCGTTTGCACTCGGCTTCCTCATGCCCGCCTCGTCGGTGCGCCAGCGGTTCCAGAAGACGGTGACCGACACGGGGGATTTCCAGGTCGCCGACCTGTGGCGCATGAAGAACGCCTACTTCGTGTCGCTGGAGGCGATGACCCTGCGGGTCGAGCAACTGGGCCTGGTCCCGAAGGGGACGTGGGAGCACCTGAAGCAGTCGGTCCTCGGACCCCGCAAGGCCGGCGCGATGCCCGAGCCCCCTCCGCCGCCAATCGACGACAGCATCGTACCGGAGCGCTACCGGCTGCTGGCCGTCAAGGCGTACCAGCGCGGAGAGATCGGGGACGCCGACCTCGCCCACTACCTGCGGTGCGACGTCGTCACGGCCCGCGAGGAGGCCGACCGCATCCTGACCAGCCGCGAGCTCGGGCCCGCGGGCGAGGATCTTATGGTCCGCATGGACTTCCCCCGATCGCTGCTGGGTGAGCCGCGGTGACCCGGAAGCGCCATTCCCCTGACGCCGACGGTCATCGACGCCTGCTGCCTGATCGACCTGCTGTCCTCAGGCCAGGCCGAGGCGATCCTCCGATCCACCGGGCGGGCCTGGCACCTCCCCGACGCCGTGCAGCAGGAGATCCGCTACGTCCGCCGGCACGACCCCGCGCAACCGGGGAGCTTCGTCAGCGTCCCCGCCGACCTGACGCTGACGCCGCTGCTCGCCGCCGGCCTGCTGGCCCCTTGCCGCCCCGACGACCCCCACGAGCAGTCCCGCTTCGTCCACTACGCCACGATGTTCCGCTCCGACGGCGAGGCGATGTGCCTGGCGCTCGCCGAGAGCCGCGGCTGGGCGGTGGCGACCGACGACCGCAAGGCGATCCGAATCGGCGGTCAGGCGGGGCTCACGGTGATCTCGTGCCCCCAGATCCTCAAGGCCTGGTCTGACGCGACGCATCCCGATCGGGCCTTCCTGGTGGAGGCCCTGGTCAGCATCCAGACCCTCGCGAAGTTCGTGCCCCATCCGTCGATGCCCGAAGCCGCGTGGTGGGGCAGGATGATGAGGGGCTCCTGAACGCATCGAACCTGGCGATTCCATGACCCCCGTCGCCCCTCCTCCCGAACAGGCGGATCACGGCCCGATCTCCTCGTTGCCCGCCCGCTCGCACACGAGAGTGCCGCGATTCCGTCCGCCGCCCGCGGAACCGGCCGGGTGTGGATCTCGACCAGGCCGGGGCTCGCAACGCCGCCGGTCCCGGCCGTGGCGACCGGTCTCGCCCCGGGCCGGCCGCAGCCTGGGCGGGCGGGCCAATCTGAGAATCGTCAAACCGACGGCCTCTCCCCGACCGATTTACCGGGAGGGCGCGG
>DAIDHB010000495.1 GCA_027452145.1 Planctomycetales bacterium
GGGGCTGACGCCCCCCGGCTACGTCCGATCGCCCCCTGACGGGGGCTCAGAGCCCCGTCGGCACCGACTCCTGGCCGGCCCGGCCCCTCCGTGTGCCACCCATCTGCAATGCGCTCTAGGGCCTCGTCGGCCCCGGATTGACCTTCGACACGGCCTTTTTCCTCGGATTGTTCGGCGATGCGGATTCACGATGCGGCCAACCCCTGATCCCTCGACGCTGGAAGTCTACTTGCTGGGGCTGGTCGACTTCACCGACATCCAGCAACTCCAGCGGAGGATCGTCTACGACCTCGGCGAGGGGGGCGCTGCCGCGCTGGTCCTGTGCGAGCACCCGCCGACGATCAGCGTCGGCAGGTTGGGCAGCCGGGCCCACATCGCCGCGGACGACGATGTGCTGCGCGGGATGGGAATCCGCGTGCATTACGTCAACCGGGGCGGGGGCTGCATCCTCCACCTGCCCGGACAGCTCGCCGCGTACCTGATGATGCCGTTCGGCGCTCGCGGGCAGACGTTGCAAGGATATGTCGACGGTCTGCACGAGACGATCGTGCGGGTGCTCGGGGAATTCGACCTCGCCGGCACGACCCGGCCCGAGCTGCCCGGCGTGTTCTCGGGCACCTCGCGGATCGCGACGGTCGGAATTGCCGTCAATCGCTGGATCGCGTATCACGGCGCGACCCTGAACGTGGGCCCTTACCTCGAGCTGTTCGACCTGATCGACGAGCCGGGCATAAGCGGTACCCCGCTCCGGCAGACCTCGATGGAATCGCGGCGGCAGAGGGCCGCGCCGATGGCCAAGGTGCGAGAGTCCCTGATCCGCCACGTGGAGGGGGTCTTCGGCCTCGACGGCCACCACCTCTACACGCATCATCCCCAGATCCGCCGGAAGGTCCTGACCCATGTTTACGCTCCCAGTCCTGGATGAGAAGCCGACGCCTGCCGAGGGAGAAGGCGATAAGCCCGTCGGCGCGGGCACCGGCCGGGCGCGACGGCTGCCGGAATGGCTGCGCCGGCCGATCCCGTCGACGCGAGGGATCGGCTTCACCAGGACACTGGTCGAGGAGCTGGGGCTGGAGACGGTCTGCGAGAGCGCGCGGTGCCCCAATCGGTCGGAGTGCTGGACGCGCCGCACGGCCACGTTCATGATCCTGGGGGATGTCTGCACCCGCCCGTGCGGGTTCTGCGCCGTGAAGCGGGGCCGGCCGGGCGCCGTCGCTCTGGATGAGCCGGAACGCCTGGCCGAGGCGTGCTTCCGGCTGGGCCTGAAGCACGTCGTGATCACGTCGGTGACGCGAGACGACCTGCCCGACGGCGGAGCCGATCACTTCGGCCGCTGCGTCGAGGCGGTCCGCGGCCGCACCGGCGCGACGATCGAGGTGCTTACCCCGGATTTCGACGGCCGGCCCGAGCCGATCGACCGCGTCCTGGCCTCCCGGCCCGAGGTGTTCAATCACAACGTCGAGACCGTCGCGCGATTGCAGCGCCGGGTGCGGCGCAAGAGCCGATATGAGGTCAGCCTGGCGGTGCTCGAGTACGCCAAACGGTCGCGGCCCGAGACCCTCACCAAGAGCGGGCTGATGCTGGGCCTGGGCGAGACCACCGAGGAAGTGATCGAGACGTTGGCCGACCTGCGGTCGATCGGCTGCGACCTCGTGACGATCGGCCAGTATCTCCAGCCGTCGGCCGAGCACCTCCCGGTCGAGCGATACCTGCCGCCGGCCGAATTCGACGAGCTCGGCCGGATCGCCCGGGAGCTGGGCTTCCGGGACGTGGCCAGCGGCCCGTTCGTCCGCTCCAGCTACCACGCCGACGAGATGGCCGGCCTTGCCGTCGGGTGAGCCGGCCGGCCGATGGAACGAGCGCGATCCGCCGTGCCCCGGCCCTCTGTCATCAAACGCCCACCACGCGATCGCGGGCGGTGACCTCCCAGCGGCCGACGTGCTCGCCTTCCTCGATCACGTCGACCCGCCGGTGCAGTGCCATGGTCGGGCAGACATGCGTCGGCACGGCCAGGATCGGCGTGCCGACGGGATAGTCGCCCGCGTGCGCGGTCTCGACGACGAGGTGCTCCTCGCTGTGCATCACCGGGCGGGCGTCGTCGATGTCGAGCAGGTGGGCGCGCGATCCGGACGGATCCGCGGCGACGGCCTTGTGTCCCAGGTCGAGGCAGAGCCGGCCAGGGCGCGGCCGGCTGACCACACGGGTCAGCAACAGAGCGGCGGGGCGGAACGGCAGGTCGGGATAGCGCGTCAGGTAGCTCTGGTCATAGAGGACCGTCGTACCCGGCGAGCATTCGACGCCGGGGATGTCGGCCTCGGCGTGGACGGGGAGCGTCGGCGTGCCGCCCAGCACGACTCGCGGCACGTCCTGGCCGCGCTTGAGCAGCCGGTCCCGCAGCGCCAGGACGCGTTCGATCCCCGGCCGGGCACTCTTCGCCCGCTCGGCGGGATCGGCGTCGTGGATATGCCCGTCATAGGCGTGCAGACCGTCGGCCACGAGATTGGGGAGCCGGTCGACCAGCGCATACAGCTCGGCCGCGGCGTCGCCGGGATCGATGCCGGTCCGGCCCATCCCGATCTCGAGGTCGACCAGCACGGGCACGGGTCGGTCGAGCCCCGCCACGGCCTCCGACAGCGACCGGGCGGGCTCGGGGTCATCCACGGTGGCGCGGAAGGTGGTGTTGCGATATCCCCGCACCAGGTTGGCGAACCGCTTGATGTTCGGGCCGACCAGGGGATACGACAAAAGCACATCCGACCCGCCCGCCGCGGCGACCATCTCGGCCTCGGCGAGCGTCGCGCACTTGTGCTTGCGGATGCCCATCAGCTCGGCCATCCGCACGATCTCAGCCATCTTGTGGGTCTTTACGTGGGGGCGGAGCCGATCGGCGCCCTTCGCGACGGCGATCATGTTTCGCAGGTTCTGCCGCACCACGGCGGGGAAGACCAGCACCCCGGGGCTGAGAAGCTCGGAGACATCGGGCAACGCGTAGACTGGGTCTCTCATCAGATGCCATCTCCCCGGGTGGTTCCGATCCCCTTTCTACAAGCCTAGCTGACGAGCGCCCGGCTCGCGAGTCGAAATCCGCGGCGGTGCGTCCCGGACGTCGACTCACCTGGCCGGCAAGAGCTTCACGACCGCGGACGTCATCGCCCGGATGCCCGTTTCGATGCTCGGCCCCGGGTCGGGGTAATACTTCGAGGAATGCAGGGCCGGCAGGGCCTCGTTGCGGACCCGAGCGGCCTCGATCCGTGTGGGGTCGATCGTGCCGATCCAGAACATGCAGATCGGAATGTTCGCCTCGCCGAAAAGGCCGAAGTCCTCGGCCCCCATGACGGGCGATGTCCTGATCGTCTTCTCGGAGCCGAGCGTCTCGCGAAAAGCCGACGCGACGCGCTCGACCAGCTCGGGCGAATTGATCGTCGGCGGGGTCGATTCCTCGACGGCGACCGACGGCTCGGGCGCCCGATGCGCCCTCGCCAGGCCGTCGACGCGGCGGCGGATTCCCTCGAGCAACTGCTGGCGGACGGACTCCGAGAACGCCCGCAGCGTGAGCTGGAGCTTGACCTCGTCCGGGATGATATTGTGCTTGGTGCCTCCGTGGATCGAGCCGACCGTGACGACGGCCGGGTCGCTCGGGGCGATCTCGCGGCTGACGATCGTCTGGAGGTCCAGCACGACGAGCGACGCCAGCACGATCGGATCGACCGTGCGATGAGGCCAGGCGCCGTGGCCGCCCTTGCCCCGAATGGTGATGAGCACCGACGTCGAGCTGGCGAGCATCGGCCCCGGACAATAGTGGACGGTCCCGGTCGGCTGGTCGGCCGTGCAATGCAGGGCCAGGGCGAAATTCGGCCGCGGGAATCGGGAATAGAGGCCGTCGTCCAGCATGGCGCGGGCGCCGCCGATGGCCTCCTCGGCGGGCTGGGCGACCAGCAGGACAGTCCCCGACCACCGATCCCTGTGCTCGGCCAGCCAGCGGGCCGTGCCGACGAAGCAGGTCATGTGGATGTCGTGGCCGCAGGCGTGCATCACGCCGACCGTCCGCCCGGCCTTGTCGGTCGCCGTCTGGCGGCTGGCGTAGGGGAGCCCGGTCTCCTCGGTGACGGGCAGGGCGTCCATGTCGGTCCGCACCAGGACGACCGGGCCGGGCCCGTTGCGGAGCACGCCGACAACGCCGACCCGGCCGACACCCGCGGTCACCTCGGCGCCGGCCTTGCGCAGCTCGTCGGCGATCCGCCGGGCGGTCTCGTGCTCCTGGAACGAAAGCTCGGGGTGGGTATGCAGATGCTTGTAGAGGGCGTCGAGCTCCGTCCGGTGCGCCTCGATCCAGGGATCGGCGGCAGGCGCGACGGGCGGATTGGAGGCCGCCTGCTGCCCTCGGGCGGGAAATGCCGCCATTGCGACGACGAACAGGACGAGGAAGGACCTGCGCGCAGAGAAACAGCCGGGCATGCTCGGACCTCCTGGGCAAGGCTCGGGTGGGATCGCTCGGCGGTTTATTCGAAGCCCATCTGCTTCTGCCAGGCCATCGCCTTGGCCTGCTCGGCCTCGGGGATCCGACCGCAGCGCTGATAGATGACCGAAAGCGCGGTGTAGCTGAAGGTATCGTCCGGCTCGAGCTCGACGACTCGCTGGGCGTGCTGGATGGCCTTGTCGGCCTCGGCGAGGTCGACGTAGAGCTTGGCAAGCATGCCGTGCCCGATCGCGAACGCGGGGTCGATGCCGACGGCCTCCTCGAGCTGGGCGATCGCCCCTGGCTTGTCGCCGCGATCCCTCAGCTCGATCGCGCGGTCGTAAAGTTCATTGGGCGTGGGCATCGGAGCGTATCCTCGTCCTCGGTGGCCGTACGGAATCCCGGTCGAATCACGATCATTCTAGGGATTCGCCGGCCGGCTCGCCAGGGGCTGTAGCCACCGCCGCTCCGGTCCATAAAAGACTTCGTGGGAGACTCCTCGATTCACGCCGGCGCGTGGCCTATAATCGTTTTTCGCAGCCTGATGACTCAACGGGGGATCGCCATGCGTCTGGCTTATACGGATGAAGGGCCCGGGCCCGCCGTCGTCCTGCTCCACGGGTTCCCGCTGGGCCGCGCGATGTGGAAGGAGCAGGTCGCGGCGATCGGCTCGATGTACCGCGTCATCGCACCCGACCTGCGCGGCCACGGCGACTCGCCGGCCCCGGATGGCGACTACACGATCGACGAGATGGCCGACGACGTCGTCGAGCTGCTGGACACCCTGGGCCTGGACGTGCCGGTGGTCGTCGGCGGCCTGTCGATGGGCGGATATATCGCGCTCTCTCTGGCCGAGCGCTACCCCGAGCGAATTCGCGCCCTGCTGCTGATGGACACCCGCGCCGCGGCGGACTCGCCGGAAGTCGCCGCAAGGCGCGAGGAGCTCGCGCAGGCCGTGCTGAGCGCCGGGAACCCCTCCCCCGTGATCGACGCGATGATCCCGCGGCTGTTCTCGCCGTGGATCTCCGACAACCGGCCCGAGCTCGTGACTCCGCTCCGGCGGGTCATGGAGCGGAACGCCGCGCGCGGGGTCGTTGGTGCGCTCCGGGCAATGGCCACGCGGCCGGACCGCACGCCCGTACTGCCCGGGATTCGCGTGCCGACGCTCGTCCTCGTGGGCGAGGAGGACGTGGTCACGACGCCGGTGGAACACCAGGCCATGGCCGACGCGATCCCGGGCGCCCGGCTCGAGGTCGTCCCCCGCGCGGGGCATCTCGCGCCCTACGAGAATCCTCCGGTGGCCAACGGCGTGATCCTCCGCTTCCTCGACGAGCACCAGGAGCCGCCTCCCCACCCGCCGTCCTGATGGCGGGGACGCGGCCGGCGAGGGAGTTCGGCCTGGAGACGCGTGGGAACGGACGCCAGACTCCGAGTTGCATTCACAACCATTGCTCCCAACCCACCCGACTCCAGGCAAGAACGGCGAACCATGTCCACCGTCTCGGGCGAATCGCTCATCACGACCCAGTCACAGCTCCTCGCCCTGGTGGACCACCTGCGGGCGATCGGACGATTCGGCTTCGACACCGAGTTCGTATCAGAGTCGACGTTCGAGCCCCAGCTCTGCCTGATCCAGGTCGCCTCGAGCGAACGGCTGGCGCTGGTGGATCCGCTGGCGGTCCGGGACCTCGAGCCGTTCTGGGACGTCGTCTGCGACCCGACGATCGACGTCGTGATGCATGCCGCTGGAGAGGACCTGAGGATCTGCCTGCTGCGCACCGGCAAGCTCCCGCGCCGGGTGTTCGACGTCCAGATGGCCGCGGGGCTCATCGGCCACAGCTATCCCCTGTCGCTGGTGAACCTGGTCTCGCAGGTCCTGGGCGTCTCGATCGGCGGCGGCGAGACCCGGACCGACTGGCGGCGCCGGCCGCTGTCGTCGGGCCAGATCGAATATGCCCTCGACGACGTGCGCTACCTGCTCCCGATCGCCGACGACCTGATGGGACAGCTCGCCGAGCTCGGCCGCGCCGAGTGGGCCGAGCAGGAATTCGAGATCTACATCCAGGAAATCGCCCGCCGGGCTGATGAGGACAGATGGCGGCGGCTGCCGGGGCTGGGGCAGCTCAATCGCCGGGGACTCGAGGCGGCGCGGCGGCTGTCGGAATGGCGCGAGGACGACGCCCGCCGGCAGAATCGCCCCCTGCGCCAGGTGATGCGGGACGACGTGCTCGTCGCGATCGCCAAGCGGCTCCCGACCAACCGCCGCGGGCTCGAGGCGCTCCGCGACTTCAACCGGCCGGGCCTGCTCAACCGCGCGGACGAGATCCTGGATGTGCTCGACTCGGCCCGGAAGGTACCCGATGACTCGCTCCCCGAGGCGTCGTCGCGGTACGAGGAGCCGCCCGGCGTGTCGACGATCTCGGGGCTGCTCTCGGGGGTGCTGGCCCAGTGCTGTGCCCGCAGCCGGATCGCCGGCTCACTGGTAGCGAACCAGTCCGACATCAAGAACCTGATCCGCTGGTACATCGAGGGCCGGCCCGGGCATCACAAGCCGATCCTGCTCCAGGGCTGGCGGGCGGATCTCTGCGGCCAAATACTCCTCGCGGTGCTCGAGGGCCGCTACGCCCTGCGGATCGCCGACCCCGGCGGCGAGTTTCCGCTCGCCCTCGAACCTCTGGACGGAACAACCTCGCCATGAATCGGATCATCAGTTGCTTCACGAACAGCTACGGGCCGCCGGGCGTGCGCGCAGCCGCCGAGCGGATCCGCGAAGCCGGCATCGCGCACCTGGAGCTCGCCCTCCGCGGCCATAACTTCGGCGGGCTGGTCATCCCTGAATCGGCCGTGATCACCGAGAAGGACGACGACCGGACCGTCGAGGACTTCAAGGCCCTGCTGAATCGTCACGGAGTCGCGATCAGCGGCTGCAACGTCGGCGGGGCCGACATCCGCACGATCGAGGGCCGGGATCTCACCGAGCGCCGCATCCGGTTCGCCGCGCGGTGGTTTGAGGTCCCGATCTGCGTCACGGGAGCCGGCCAGCCGACCGACGCGGCCGAGCGCAAGACGATCGTGACGAACCTGCGTCACCTGGGCGACGTGGCCGCCGAATCCGGCATCACCCTGGCCCTCGAGACACACAAGGGCCCCACCCAGAACGCCGACGCGATGCTCGCCCTGATGTCGGACGTGGATCACCCGAATGTCCGGCTCAACTTCGACACGGGGAACATCGCGTATTACAACCAGGGCGTCGACCCGTGCGACGAGCTGGAGCGGGTCAAGCACCTCGTGCGGAACGTCCACATCAAGGACAATCGGGGCGGCTTCGAGGACTGGTACTTCCCGGCGGTGGGAGACGGCGGCGCCGTCGATTTCGTCCGGGTGCGCAGGATTCTCGACAGCGTCGGCTTCGCCGGACCGTACACAATCGAGATCGAGGGCATCGGGGGCGAGCCCGAGCCGGGCCTCGAGGCGCGGCACGAGCGCGTGGCGCGGAGTGTCCGGCATCTGCGGGCGTGCGGGTATCTGGACGAGGCGAGCTAGGAGGGAAAACAGCGGATGGGGCTGCATCACCTCGAGCCGGATGTGGTCTGCTTACCAGGAAGGCCAAACAACAGACAGGAGACGACTGGCCCAAAGACACTCCCGAAGACAAATGACGGCCCGAACATCCGGTAGCCGTATAGCACAACGGCCACCCAGGCGATAACGCCCATGAGATAGCCGATCGTCCGGCGAGCTCGATTCCGCTCCTTCGAGATCATCGCCTCGCGTGCCTCGTCCCGGTGACCGAGGGCTTGTTGCTGGCCCTGGCTTGGTGGATGCCGGAAGGTAACCACATGGTCAACCTGAGCAAGTCGGGCAGAAGGGCGAGGGTTGTGCGGCAAACGGGAGCGGATGGGAATCGAACCCACCTGAGGCTTGTCGCCAAGTCTCACACTGGTTTTGAAGACCAGGGGCGGCACCAGCCGGCCAAACGCTCCCCTTCAGCGGCTGCGGGCGCCGCGGTGTGGAATCCTACCATATTCGAGTCCTGGACAAAGGGGGCGCCGAACTTATTCAGGTGCCTCCGGCGCCAGGCGGATGCTGGCGATGCCGGCCGCGCGGATGAGCCGGATCGCCTGCTCGACACGGTGATACGGCAGATTCGGGGCGGCGCGGACGAGCACCGCCGCACCGGGCTGCTGCTTGACCGCAGCCGCCAAGGCGGACTTCAGGTCGTCGGCCGAGCAGGAGCGGCCGTCGATCGTGTAGCGATCCTCGGCTGCCTCCAGGCCGACGACGCGGGTCGAGGCCGAGATCGTCGACGGAGATCGCGGAGGGCTGCTCGCCTCGATCGTTTCAGGCACGAGCGACGCACCCTCGCGAACCGCGACGAAGCTATATGGGTGCTCCACGATCCGCGCCGTGCCGGCGAACACGTTCTTGTCCTCGGTCCAGAGCAGGCCCTCGTAGTTCTGCCGGGTGCGGGGGAACTTGATCTCGAACTCGATCCGGCGCGGCAGGTCGGCAGCCACCTTGCCGGTGACCGGGTAGACCGAGCCATTACGATCGCTCCGGAACCGGCCCGAGACCTCGCCACCGGCCTCGACCGACAGCTCCAGCGCGCCCGAGGTCTGCCCGTTCGCGACGAGCGTGTAACGCCCGTTGAAATCCGCCGGAACCACCGCTGGGCCGGGCGACGGTTGACCGGGCCCCGCGGCTGGCAGGGCGATTGGCCGGTCGATCGGGAAGAGCTTCCCCGTTGCCAGTGAGATCAGCTCGGGGCCGTCCTGCCCCTTTAGCTGGAAGCGAACGTCCCCGCCGAAACCCGGCGGCACGACCTGGCCCGAGTCGAGGTCGAACTCGAAGCCGTCGAACAAAAGGACATCCCGGCCCCGGGCCTTGCGCGCCTGGCGGTCGCCGGCGTCGATCGTCTCGAACCGCTCGATCTGGAGCACCGGCGCCAGCTCACCCTTCCGCCCCGCGCCCGCCTGGCGGCGCAGGCCGGGCGAGACGAGCAGCTTCGCCAGGTTTCCGTCGTCGGTCGACACCACGATGAAGGCCGCCCGCTCGCCCCGCACGACCTCGGGCATCGCCTCGATCGACCGGACGCTCAGGCGGGCCGCGCCGGCCGAGGCGTTCCTGGTCGGGATTTCGAACAGCGGCGGGCCGACGATCCGGCTGAACTCATCGGCGAAGGCCCCGCGGCCGTCCAGTAGGGTCAGTCCGACCGCCGCCAGCCAGGCCGGTCGACAGTGCCACGGCGATGAGCGCAAGAATCCACCCAATGAGGTCGCTCCCGTCCCGGAGGTTCGATCTTCGAGGAATGCTCGGACCTGGCGCCCGATTCGCTCAGAATGCAATTTCCATGGTGGCGCGGAATTCCTGAAGATTCAACCGGCCGGATGTCGATTCTCAGGGATACGCCGGAAGGTTTCCTCGAAGATCCGGCCGCGGCCGACGAACATACTGAGAAACAACACCTGCCGAGACGGCGGCGACGGGACGGGGGGATCACGATGGGTCTGGACGTTGCGCTGGGGATCGTCATCCTGATCGCCGCGATTCGCGGCTGGATCAAGGGTTTCGTCTACCAGGCCATCCGCCTGGGCGGCCTGGTCGCCTGCGTCTACCTCGCGGCCCCGGTCCGCGACCAGGCGAAGCCGCATGTCGTCCGCTACCTTTCGAGCGTCCCACCCGCACTGATCGACCGCCTGCTCTGGTGGGTCGCGGCCTCGGTCAGCTACATCGTCCTCGTGGGTGCGACCACGCTGGTGCTGAAACTGACGAAGCGGCCCGAGGTCCCGGGGCTACCCTCCCAGCGCAGCCGCCACGACCAGTTCGCCGGCTTCCTGCTCGGGATCGCCAAGGGGGCGCTCGTCGCGGCGTTCATGACCGCCGGCATCCAGATGTTCGCCCTGAAGCACCTGGAACCCTTCCCGTGGGCCACCAACCAGGCCCGGCAATCCTGGGCCCTCCGCTGGGACAACCAGTATCATCCCGCCGAGCGAATCTGGTGGTCACCGCCGGTCCAGCATCTCGTGAACCACATCCGGCGCATGGGATGCGGCTATGAGGACGAGGCCGGCGACGGCGTCAAGCAACCCGGCGCCCCGGCTGAGCCCGTCGTCCAGACCGCCAGCCGGGACGGAGTCATCCACGATGGTCGGGCCCCGGCCTCGGTGGACGAGAATGCGACGGGACCGCCCGCCCCGCCGGCCGTCGACACCCCGCCCCATCAGGTGGACGACCCCGAACTCGAGAAGACGATCGCCGAGGTGAAGGCGGCCGTCGAGGCCGCCGCCCGCCCGAGGTGAGGTTGACGCACCGCCGCCGTCGCGGCACACTCCACGCGCCGATGATCGCGCCGGCGACCGGATCGGGGTGCGTCATCGGCCTGGGTGAGCGAGCCCGCGGGAGGGAACCCGTGCCGATGACGCAGGATCCAGCGACGGACGAGCAACGACCGAGCATGACGCCGGGCTGGCTGCCGATGCTCCTGGTCCTGGGCGCCTACCTCACCCTCCGCGGCTACCACAGCTTCGACGGCGACCAGGCGTATCGCTTGCCGCTGTTGCTCCACCGCCAGGACCCGTCGCTCTACGCCGACGACCCATTCATCCGCTCGATCGACGAGTTCAACCCCCATCGCGGCTCGCTGGCGCTCCTGGACGCCGCGTCGCGCGCGGCCGGCCTGCCGATGGCCCTGTTCCTGGCCTTTGTCGCCACGTTCCTTGCCACCGGACGGGGAATCCGGCGGCTGGCCGATTCGGCCTGGCCGGGCATCGGGCCGTCCGCGGGCTGGCTGGCCTTCATCCTGCTCCTCGCGGCGAAGGCGGGGAACATCGGTACCAACCACCTGTTCGAGGCGATGGTGCTCGACCGACTGGTCGCGCTGGCGCTGGGCTGGCTGGCCATCGCCTGGGTCGTGGCCGATCCCACGCGCGGCGCCTGGCGATCGGTGCCGCCGATCGCCGTGGCCGCGATCGTGCATCCGTCTGTGGGCCTCCAGCTCGCGTTGCTGCTGTCGGCAGCCTGGGCGGCCTGGGCGATGCTGGGTCCGGCGACGGGAGTCCAGGGACGACAGGCCGCGCGGGGCATCGCGTCGATGGCACTGGCGGTCGTGCCCGGGCTGGCGATCAATCTGCCGCAGAACGCGACCCTGTTCGGCGACCTGCCGGCTCCGCTGTTCTGGATGCTCAGCGTCGAGGTCCAGAACCCCCAGCACATGCTGCCGCACCTCTGGCGCATGCCCCAATGGCTCGCGTGGTCGGCCTATCCGGCGCTGGCCTTGCTGGCGTTCGCCGCCACGGGATACGAATGGCAGGATGGATCGGGGCACGACAGGGTCGATGCGTCCGGAGCTACTCGGTCACGCAACCGCCTGATGATCCTGCTGATGATGCTCCTGATCGGCCTTGGCGTGGCGTGGTTCGCGATCGAGAAACTCCACTCGGTCCGCGTGACGATCTTCCAGCCGTTCCGGATGGGCACGGTCGCTCGAGGGCTGGCCCTCGCGATGATCTCGGGCCGGATGGTCGCGCTCTGGCGAAGCGGGGGACCGCTCGGCCGGATGCGCGCGACCGTCCTCGCCGCGGGATTCCTCGGCGACTGGCGTCTGGTCGTGGCGACGTTCTCCGAGCTGGCCGCCACGGCCGCCGAATTCATCGTCCGATCGCGGCGCGAGGGCCGGGTGCGCCGGATCGTCCCGGCGTTTGTCTTTGGTGTGATGATCGCCCTGGGGATTCGTTTCCTGTCCCTGCACGACACCGAATCCGGCCAGTCTTCGATGCTGATCGCGCTGGGCGTCGGTACGATCGCTGGCCTCCGCCCGGACTGGCTGGGACGGCTTCGCGATCGCTCCGCGGCGGACAGCGCGATCCTGCGAAGGCGGCGGATTGCGGTCCTGGGCGCCGCCTGGACGGTCCCGGTCCTCGCGATGCTGGCGACGTGGATTCCGCCCGAGAGTTCCGCCGCGCGTCACCGGCTCGTGCAGTCCTTGATCGACCGCTGCCGCTTCCGTCCTGTTCCCCTCGACGACATTGAGCGGCTGGCGGCCTGGTGCCGGGAATACACCCCACAAACCGCCCGGTTCATCGGGCCGCCGGGGCCGAAGACGTTCCGCCTCTGGTCGCGCAGGTCGCTGGCCTTCAACCGGTCGGGCAGCCCCTATCACGCCGCTGGCCTGGCCGACTGGTTCGACCGATTCCGCGAGCACGTCGAGTTCCGCGGCACGCCCGAGGCGTTCATCGCGGCTTACGTCGCGCACCGGCACGAGTTCGAGTCGCGGTACGACCGAATCCCCGCCGCCCGCCTCGCCGCACTCGCCGCCCGCCAGGGTGCCGACCACGTCATCGCCGCGTCGCCCGGGTTGGCGAGCAAGGCGAACGCCGCCGACCGCACGGCGCCGCTGGAACACCTCCACACCGAGGGCCAGTACGCGGTCTACCGGGTCAGGCCCTCGTCGCTCGTCCAGCGCCAGCCGTAGCGGAGGCGATGGGTGAAAGTCGCGACCTCGATCGGGGCCAGGATCTGGACCCGCGTCGCGGTTCGTCCCGCCTCGGCCATGGTCAGGGTGCTCGGTGCCGAGGCGGCCAGTTCGAGCCTCCCCCCGGGTGAACCCGCGACACGCCAGACGATCCGCCCGGCGTCGGCCGACTCGAGCGAGCCCGAATCCAGCGACACGACATAGGTCGCCGCCAGCACCTGGATGGGCGATCGACACCGGTCCGCCACGTCGTAATCGACGTGGACGGTCTCCGCGCGTTCCCGGTCGACGGAGATCGTTACCGCCGCGGAGAAGTGGTGCGCAAACGACAGCCCGGTGAGGAGCAGGCAGGCGCTCGCCCCGCGCGCCGGGCCGTGGACCTGGACTTCCTGGTAGACCGGATGAATCACGCGCGCGGGGTCGTCGCCGTCGCTCGCCCCGGGGTGCGAGCGTGCGAGGATCTGCCCCGATTCGGAGGGGATCAGGTTCTCGGACCAGCGATCGGCCAGCCTGCGAAACGCGACTCCGAAGGTCGGGCCTCGCAGGCTGGCCACCGCCGAATCGTCGTCAATCTCGGCGAGGAATTCGGGGTTGGACGTCGGTTCCATCACGGGGTGGGGCTCAGGAGTTGGCGGCGCCGGCCAGCTTGGAACGGAGGTACGACTCGATGAACCCATCGAGGCCGCCGTCGAGGACCGCGCGAGGGTTGCCGACCTCGAAGCCGGTGCGCGCGTCCTTCACCAGTTGGTACGGCTGGAGGACGTACGATCGGATCTGGTTGCCGAAGCTGACGTCGCCCTTCTCGTCGTACTTCTTGGCGTACTCGGCCTCGCGCTTCTCCTCTTCCATCCGGATCAGCTTGGCCTTCAGCAGCGCCAGGGCGTTGGCATCATTCTTGTGCTGCGAGCGCTCGCTGCGCGACTCGGCCGCCACGCCGGTCGGCAGGTGCGTGTACCGCACGCCCGACTCGGTCTTGTTCTGGTGCTGGCCGCCGGGACCGCCCGAGCGGAACACGTCGCGCTTGAGGTCGTCGTCCTTGAGAACGATGTCGATCGTGTCGTCGACCTCGGGAAGCACGTCGACCGAGGCGAACGAGGTGTGCCGGCGCGCGGCGGCGTCATAGGGGCTGATCCGCACCAGCCGATGCACGCCCGACTCGCCGCGAAGGTAGCCGTAGGCGTACTCACCCTTGATGTGGAGGCTCGCCTCCTGGATCCCGGCGGCGCCGCCTTCCTCGCGGTCGGTGATCTCGGCCTTCAGGCCCTTGGACTCGGCCCACATCAGGTACATCCGCATCAGCATCTCGGCCCAGTCGCAGGCCTCGGTGCCGCCGGCCCCCGCATGGATCCGGACGAAGGCGTTGCAATGGTCGTTGGGCCCGCCGAGCATCGAGCGCAGCTCGAAGGCGCGGAAGGAGGCCTCGGCCTGGCGGGTGGCCGCTCGCACCTCGTCGTCGAACTCATCGGTCTCGGCCTCCTCGGCCAGCTCGATGGTCGCCTCGAGGTTCTCCGCCTGGCGGACCAGGTCCTCAAACGGTTTGATCAGGGCATTGAGCCCCTTCAGCTCGGCGATGATCGACTTCGCCCGTTCCTGGTCGTTCCAGAAGGTCGGCCCGTTCATCTCCTGCTCGAGCGAGTCGCGGTGCGCCTGCTTCTCGCCCAAGTCAAAGAGAGTCTCGCAGTTGGAGGATCTGGTCGATCACGCCCCGCGCGGAACGCTTCAGCTCGGAATCCAAGGGAAGCTCCTGACTCTCGTCTCGAAAAAAAGGAAGGTCGCCGCGGCAATCCGCGGTCTGTTGTATACGATGGACAGTCGTCCTGGCGGCGCGGTTCGTTTGTCCTGCCACGCCGTCTCTTCATTAGACCGGATCCGCCGCGACCGGACCAGTCGAACTGGCGCGGCCCGACCCCGAGCGCCGGCAATCCGGCCCCATACGGATGTCCGATCCAAAAGCGGCGAACGAATCCCCCTCCACTCCATTCGGCCGGCTGGCGCCGTCGCCGACCGGCGGGCTGCACCTGGGCCATGCGCGCACGTTCCTGATCGCCTGGCTGGCCGCCCGCAGCCGAGGCGGCCGGGTGGTATTGCGGATCGAGGACCTCGACGCCTCGCGCGTCCGGCCCGAGGCCCGCCAGGGTGCCCTCGACGACCTGGCCTGGCTGGGGCTCGACTGGGACGAGGGGCCGGATGTCGGCGGCCCGTTCGCCCCGTACGTCCAGTCGGAGCGGCTGGAGCGGTACGCCGCGGCCCTGGAGGTCCTGAAATCGCGCGAGGCCGTCTATCCCTGCTCCTGCACCCGCGCCGAGATCCAGCGCGCGGCGAGCGCCCCGCACCCCGAGGACGAGGGCCCGAGCTATCCCGGCACCTGCTCGGGACGATCGGCGGTGGATGCCCAACGCCTCGGCGACCGGCCCTTCGCCTGGCGTTTCCGCGTCCCGGCGGGCGAGCTCGACTGGCAAGACCTTTATCAGGGACCCGTGGCGATCGATCCGGGCCGCGTGGGCGGCGATTTCCTCGTGGCTCGCAACGGCGTCGGCCCGGCCTATCAACTCGCCGTCGTGGTGGATGACGCCGCGATGGCGATCAACCAGGTCATCCGGGGCGCGGACCTCGTCACCAGCACGCCGCGGCAGATCTTGCTTTACCGGGCCCTCGGATTGACCTCGCCCGACTTCGGCCACGTCCCGCTGGCCATCTCGCCCGACGGCCGCCGCCTGGCCAAGCGCGACGGCTCGCTCAAGCTCGCCACTCTGCGCGACGCGGGCGTCGACCCGCGCCGGCTGATCGGCTCGCTGGCTGTTTCGTGCGGCTGGACTGAGGCGGTCATGCCCTCGACGCCGCGAGACTGGCTCGACCGCTTCGACATCGGCCGGATCCCGGCGGCTCCGTGGGTCGTGACGCCGCGGTGGCTCGAGTCCCTGACGAACGGACCCCTCTGAATCTCAGCGGAACCAGCGGACGCCTGTCAGCGCGAAGAGCGCGATCCCGAAGGCCGAGACGCCCAGAGTCAGCCACGCGACGTAGTCGCCGACCTTGCCGCTGTGCAGCGTTCGGATCGGCACCAGCATGCGAAGCCGGAGCCGTGTCGCGGCGCGCCGCCACGCCGGAGGAAACCGCTCGGCGAACAGCGCGACACCCGCGACGGCAAGGGTCAGGACCACGATGATCGGGGTGGACACCACGGCCTGATGTCCCGGAGTGCGCCCGACGGTCGCGCCCGGTGAACCCTCGGGGACGCCATCGAGCACGGCCGCCTGGTAGCCTCGCGCGTCCATGATCCGCCGCGCGGCCGCCTCGATCGGCTCCCTCCACGACGGCACCGCGCCGGAAAAAGCCGCGCCGGCGAGCAGCACCCAGACGGGCGCCATCATCACCCACGACGGGCGTCCATCCGTCGACGGCGGCGTCTCGCGCTCGTCCGGATCGCGCGACTTTTCCTCGTCCTGATGCTCGAGCTTTGCCAGGCCGAGGAAAACCCGGCCCGCGACCCGCAGCACGGCGCCCGCGGTCATCGCCGCAGCCAGCACGAGCGGGATCGCGACCCAGCCCTTGCCTACCGATGCCCCGGCGCTCTCGATCAGTTCCTTGCCGGGACCGGTGCCGAACGGCGGCACGCCCGCGAGGCCCAGAATCGCCAGCAGAAATGCGGCGCCGACAACCGGCAAACGCCGGCCGCGGCCCCGCAGCTCGTGCTCATCGACCGTCCCCCTGCAATGGAGCAAAACCCCCGCCATCAGGAAGAGTGCCCCCTTGATCAGCCCATGCGCCACCACGTAGATCGACGCCCCGGCGAGCGCCGACGGACTCATCAGGCCCAGGGCCACCAGCAGGATCCCCATGTGGCTGATCGTCGAGAACGCCAGCAGGCGCTTGAGGTGCCGCTGCGCCAGGCACATCACGCCGCCAAGCACGGCCGAGACACTGCCGACCGCCAGGAAAACCCCGCCGATCGCCCAGCGATCGCGCATCATCGCGGCGTCGAAGGCCGTCCAGTAGACCCGCGCGATGCCGAAGATCCCCAGCTCGACCATCGCGCCCGAGAACAGGACGCACACCGGCGACGGCGCCACCGCGTGGGCATCGGCCAGCCAGAAGTGGAACGGCACGATCGCCCCCTTGACCGCCAGGCCCGAGACGATCAAGACCAGCGATGCCACGACCAGGCCGTCCGGCGGCCGACCGGACAGCTCGCGGCCGATCTGCGCGAGGTTGAGCGCGCCGGTGCGCGCGTAGACGAGCGCGATCCCGATCAGGATCAGAAACGCGCCCAGGCTGTTCACCACCGCGAAGTTGAGCGCCCCCTCGAGCGACTTCTCCTCCTCGATCTTGTAACCCGTCAGCGCGTACGCCGCGACGCCCATCAGCTCGAAGAAGACGAACATGTTGAACAGGTCGCCGGTGAGGCAGAAGCCGGCCATCCCCGCGAGGAAGACGAGCAAAAGCGCGTGATAGATCGCGCCGACGGCCTTGAAATAACGCCACGAATACACCAGCGAGGCCGTCGCCAGCACGGCGGCCAGGCAGGCCAGCCCCGAGCCGAGCCGGTCCGCGGCGAAGGCCACGCCAAGTGCCACGCCGTCGCGAGGGCGCCATGCCCCGGCCCATTCGATGATTGGGCCCGAGCCGCTGCGCCAGGCGAACAGACCGCAGAGGATCCCGACGAAACCCGCCGTCGCGATCGATGCGATGTCGAGGACCCGCCGATGCAGGACCGGCTGGGCACCGACGAGGATCGCGGCCGCCAGCAGAGGCACCGCCACGGGCAGGACGGTCAGGTGCGACACGATAGTTCAGCCTCGCATCTCGCGGAGCCGCTCCGGGTCGAGCGAACCCTTCTTCTTGTGGATCTGCACGGCCAGGGCCAGCAGCAGCGCCGTCACCGTGGCCCCCACGACGATGTCCGTCAGAACAAGCGCCTGCACGATCGGGTCCACCGCGGGCGTCCCGGGCGGAACGTCGTAGAAGATCGGCGGCCCGGCGCCGCGGCGAAATCCCACACTCAAAAGCAGCACATAGGTCGACGACTGCACGACCGCCAGGCAGATCACCAGGTGGATGAGGTTGCGGCTCGTGGTGATGCCGTATAGCCCGATCAGCAGCAGCCAGGCGGCCGTGACATACGGAAGCACGCTCATGATCGCCCCCCGCTCGATTCCTCGCGCGTCTCCTCGAGGAACTCGAGATAAAGCAGCGTGAAACCCGCCGCGACCTCGAGCCCGACGAACAGGTTGATGACCGGAATCGTGCCGGCCGAGAGCAGCGTGCCGGTCGTTCCCAGCGGCAGGACGTTCTTCAGGAACGACCCGCCGATCGCCAGGCCGGCCAGGCCCATGACCGCATATCCGCCCGCTCCGACCGCCTCGGCCAGGTCGACCCAGTCCCTGCGCACGGCCCGGCGATAGCTGCGGTAGCTCTCCGCCAGGTAGACCAGAAGCGCCCCCGTGCCGAGGATCACGCCGCCCTGGAATCCGCCGCCGGGCGTCAACTGGGCGTGGACGACGACATACACTCCGAACAGGTTCACCAGCCCGATCATCCAGCGCCCGGACCAGCGGATCGCCGGGCTACGATGCTGCCAGACGCGCGCCAGCTCGCCCTCGGGATGATCCCGCTCCGACTCGCCCCGACGCTCGCGGAGCAACATCGCCACGCCGATGACCGAGGCAAACAGGATGTACTCCTCACCGAGCGTATCGAGCCCCCGGTAGTCGAAGTTCACCGCAGAGACCACGTTGGTGATGTGGCGTTCGGCCGTCGCGACCCTGTTGAGCCAGTCGCCGACCGTGCGCTCGGGCGGCGACGACGGCCGGCCGAACGGCGCGAGCCCGGCGAACCCGCCCGCCAGCACGAAGGCCAACCCCGCCGCGGCGGGCAAGAACAGCCAGAGCCTCGTTCCGGGCTTCATGACGATCGGGCGCCGGCGGCCGCCCCCTCCGCTGGCCTGTTCGAGGACGGCTCGGCACGAACGTTCGCCAGCGCCACCAGGATCATCAGCGGAAGGGCAGCCGCGCCGACGGCGACCTCCGAAAGCGCCACGTCGGGCGCCTGAAGCACGAGGAACAGCATCGTGAGGCTCATGCCGAAGAGGCACTGCATGACGGCCTGGCGACGGGGCTCGCGCGCTAGCACCACGGCCGTCCCCAGCGCCGCCACAAGCAGGTAACTGACGGCCTCAAGCACCTGTTCCACGGTCGTCGTCTCCCCGGTCGTCCTCGTCGCGACGGCGGCTCTCGCCCTCGGTGCGCAGCCACTCGGCGCGCGCCGTCGCATGGGTCGTCAGTCCGCCGCTCGCGGCCAGCAGCAAGGCGATCAGCACGCCCCGGACCGCCGACGGCGCCGCGCCGCCCGCCAGGATGATCGCGAGTGCCACCCCGGCCGGCGCCATCAGGCTCGCCGCGCCGGCAAAATGGAGCCGATCATACGGAGTCCGCGACCGGATCAGCCCAATCACGCAGACCCACACGACGGCCACAGAGGCCGCGAGCACGAACATCGCCACGACGAACGCCGCGCGAGTCATAGCCAGCGCTCCAGGAAATGCGCGTAGAGCAGACTCGAGCCGAACGACAGGACCGCCAGCGACATCGGGATGTCCGCGACCGTCGGCCTGGAAAGTCCGACCGCCAGAAGCAGTGTCGCCAGCGTCGCCAGGGTCCCGGCGAGCTGGAGCGCCGCCACTCCGTCCGCCAGGCCCTTGCGCGCGACCACCGCCGCACAGGGAACGATCCCCGCCATCACGAGCGTCGCCGCGATCAGCCAGGGATTCAGACCGGCCACATTCGATCTCCCTGTCCTGGGGGCTCGGCCGTCGGTACGAGCTGATGGATCAGCATCCCATCGCCCTCGGCGTCGGCACCGGCGTCAACCGTCACGACATACGCGTTGGGCGCGATCGACGCCGACGCCACGACAAGTGCCCGGCGCGACCCGTCGACCGGATCGTCTCCGCCCCGCTCGAAGGGCACCGGGATCATCCGACCTTTCGGCCGCGACCGCCCCAGCGCCGCCCTCAGCACTCGCACGCTGTCCGCCACGATTCGTCCGGGAAGTCGCCGCAACACCAGCAGCCACCAGGCCCAGCGCATCCGGCCGAGGTGGTCCGGATGGCCCGAGCCCATCACGGCCAGCGTCGCCAGTGCCGAGGCCGTCGCACCGGCCGCGACCTCGGGCCAGTCCAGTCCGCCGGCCAGCAGCAGATAGACGCCCAGCAGCCCGGCCCAGCACGCGGCGGCCAGCACCCACCGGGGACGTT
>DAIDHB010000496.1 GCA_027452145.1 Planctomycetales bacterium
ATGCCGGCCGATGCCCTGCCTGCCCCGGGGGGCTGACGCCCCCCGGCTACGTCCGATCGCCCCCTGACGGGGGCTCAATGCCGGCCGATGCCCTGCCTGCCCCGGGGGGCTGACGCCCCCCGGCTACGTCCGGTCGCCCCCTGACGGGGGCTCAATGCCGGCCGATGCCCTGCCTGCCCCGGGGGGCTGACGCCCCCCGGCTACGTCCGATCGCCCCCTGACGGGGGCTCGGAGCCCTTCGGGGGCAGACTCTGAACTACGAACTGCCATGTCGCCACATCCACATCGACCCGGCCGAGAAAACAAAAAAAGCCCCGGGACCTTGCGACAGGTCCCGGGGCTTGGGTGTAGGCTTGGAAGAGTTGAGTCGGGAGCTATGCGGACGCTCCGTCCTCGGCCCGGCGACCTGTTGTGACCCTGGTAAACGCCCAGGACCACCACCAGCCACGGTAGGAATACCGTCCGTATTCGCCCGCGTACCGAAAAGTCACCGTGCCGGAACTCCCGAGAGCAATCAGGACCAAGGCAAAATCAAATCTCCACGGCGAGAGAACCGGCCGGACCCGGTTGGCCCGGGCCCGGCCAGTCCTTGACCGTAAAGCTATGGTCAAAAGTGCGGCTGCCCGACGGGCAACCCGTCGGCTGCCGTTAGGCGAGCCGCCCCTGGTTATCACTACACACGCGATCACCTCCTTTCGTGAAGACCCCCCCGGTCCCGCTGGAGACCAGCCTCGAGCGAGAGCGGGCTTCAGTCCGTCGCGCCACGGTAGCACGACACGAAAGTCGGCCGATGTGTGTGTTCGTTCCCTCGACCGACATAGTCACTTTATACCCGAGGGCCCCGAGGATCAACCGTCCATTTCGAAAACTTTGCGGACGCCCGGCGCCGGCCGATTCCGGGCCTTGCGGACCTGCGACGGCTGTAGGATACTCGTCGAGTCATTGAGGCGGGATGCGACGGCCCGTGGAGCAGGCTCACCATGCGGATCATTCCGGCGCTGCTGATGGGACTCGCCCTGATCGTCTCTCGCCCGGCGCACGGCGACGAGCCGGCGACGCCGGCCGGGTTCGCCGGCCGCGTGGTAGAGGCCGAGAACGATCGTCCGATCGAAGGCGTATCGGTGATCGTCGAGCGCACGATCCCCGGCCTCGATCCCGATGCCCTGCCGCCGTGGGCCGGCGAGACCACGATCCGCACGGACGCCGACGGGCGGTTTCGGCTTACCTTCCCGCCCGAGCAAACGGCCGAAAAGCGGCTGAGGATCGTGGTGAAAGTCAGGCATCCGGATTTCGTCACTCGGGTGTCCCGGCCATTCCTGGTCGCCGACCTGATTCGGTGGAAAGAGCTGGGAATCCAGCCGTTCTTCACATCCGTTAGCCTGGAGCGCGGGGTTGAGTACACGGCGCTGGTCGTCACGCCGACGGGCAAGCCGGCGGCGGGTTTGCCCTATGTCTTCGAGACCTGGGACCAGAACGCGCGGCCTGGGAACGACTTCCAGAACGATGAATCGGGCGTGACCGACGCCGAGGGGCGCGTCCATATTCGAATGCCGAGGCGGCAGACGCTGGCGATCCATCTGGGCCCGATGCCGACTCCCAGCGCCAGGTTCCCCTACGCGCCTTTCCAGCATTTCTGGGGAACCGAAACGCCGTCGGACAATCCCAACGTATTCGTACCCACCGACCTCGGGCGGATCGTGCTCAGGCGAGGGATTCGCCTGGCTGGTCGGGTCGTCGACGTCGACGGCCGGCCGATCGCGGGGGTGCCTGTCGAGGCCCAGTCGACGAAAAGGTATGAGAAGCATCATGCGACGACCGAGTCCGACGGGACGTTCTCGCTCGGGCCGTTGCGGCCGGCGAATTACCTGATCCACGGCCTGGGGCAGTGGGACCAGAACGGGATCAGCGTCGGCGAGACACCTGTGCGCGGGCCGGTACCGGCGCTCCGGCCCGTGGGCGTTTATCTCAAGGAAGGCGAAACGCCCGCGCCGGTGGTCCTGCGCGAGATGCCCTCGGTGAACGTCGAGGTGCGGTTCGTTGATTCGGCCGGCCGGCCGGCGCCCGGCGGACCGGTCGGCCTTTCGGGAATCCTGCCTGCCGGCCAGCAACCGGCCGATCGCGCGCCCCCGGTGGCGCTGCCGCAGAGTTTGGCCGCGGAGTTCAACGGTCCCGAGGCGCGGGAGCCGGTCGGAGCCGTCAGGTGGGTCGAGCTGGACTACCCCGACGCGGCCGGCCGGATCGTCTTCGCCGCGCCGGTCGAAATGAAGATCCCGATCCTCATGCCGCGGCGATACGCCGATACGGCGATGAAGGTACGACTCAATTCGAAGGGCCCGTTGCATGACGCGAATCTCGTCAATCTCGGGGCACTTGACAAGGATCAGACTGTGACGTTCGTCTGCTACCGGGCCGCGCGGGTGATCGTCCGCCTTGAGCGAGAGGACGGCCCGGTCTCCGAGAGCACCATCGTCCGGGCGATCTGGCACCGGGCAGGCAGCGCCCCCGAAATCACCTTCGTCCGCGACGCCAGCGGGCAATACCGGGCCGAGGGGCTGATTCCCGGCATGGAATACGAGATCTACGCCCTCGGCGGCGGACCGTACAGCACTCGCGGCCTGCGGCGGATCAAGCTGCCCGAGGGAGCCACCGCCGGGCTCACGCTAACCCTCAAACGCCGCCCGGGCCGGCCCGCGATCGACCAGCCCGCGCCGGCGTTCTCGGCCAAAGCGCTCGACGGCAAGGACCTCCGCCTCGACGCGCTCCGCGGCAAGACGGTGCTGCTCCATTTCTGGACGCCCGACCTCGCCCCAAACCGCGTCAACCAGCTCAAGGCGATCCACGACCGGTTCGCCCGCGACGATCGATTCGCGATGGTCGGCTTCGTCCTCACGCGCGATCCCGAGGCCGCGAAAACGTTCGTCAAGGCCCACAACATCACCTGGCCGCAGGCGGTGCTGATCGACCGCGATTTCGACCCGATCACGCTGCACTACGCGGCGCGACAGCCGCTCTCATCCTTTGTCATCGGCCCCGACGGCCGGCTGCGATCCGCCTTCGTCCAGGACCAGGCGCTCGAGCAGGCCATCGCCGCGGCCATCGAGTAGGTCGGGCATTCCTGCCCGACGCGGGGCCCCATCGGGCAAAGACCTCCGCGAAAAAAACCGGCGACCGCCCGCTTGACGGACTCCGTCTACTCGGGTAAATTTACCTCAGTAAACGATCCGGGTATTTGAATTTCGAGCGCATTGCGGTTGCATGGCGCACGGGCGAGAGATGGAGGTTCGAGTCTGCCCTGAAAGCCCACGAAGTGGGCGTCAGGACGTAGCCGGGGGGCGTCAGCCCCCCGGAACGCCACGCGAACCCTGATCTCCCCGCTATCGTGTCACCCTCCCGGCCGCGACCCCGCGGGGCGGGGTCGCGGCCGGGAGTATCTGTCGAGAGGATTCGGGGTGTGGGTCTGCGGTCCGATCCCGGGGGGCTGACGCCCCCCGGCTACGTGCGATCGCCCCCTGACGGGGGCTCGGAACTTCGGTGGGTTACGCTGCGGTCCGATCCCGGGGGGCTAACGCCCCCGGCTACGTGCGATCGCCCCCTGACGGGGGCTTCGAGCCCTGCCGGGACAGACTCTCAGACCTTTGGGGCAGGAATGCTCGACCTGCTTTCCGACCGGTGTAATGGGCGAGGAGGCCGACACGATGAGCGAGGCGCAACTGGGCCGGATGCAATTCCGGATCATGCAGGTCCTGTGGGACCGGGGGCGGGCGAATGCTCGGGAGATCACCGACGCGCTGAATGCCAGCGAGCCGGTGGCGCACAGCACGGTGCAGACCCTGCTGCGCCAGCTCGAGGCCAAGGGCGCCGTCGGGCACGAGGCGCACGAGCGCACTTTCGTGTTCTTCCCCAAATTGAAGGAAGACCGGGTCAAGAAGACCGCGACCCGCGAGCTGCTCGACCGGGTGTTCGGCGGCAACGTGGGGAGCATGGTCGCGCACCTGCTGAAGCAGGAGCGGCTGTCGCGGGCCGAGGTGGACGAATTGCGGCGATTGATCGACCAGCAGCCGAAGGGCTAAAGATTCCAGGCGAAGGAGGCACGACCATGACATGGCAAGCGATGACGGCCGGGTCGTTAGCCCCGGCGGAGCTACTTCTGACCTGGCTGGTTCAATCCTCGGTGTTGCTGGCGATCGGGCTGATCCTGGGCCGGGCGTCGCGGCGATGGGGCCCGGCGGTCCAATCGGCCGTCTATCGCACCACGCTGGCCGCGGTGCTGCTCTGTCCGATCGCGTCCTCCTCGATGGCCGCGATGGGCTTCGGCGGATGGGTGCTTCGGCTGCCCCAGGTGGCCGGCGTTGAACAGGCTCCGCCGACGGTGGCTGGTCGAGTGGCCTCGATCACACCGGCGGCGTCCTCCGTGAACCCACCGCCCCAGATCGAGCCGCAGCCGGCCAGTCCGACGGATGAGATCCCCAACCCGGCACGGCCGCGGATCCCGGCCGCGAGCATTCCCGGCGCATCAGTGATCCCGACGACCGTCGAGCCTTTGCCTCAGATCGAAAGCCCCGCGACCACCTCAACGGTCACGATGCCGGCGATCGGCCTGGTCGCGCGGTTGGTCCTGGCACTGGCTGGCCTCTGGGTCCTGATCGCAGCCACCCTCATCATTCGCCTGGCCGTCGGCCAGTCGCGGATGGCCCGCCTGCGGCTGGGCGCGGTGCCGGCCGACCTTGAGGCCGAGTCCCTGTGCAAGGAATTGGCCGGGCAGATGCGGCTGGACCCGCCCTCGGTGCTCCGCAGTCCGTTCCTGTCGAGCCCCTGCCTCGACGGCCTGCGACGGCCGGCGATCCTGCTGCCCGAGGAGTCCGAGGCCAACCTCCGCGAGACCTTCATTCACGAGCTGGCGCACCTGTCGCGCCGCGACGGCCTGTGGAACCTGCTGCGCCGGCTGACCTCGGCGCTCTTCTGGTTCCAGCCCCTGCTCTGGGTCCTCTCGCGCCGGATCGAGGAATCCGCCGAGGAGGTCTGCGACGACTTCGTCGTGGCCTTCGGCTCCGACCGCACGCAGTACGCCGGCCACCTGCTCGAACTCGCCGGCCGCACGCTGCCGCCCCTGGCTCCCGCGGGCGTCGGGATGATCTCGCTGCCGTCGATGCTGGGCCGCCGCATCCGCCGGATCCTCGATTCCTCACGCCAGCTCTCGACCCGCGCCGGCCGCCGCGCGATCGCCGCGACCCTGATCGCCGGCCTCGCCGGCACGATCCTCGCGGGCCTGGTCGGCGTCGGCACCGCGGCGCGTGCGGTTCAGGGTGATCAGAAGGGCGACGCGAAGGGAGCCGCCGAAGACGGCCCGAAGATCGTCAAGGGCCAGGTCGTCGACCCCGACGGCAAGCCGGTCGCCGGCGCCCGGGTGGTCGACCTCGATTACCTCGCCCCAACGACCACGGTCGACACCAACAACTTCCGGATGGGCTCGGGCTACTGGCCCTGGACGCGCCGCGAGCTCGATCGGGGCACCACCGGCGCCGACGGCCGCTACCAGCTCTCGATCCGCCCGAGTGCCCCCGATGCCTCCCTCGACGAGAACGCGAGGAAGAACTGGAACATGCCGCTGGTCGTGGCGCAGGCGCCCGGCTACGGCCCGGCCTGGTGGGACGGCTCGCGCGACCTGCCCGCCGACAAACCCCTGCGCCTGGTGAAGGACGACGTACCGATCGAGGGGCGAGTTCTCGACCTCGAGGGCCGGCCGGTGGCTGGCGCCGCGGTCCAGGTCCGCCGCCTGGTCGCTCCGAGAGACATGCCCGAGTTCGAAAAGTGGCTGGCCGCGATGCGGCCGAACGCCGGTGGCACCCGGCCGGAATACCCGGGCTGGTCATTCATGGAGCTGACCGCCGGAACGCCCGCGCTCTGGCCGCCGGTTCACACCGACGCCGACGGTCGGTTCCGGCTCACCGGCATCGGCCGCGACCGGATCGCGACGCTGGACGTCACCGGCGAATCGATCGCCTTCCAGCAGATCCAGGTCATCACCCGCGACCTGGGCGCAACGCCGATCAGGGGCGAGCGCGCCAGCGGCACCAGCCTGGTGGACTCCGACTATCACGGCGCCCGTTTCACGATGATCGCTCAGCCGGGCCAGACGATCGAGGGAACCGTCCGCGATGCCCGCACGAAGGCCCCGATCCCGGGCGTCACGGTCGCCGTGCAGACCCTGGCCGGGACGACCCAGGACGTCGAGGGATTGGTCTCCGCCGTGACTGGCCCCGACGGAGGTTATCGCCTCGCCGGTCTGCCGAAGGGCGAGGGGCACCGTCTGGGCCTCTATCCGCCGATCGATCGGCCGTACTTCATCACGGACAACCTGCGGACCCCGAAGGCGCCCGGGCTCGGGCCGGTCGGCCTCGACATCGACCTGAAGCCGGGTATCTGGATCACCGGGCGCGTGACGGATGCGCGCACCGGCCGGCCGTTGCAGGCGGCGATTCATTATTTCCCCTACCTGGCCAACGAGCACGCGGAGGGTTATCCCAACTTCCACCCCGGGCTCTCGCTGTTCTGGACCGGCAACCGGTATCGCACCGATGCCGAGGGGAACTATCGAGTCGTCGGCATCCCCGGCCGCGGGATCGTCGCGGCGCACAGCTTCGACGGCACCTATCGCATGGGCATCGGCGTCGATCGCCTGTCGGCCCAGCCCGGCCCGCGCCAGGATCGCGCGTTCGGCCTGCCCACTTACAACGCCATGAACCCGCTCGAGTACCACGCGGTGGCCGAGGTCAATCCGACCGATCGGGCTGAGGAGGTCCACCAGGACCTGATCCTCGAACCCGGCCGGTCGCTGGTCGTCCAGCTCGTCGATCCCGAGGGCAAGCCTGTGATTGAAGCCTCCGCGCACGGATTGCACCCGCAACCGATCGAGGGGCATTATTCGGGCCTTGACGAGAAGAGCCGGGTCGAGGTGACCGGGCTCGACCCGAAGGTCTCGCGCACCGTCGTCTTCCAGCACCACGGCCGGAACCTGGGCGCGACGCTCGTCATCAGGCCCGGCGAGTCGGTCGAGGGCATCCGGACGGTCACCCTCCGCCCCTGCGGAACAGTCACCGGCCGCCTGGTCGACAACGAGGGCAAGCCGGTCGCCGCCACGATCGAGCTGGGCGTGAATTACGGCGACGACAACGGGACGGGCGTGCTCACGCCCGGTTACAGGGTCGCCGAGGACGGCCGCTTCCGCCTCAATGAGCTGATCCCCGGCGCGACGCACCAGGTCCGCGCCGCCGATCTGGTCCGGCCCGGGACCAGGATGGCCCGCGAGCGGTTCCAGGCGTTCGCGATGGCCGAGCGGCTGGTGGCCGAACCCGGCCAGGTCATCGACCTGGGCACGTTCAATGTCGAGACCGGCCAGCGCGTGAAGGAGCCGGAAAGGCCGGCCGTTAAGGCCGAGGATCGCCCGGCGGCCTCGTTCCGCGAGATGCCGATCACCGGCCGGATCATCGACCTCGAGGGCCATCCCGTCGCCGGCGTCAAGGTCCGCGTGACCGGGATCAGGAAACCGAAGAGCGGCGACCTGTCGCCCTGGATCGAGGCGATCCGCCGCGGCGAGCCGCCCTGGGTCGCCTACAAGCACATCGAGGAAGAGAAGGACGAGACGAAGGTCCCGAAGGGCTTCGTCGAGACCGACAGGGACGGCCGCTTCCGGTTGACCGGCATTCGTGCCGAGTGCGGCGTCGGCATCACGATCGAGGGGCCGACGATCGCCTATACGAGCCTCGATGTCGTCACGCGGAATATGAAACCCTTCAAGGCCGACGGGTTCACGAACACCTTCGGCCCCGGCGTCCAGACGATCCACGGCGCGGACTTCACCTACACGGCCGCACCGGGCCGGGTGATCGAGGGCGTGGTCCTCGACGCGAAGACGCTGAAGCCGATGGCGGACGTCGGCGTGTGGAGCTACGGCTTTGCCGGGTCGAACTTCGTCGGCATCAAGAGCCTGAAGACCACGACCGACCCGGCCGGCCGGTTCAGGATCGAGGGGATGCCCAAGGGCAGCGGCAATAAACTGTTCGTCGTCCCCAACGACGATCAGCCGTACTTCATGCAGGAAGTCGAGGTGTCCGACCCGGCCGGCCTGGAGCCCGTCGCCGTCGAGATCACGCTGCACCGCGGGATCTTCATCGAGGGGAAGGTCACCGAGAAGGGTACGGGCACGCCCGTCGCCGGTGCCTTCATGCACTACTTCCCCTTCCTGGATAATCCATTCGTCCAGCAGGCGCCCGAGTTCAGACGGGGTGGAAACACCGACGGCGCGGGACACCAGGATCGCTACAAGTCAAAGGCCGACGGCAGCTATCGGCTCGTCGGATTGCCCGGGCGCGCGATCGTCGGCGCGGTGGACTTCTCGGGCAAGTCCTACCGCCGCGGCGCGGGCTCCGAATCCATCAAGGGAATGAACGAGAACGGGCATTTCCCGACGTGGAACAATCCCGTCCCGCCGGGGCGATACTTTCCGACCTCGATGAAGGAAGTCACCCCCGACGCGAAGGCCGAGACCGTGCACCTCGACATCGAGATGGACCCCGGCGCGAAGGTGGGCCTCCGCGTGGTCGACCCCCAGCGCAAGCCGGTGGAGGGCGTGTTGGCGATCGGGCGCTCGGAGCGCGGACGCCAGGATCGCGGGCCTCAATCAGGCTCGACTTTTGACGTCGAGGGGCTCGGACCCGGCGAGGACCGAACGGTCGTGCTCCAGCACGAAGCGAGGAAGCTCGGCCGGGTGATCCAGGTGAAGGCGGGTGATGACGCGAAGGAGCGGGTCGTCGTCAAGCTCGAGCCGGCGGCCACGATCACCGGGCGGGTCGTTGACGCCGACGGTCAGCCGGTCCCCGGCGCACTGGTCGGAACCCAGCCACAGCCCGGCGGCGACTTCTCGCCCCGGCTGCCGGAAGTTGTTTCGGGCAAGGACGGGCGGTTCACCTTCGACAACATCCCGGTTGGCTGTCAGTACGGCCTGTTTGCCCGCGCCGGCGCCTCGTACGTGGAGACGAAACTCGCCTTCCGGCGGGACATCGACGTCCGCGCCGGCGAGACCACCGATATCGGTGATCTCAAATTTGACCGGAATTGACCGTCAGACTCTGTCCGGAACGGGACCTGATGGGGAGGGCGAGCCTCCCGGCGAGCCGGGTTCCGCTGATGCCGACGCGCCATCCCGGCTCGGCAGGAGCCTCGCCCTCCCGATTCCGGAACAGACGCTCACACACGCGACCGATCCACACGACGAGGAGGGAGGAACAAGCGATGACTTCATCGCCCTGGTCGCGGTACCGACCGAGCCAGAGCATCCCGTGGAACCTCGCCCGGGCCTGGACGCTCCGGCGCCGGGCGGGTTTCGCGGCTACCTGGAGCGAGCTCGAGCGCGACCTCAAGGACGGCCCCGACACGGCAGTTGACCGCGTGCTCTCGGGCGAGTGCCGGACGGCCGGCGTCCCGCCTGATTTCGCCGCGACGGCCGACCTCCTGGGGAATGCCGCCGCCGCGACGAGCGACGCCGACCGGCTCCAGGCGTGGTGGCTCTACCGGATGCTGTTCACGCCCGACCCCTTGACCGAGCGCCTGACGGTCCTGTGGCACGACCACTTCGCCACCAGCCAGCTCAAGGTCGAGGACGTCGAGTCCATGCACGACCAGAACGAAACGATCCGCCGCCACGCGCGGGGACCGTTCGGCGAGCTGCTGCGGGCGATGCTCTGCGACCCCGCGCTCCTGGTCTGGCTCGATGCCCCCTCCAACCGCAAGGGCAAGCCGAACGAGAACCTCGCCCGCGAGCTGATGGAGCTATTTACCCTGGGCGTCGGGAATTACTCCGAGGGCGACGTGAAGGAAGCCGCCCGAGCCCTGACCGGCCGAACGGTCCTCCAGGGCCGCTATGCTTTCCGTGCCGAGCATCACGACGACGGCGAGAAAACGGTCCTGGGCAAGACCGCCAGGCTCGACGGCGACCGCCTGGCCGATGTCCTGATCGACCACCCGGCCACGTCGCGACGATTGGCATGGCGGCTCTGCCGCGAGTTCCTCGGCGAGGGCGTGGCCGATGAAAAGGCGATCGCTGCGCTGGCCGAGAGTCTGCGGGCGGACGGTCTGAACGTCGGCCGCGCGGTCGAGACGATCCTTCGCTCGGAGCTGTTCTTCTCGCCGAGGAACCTGCACTCGCGGGTCTCCTCGCCGGTCGAGTTCGTGGTGGGCACGGTACGGGCCCTCGAGCGATTCATCCCGCCGCCCAGCACGCTGCTCCTCGCCGAGTGGACCGGCAAGATCGGCCAGGGGCTGTTCTACCCGCCCAATGTCGGCGGCTGGCCGGGCGGGCGGAGCTGGCTCTCGGGCCGCACGGTGATCGCCCGCGCCAACTTCGCCGCGGCGCTGGTCGAGGGACGACTCGGGGCAGGCTCGCAGGTCGAATTGCCGGACCTGCGCGGACTGGCCGCGCGTTATGGTCGGAGCAGCGATGCCCTGCCCTTCTTCCACGAGCTGCTGGTCGGTCGGCCGCTCGATGCCAACGCGTGCCGCCAGGTCGCGAAGCAGGCCGAAACGGCAGGCGGCACGGCCGACGAACGGTTCAACCGGGCCGTCGCGCTGGTGCTCGCGCGGCCGGAGGCGCAGTTGGTTTGAGCCGGTATCGAAATGGCCCAAATCGGGAGGGCGAGCCTCCTGGCGAGCCGCGATACCGAGCCATCGTCGCGTGATCCCGGCTCGGCAGGAGCCTCGCTCTCCCGATCCTGGGTCGGTCATGGAACCCGTCCATCGTCTCTCCGCCCCATTCCCCTGATGAGGACCCTGCCATGCTCACCCGCCGCGAGATTCTCAGGCGATCGTCGGTGCTCTCGCTCGCACCAATGCTTCCCGCATTCCTGAACCGCACCGCGATCGCCGCGAAGGCCGAGCGCGACGCCCGAATCCTGGTCGTCGTCCAGCTCGACGGGGGCAACGACGGGATCAACACCGTGGTCCCCTACCGCGACGAGGCCTATCCTCGACTGCGCCGCGAACTGCGGATCGGCAATGACAGGGTCTGCAAGCTGAATGACGAGGTCGGGCTGCACCCGTCGATGCGATTGGCGGCCGACATGGTGCAGGACGGCCGGCTGGCGATCGTCCAGGGCGTGGGGTATCCCAACCCCGATCGATCCCACTTCCGCAGCATGGCGATCTGGCAGACGGCCAGTCCCGAGGATACCGGACCCGCATCAGACGGCTGGCTGGGCCGGGCACTTGATGCGATCTCCGGGCGTCGCGATCCATCGGCGGTGTTCATCGGCCGCCGCGAGCTGCCCCGGGCCTTGCGCGCCCGTCGGGCGAGTGCCGCGTCGTTCGCCGATCCCTCGGACCTGGCACTCGCGCTGCCAGCCGACGCCGATACCAGCGCCGGCCATTCCAATGGCGACGCCTCCGATCTCTCGGCCTTCGTCCAGCAGACGGTGGCCGGCGGTTATGCGACGGCCCGCGAGCTGGCCGAGGCGACCGGCCGCCGGGCGAAGTCGAAATCGGCGGTCCGCTACCCCGACGGCGAGCTCGGCCAGCAGATGCAGCTCGTCGCGCAGTCGATCCTCTCGGGAGCCGCCGCCCGGGTGTACTACGTCATCCAGCCCGGCTATGACACGCACCAGGCGCAGGGGCCGGCTCACTCGCAGTTGCTCGGCGAGCTCTCGCGCAGCCTGCGCGCGTTCCACGACGACCTGGCCGCGGCCGGCCGGGCCGACGAGGTGCTCACAATGGCCTTCAGCGAGTTCGGCCGCCGGCCCGAGGAGAACGGCTCGCTCGGCACCGACCACGGCACCGCCGGCCCGGTCTTCCTCGCCGGCAAATCCGTCCGCCCCGGCCCGGTCGGCACGACGCCGAAACTCACCGACCTGGTCGACGGCGACCTGCGCTGGAATGTCGACTTCCGCCGGGTCTACGCAACCATCCTGGA
>DAIDHB010000497.1 GCA_027452145.1 Planctomycetales bacterium
CCCGCCTCGATCCCGCGCTCGTAGGTGGTCTTCATCAGTGGCTCGGCCTCCCGATACACCTCGCCTTGCAGCAAGGCCCGTACCCGGTCCCCTTCGGACTCGTCCAACTGGGCGTAAGCTTCCAGGCACTCCGCCAGCAGGTATCTCCGGAAGTCATTCTCTCCGGAACCGGCGATCCGCTTCAATGCCCCCGCGTACAGCTCGACCTTCCGGTCCGCCGCCTCCGGCTGCTCCATCAGCGCGCTGAGTGCCACGCCCAGCAGATTCTCCCTTGTCGCGTAGTCTTCGGCCTTCAGGCCCGGCAGCCCGATGCAGGCATAATTGAACTGGACCACGCAACGGTCCCAGAAGTGCTCTTCGTAGGAATCCCAGTTGTTGCCTCGCAGGCCGACGCGGAGCAAGAGCGCGATCGGCAGGACCGGCAGACCCGTCTCGCGCCTGAGCTGCACGTAATAGTCGAACATCCGCGGCCGGAACGCCGCGACGCTGTCCCGCGACTCGATCTCGACGTGCACCAGGGCGACCAGGTCGTCCACCCCGGCGCGGGGCTTGGGGCGCCGGGGCGGAGCTTCAGCCGGGCGATCAGGTCGAGGTGGCGCCTCTCGCCCTGCGGCGGCGCCGTGAAGAGTTCCTTGTCCATCCATTCGATGTGCCCGAACTCGAACCAATCAGCCCAGTCGGCGAAGAAGCATCGGAAGAAGGCCTCGAAGAACTCCTTCAGCAGCAGCTTGAGCCGCTGGTCGTGATCCTGATCCGTCCTGTCGGACTCGGCCATGATCGGCTTCCCCTGGCATTCCAACCCGGTCGCGCCTGGTCCCGTCGGATTTCGACGAGAGTTCTGTCGGCCCGGACGGCGGAGGGTCTCCAGTCCTGGGCCGGCGATTCCGCCACCGATGGCTTGCGACCCGCGCGAGGCGATGGAGCGAACCTGGACGGCAATGTGGCAGACGAGGAGCCGTGGCGCCGATCGGCGAGATGGCGCGCCGGCCCGGTCCGATCGGAGCGGTCAGCCCGGCCTGGCCGGAGGCGTCCTGGCCCGCCGGTTCGGACGCGTACGCGGAACCGGGCCATCCGGGCCGGATCGGCGTCGGGCAGGAGAATCGACCGACTCGGCCCGGGCAGAATACAGCTCGGCGTCGGGCAGGAAAGCCCGGCCGACTTCGGACGGGCTGGTCTCTGAAGTCGGTCGGTAGGTCAGTCTCCCAGCCTGGCTCCAGCCCGGGTCCGGCGAGTCGGCCGCGCATTAGACTGAGAGTCTGACCGACTTCGGACGGGCGGATCTGGACCGGCGTCGGGCGGACGGGGAAGTCGCCGGGGACCGGGACGCGGGACGGCCACTCGGCAGGCCCTGGTCCGTCAGTTCTCCCTGCTTGATTCGCACACCGCCGCCCCGCGCCGTTCCGGATTTCAACGAGCCTACCGGCCAGGTAGCTTGTACCGGAGGGCGGCGCAGCGATTCGGCGTCGGATCTTGAGAAGGGGCTCGTGATCGTTGGCGGGTGCGTGGGCGCGGGCCGTGATCACTCCGGAGGCCGAATATGGATGTGGATCTCAGGCCGAGCTACGAGCGCCGCGTGCGTGACCTGGCGGGTTTCGGCCATCGCGGGTCCGGGACGGAGCACGAGCGTCGGGCCGCCAACTACCTGGCGGACGAGCTGCGCGGGCTCGGATTGGAGCCGGTCATGGAGGAGTTCTCCGGATGCCGGTCGCTCGGGGCTCGCCTGCTGCTGCACATCGCCCTCGCCGGGGTCGGGGCCGCTCTGCTCTGGCGGATTCCGACCCTCACGGTGCTCCTCGGGCTGACGGCGCTAGGTTCCCTCGTGGTCGAGCTGACGATCCAGCGAGCCGTCCTGGGGTTGGTCGTGCCGGGGGGGTGGTCGTGCAACGTCGTGGCGCGCGTGCCGCCCCGCGGCGGCGGCGTGACGAGGGGGCGGCTGGTCGTCTGCGGCCATTACGACTCCCAGCGAACCGGTCTCGTGTGGAACGAGGCGGTCTGGAGCCGTCTCGCACCGATGCTGCTGAAGCTGCCAGCGGGCCTGCAATCGCCGCTGCTGCCCGTGCCCCTGGCGATGCTCGTCCAGGCGGGAGTCGGGCTCGCCGCGATCGCGGGCGCCGGCCGGGCGTTCGTCACGATCGGCGGAGTGGCCGTCCTGGTGGTCTACGGGCTTGCCGGCGTGCTGCTTGCCGAGTGGTCCGTGGGCGCCCCGGTACCTGGGGCCAGCGACAACGCCAGCGGCGCCTCGGCCGTGGTGACGCTCGGCGAGGAATTCCTGCGGGCGCCGGCCAATGGCGTCGAACTGGTGCTGCTGCTGACCGGGTGCGAGGAGATTGGCTTGCTCGGGGCGGCCGCATGGGCAGACCGGCATCGGCCGGAGCTTCGCGCCCTGCCGACGGTCTTCCTGAACCTCGACGGCCTCGGCTTCGGGCCGCCTCGATTCGTCTCGCAGGAGGTCCCGCTCGCCGGGCCGCCGCGGAGCTACCCCGCCCGGCTGCTCGATCTCGGCACGACGGTGGCCGCCGAGGAGGGGATCATGGACGTCGGGCCCTATCCGGTGCCCGGCTTCACCGATGGCCTGGCACTGCTGGTGCGGGGAATACCCGGCATCACCCTGATCGGCTCCCGCCCGGACGGCCGGCTGCCGCACTGGCACCAGCCTTCAGATGATGCGGAGCGCATGGATTTCGACGGGGCCTGGTGTGGCGTGGAACTCGCGAGCCGGGTGATGCACCGGCTCGCCTCGGGGGTGTGAACGCCGGCTTGCCTTTCGGAATCCCCGCCGCCCGCCGGGCGGATCGGGCGGGTGCAGGCTGATCGGCGTCGGGCCGGGGAACCTGGCGTGTCCAGGCTCGTCCCCTTCCGTTTTCTGCGGCCAGGCCGGCCGGGCGGGAATGATGACCGCGGGGGAGCGGTCCGCCGGGATCGGAGGGTCGGGGTCGGCGAGATGATCGCGGCTCGGGAGCCCTGCGGCGCCCGGCCTGACCGCCGGCCCGGACGAGGGAACTCGAGCGCGATGACCATTCGCCGGGCCAGGAGCGATAGGCGAGGCTTGCGTGGAGGCGGGTAGGAGAACTCTCGCCCGGAGAACGTTCGAGTGGGCCCTGAGAGGCGAACGGGAGGGCGTAAGGCCCCCCTGTCTTGAGAGAGCGGCGGCGCTCACTCGCCGGGCAGGCCAGGGGCTGACGCCGCCCGCTCGTCGGGTACGGAGCTCTCCGGGACGGGACTTCACCCGGTGCGGCGACGGTTTGCCGCCTTGAGACTCCGGGTCCGGTGGATCGCCAACGGCAGGACGGCCGCGGCGACGCCCAGCAAGAGCAGCGACGACGGTTCGGGGACCATGCCCGTGGCGATGAAGTCGATTTGTGCGTCGAGAGCGGGAGTGTGACTGCCATCGATCGTGAAATCGAGAGCCCCGATGGAGGCGAAGTTCGCGCCGCTTCCGATCAGGGGGGTGAACGCCGAGAACAGAAGACCTACGGGCACGGGCATGGTGCCAACGGGCATGCTGATCGTCGCGGTCGAAACGTGCGTTGCATCCGTGTAGGCGGTGACGATCAGAGGCGCACCATGATCGGCGAACATGTTGAACAGGAACGCGTTCACCGAGCCGCCCTCCGTGAGGTCGACACCGCCTAACCCCGTCGGATCGATGGTCGGCGACGTGTTATTCCCATCGAAGATGACGGACGTGGTGGCAGTAACTGTCGGCGCGGTGGAGAGCGAGAAAAGGCCGGGGGTGGTGATGTTGGAATCCGCGCTGATCTGCGCCCGGGTGGTGCTGGGCCCGACGCGGTCGAGCACGATCGTCCGGTAGTGGCCGATGGAATTCGCCGCATAAACGGTGCTGGAGCCCGATTTGGCGCCCGATGGCGAGCCGGAGACGGTCACCTGCTGATCCGAGTTGAATTCGCTGATGATGCCCCCCCACGCATGCGCCCGGCAATCGGCCAGGAGAATCGCGAAAAACCAGAGGAACCCGAACTTCATCGTCCTGGGTGACATGTCGATCTCCTGACAGGCCCAACCGAACACACGACATCCAATTCGTGAAATTCTATTCGCAGGTTTCGGATCTTGTCAACTGGTTGAGAGGGATGTGGAAAAATAACAACAATAACGGTCAGCGAACTTTTTAATTCTATTTGTTGTCATATTTTATTAATATGTCAAAAATCTCTGCTTTATCGATTTGAGATAGAAGGGCAATGGACTGAGCGTGGGCAACTCCATGGGTCCGGGTCGAGGTACGGTCTCCGTGTGTATTTGATGGAAATGTGGTACTGGGTACGATTTCGAGCGGTGCATAGAGAACCAAACGCGGGCGATACGCACGACGTGGCCGGACGGCGCCGACTCGTGCACGAAGGGCGAGGAGGCGAGCGCTTCCCTTGCCCGGCGGCTCGGCTGGTCCGGGTAACCATCCGAGAGGCTGGTCGCGCCGGTCGCCGGGTCATCCTTCCCCGGGCGAACCGGCGACGCGAGTCGCCGGTTCGCCGGTCGGATAGGCGCCGGCCCAGCGTGCAAGACGGCTTGTCGAAAGTCTTCCGCTCCGCGAAGGACGCCCCTCGGTCACGGTCAGGGGACGGAGCAGACTGCGACTTCCAGCGTGCCTTTTCCGTAGGTTGCCCCGTCGGTCACCAGCCGGAGGCGGCCGATCCGCCGTGACGCCGGGTCGAAGTCCAGGTAGCCGACGACGGTCGCGTCCACGATGTTGCCGTCGTCGCGGCCCGGGTAGAAGCGATGGGTCATGCGCAACTGCCCCGCCAGGCGGGCTCGCGCGGTCCCGCCGGCGACGGACTCGATCGTCCCTCGCAACGAAATACGCTCGAATCGGTGGGTCGAGACGTCGTTATTCTCGGTCTGCGGGTAGAAGCGGGTCAGGATCGAGGTCGCGACATCCTCCGAGATGTCCCACGTATCGCCGGGCCGGACCTGACCGGTGGGCAGCAGGCCCCTGAGTCGCTCGGGGCCGAGGACGATCCAGTCCTCGGACGGGAACCCGTCCCAGGAGCTGCCGTGCCCGCGGGCGGTCAGGTGCAGCACCAGCCAGCCGGGACCGGCCGGCGGCGGCGCCGAGAGCGAGCGCGGCCGGACGAGCGTCGGGCCTTTCTGGACCTTCCGGCTGCGCACCACGCGATCGAGCATCCCGACGAGCCGGTCGGATTTGCTCGCGTCGGCGACGTGCAGCGAGTCGATGGGGTGGCCGTCCGGGTCGACGACGTAGGCGTGGACCGTGCCGGCGGAGAGCCGGGCGGCGAGCGCCTCGCGATAGATCCGGCGATACTCGGCCTTCTCGGGCTGGGGCGCGGGGCCGTCGTCGCGGTAGTCCTCGTTGACGGCGAACACCGGAACGAAGGCGGCGTTGAGGAGGTCGATGACCTCGGGGCTGGAGAGCGGACCCGCTCTCATCGCGAAGGCGCCCCCTCAGCATCGGCCGATGCTGAATCGACCGTCCATCGTGAAGAGGAAGACCGGCCGGTTGTGCTGCCGGGCCAGCCGCAGGGCCGAGCGGATGTCGGGCGCCCAGCCGATCCGGTCGATCTGCCGCTCGGCGGGGGTCGGTTGGAGGGCCGCGACGCGATTGTCGATCCAGTCGGCGTCGCGGTCGGCGGGCCGGCCGCCGCCGATCCCGAACGCGGCGAGTGAGGCCGCCAGCAGGGACTTCGCAAGGCGAGCGTTCACGGCGTCGAGGCCTCCGTCGAGTTCTGTCGTCGATGGTCCGTCTCACCTGGTCTCATGATCGCACGTCGATGGACGGCTCGCAAGACTCATCGTCGACGCGAGAGGACGAGTTCGTCGCCGTGCCCTGGCTCCGCCGTGGTGTCTTGCCAGTCTGGCTCCGGCGGACTCGAACCGACCTTCCGAGTTGGAGACTCACGACCTCGCGGGGCCGCCGCGGCCTTTTCTCCGTCGCCGGCGCCAGCAGGAACCGGCCGCGGTCACGTCTAGGCCGGTGGACAGGGCCACCAGCGACGAGGGCTCGGGGACCGACGCGAGACCGAAGGCGATGCCCGCGGGGTGGGTGATCGCCGTCGAGAACACCGAGCGGCTGCCGCCGGGGGTGAACTCGCTGATCACACTCGGGCTGTTGTCGGCCGCATACAGGTTGCCCGACGCGTCAAAGGCCAGGCCAGGAGTATAGGTCTGCCCGGTCGCGAAGGTGGTGGGCGTGCCGTCCGGCGCGAACTTCACGATCGAGCTGGTGCCGTAGTTGGCCGAATAGAGGTTGCCGGCGGAGTCGAAGGCCCGGGCGAACGGGGCGTCCAGGCCGGAGGCGAAGACGGAGCTGGACCCCTGCGGGGTGGTCTTCACGATTGTGTCGGCGCCGTAGTTCGCCACGAACAGGTTGCCGGCGGAGTCGAACGCCAGTCCCTGCGGCTGTTCACCCGGTGGCGACGACCGAGACTGCACCCCCGGGCCCGATCGTGTCGATGGGATTCGTGTTAACGTCGCTGACGTACAGCACGCCGGCGATGCCCGTGCCCGGCGAGGTCAGGGCGAGCCCAACGATCAGGAGTCCAAAGGACGTCCGTAAGCGCCCGGCGAAATCCTCCAGGCCGTCGGACGCCCTGCATCGGAAATCCCCGGCCGAGTCTCAAGGTGTTGAAACGAGGCAACAACAGGCCGCGCCGGCGCAACGCTCCGGGGGCCCATCGCGGGGCGCAGGGGACCACACCATAGCGGCTATGCTGGCATGCTGGTACATTGCCGAGTGAGCATGTCGCTCCACCAGGTTGTACGAGGGGCTTTAACACAGATCCTCGCGAAGTAGTGCGGATCGAACCCGACCGAGGACAAAAGGATGAACCGCCACGACGCGGGCACGACCAATCCCGTCCTCCTGGAGCGGCTCGGCGACTGGAGCGACCACGAGGCCTGGATCGATTTCGTCCGGCGCTACGAGCCGGTGATCCGGGCCTCGTGCCGGCGGTATCGGCTGGGCGAGGAGGGCGCCGACGAGCTATGCCAGAGGGTCTGGATCGACCTGGCGCGTCGGATGCGGACGTTCCGCTACGATCCGGGGCGGACGTTCCGGGGCTGGCTGCTGCGGCTGTGCCAGTCGCGGGCGATCGACGTCATCCGGGAGGCCAGGGCCGATGCGACGGCGTCGCTGGAGGACTGGTTGGCCGCGTCGCCGGGGCTGGAGGCCGCGGACGACGACGGGCCTGATGACGGCGGTGCGACGGAACGGCCGCGGCTGCTCCGCCTGGCGGAGGGAGTGCAGGACGGCGTCCGGCGCCGGGTGGAGGAGAGGACCTGGCGGGTCTTCTGGGATGTGGCCGTCGAGGGTCGATCGGTCGGCGAGGCAGCGGAGGCGGCGGGGATGTCGTACTTCGCCGCGTTCGCGGCGCAGCGGCGGGTCGGCCAGATGCTCCGCGAGGCGGGGCGGCGGCTGATGGCGGACGGGCCGAGGGCGGACGAGGCGGGGACGGATTGAACGCCGCGCGGTGCGGTCATCGAGGTGCCTTATGTCAACTTGCCCTTCACCCGAGACGCTCGGCCGGGTCGCGCTGGGATCGCCGGGGGACGCGCGGTTCGCGGCGATGGAGGCGCACGTCCTCGATTGCGCGGAATGCCAGCGGGCCGTCGAGCGGCTGGCGGCCGGGACGCCGGCGAGCGGTGCGCGGCGGCTGCCGGCGCCGGGGCGGCCGCCGGAGATTCCCGGCTTCGAGATCGAGCGCGAGCTGGGGCGGGGGGGCATGGCGGTCGTTTATCAGGCGTGGCAGCCGCGTCTGGCGCGTCGGGTGGCCATCAAGGTGGTGAGCGGCGACGTCGGGATCGACGCCGACGATCGCCGGCGCTGGCTCCGCGAGGCCCGCGCGATCGGCCGGGTGCGGCATCGGAACGTCGTCCGGCTCCACGAGGCGGGCGAGCACGACGGCTGCCTGTATCTCGTGCTGGACCTGATCGCCGGCGGGAGCCTGGCGGCCCGAGCCCGTGGGCCGCTGCCGCCTCGCATCGCGGCCGCCCTGGTGGAGCAGGTGGCGCGTGCCGTCGACGAGTTGCATCGGGCCGGGATGCTGCACCTGGACATCAAGCCCTCGAACATCCTGCTCGACGGCCCGGCGGACGGGCCGTGGGACCGAGTCACGCCGATGGTCGCCGACTTCGGGATCGCCCGGACGGGCAACGACCCCGGCGCGACGGCGAGCGGCCGGTTGGGGGTGCGGGGGACGCCCTCGTTCATGGCGCCGGAGCAGGTCGAAGGCGATCGCGCGGCGGTCGGCCCGCGCTCCGACGTGCACGGCCTGGGGGCGACCCTGTATCACCTGCTGACCGGCCGCCCGCCGTTCCAGGCGGCCTCGGCAATCGAGGTCATCGATCTGGTGCGTACCCGCGAGCCGGCGCCGCCGAGTGCGCTGGTCCCCGGCCTGCCGGCCGATCTCGAGACGATCGCCCTGGCCTGCCTGCGGAAGGACCCGCAACGTCGTTATGCGTCGGCCGCCGAGCTGGCGGACGACCTGAGGCGCTGGCTCGACGGGTTCCCGATCCGGGAGCGTCCGGCGTCGCTGCTCGAGCGCGCCGGCCGCTGGTGCCGTCGGCGGCCGGCGCTGGCCTCGGCGCTGGCCGCGCTGGCGGTCACGGTGGCGTCGAGCCTGGCGGGCCTGCTCATCCTGCTGCGCCACGCCGAGTCGCAGCGCTCGCTGGCCGAGGCGGCACTGGCGCGCGCCGTCGCCAGCGACCGGGCGACCTCGACCTCGGTGCGCGACGTCTTCCGCCTGCTGCTGACCAATCCGCATATCCTCTCCGTGGAGCGCGACATCGAGTCCTCGCGGGTCGTCCGCGGGGTCACCGCGGAGCTGCGCCGCAACCCGGAGATCGCCAGGGCCAGCCTTGGCGTGATCTGCGAGGTTGAGTGCCGCCTGGCCGAGCACCTCTGGCTTCGCGGCAACGGGGCCGAGGCCGGGATCGTGCTCGTCGACGCCCTGGATCTCCTCGAGGACCGGGCACGCGACGCCGACGACCCGGAGTGCGACGCCGCGCGGGCGCACGCCCTGACGATCCTGGCCGAGTTCGCCCGCGGTGCCGGTCGCCTCGACGAGGCGGTCGGGCTGTACCGCCGCGCCGGGGAGGCCCTGGATCGCGTGCCCGGCGCGGCGCTGAACCTCCGGGTCATCGCCTGGCTCGACGCGTCGCGGCGGATGATCGCCCGGCGGTTCGGCGCCAGCGGCCGGGAGGAGGCGCGGCGGGCCCTCCTCGAGTCGCACGCCGGGATGCTCGATCGGCTGGGCGGGCGGCCCGGCGCGGACCCTTCGATCGGGGCCCTCGCCGCGATCGTGCGATCGGAGCTGCACGGGGATGACGCCGCCGCCGCGCGGGTCGTCGAGGCGATCAGGAGGATGCCAGGCGGCCGGCCGCCGCAAGCGGTCCAGGCGATCATCAGCGGGTGGATCGCCGCCGACCTCCGGCCGTCCCTGTCGGACCCGTATCCTCCGGGCGAGCCGGGACCTCGGCCCGCCCCGGAGGCGCACGCGCTCGCCGTCCTCGGGGCGCTCGAATCGCGATTCCGTTCGCTCGGGATCGCCCCGGCCCTGCTCCCCGCCGCGGCCTTACAGATCGGCTCCGATGCGAGCGCGCGGGCCGCGGGGCATCGTCACGCGGGCCGGCTCGACGAGGCCCGCCGCACCGTCGCATGCCTGGCCGCCCTGGCTGGCACGCAGGCGCACCGATCCCCCGGCGACCCGGCGTCCCATGCCCTCCTGTCCCTGGCCTACGAGCAGGAATCCAAGAATGCCTGGCGGGTCGAGGATCGCGCCGCCGTCGCCGACGCGTTGCGGAAGGCCCTGGCCGAGGCGAGGACCGCGCTGCGACTCGAGCCGGAGGATGAAGAGGGTTCCCTCCGGGTCGCCATCCTCCAGGACAAGCTGCTCCGGGTCGAGCTCGGACGGTCGTCGTCCCGATGATTCCGACGCCTCCGCCGCGCATCAGGATCGTCGCCCAGGTCCTGGGGCCCGGCACCGACGCGGCGAGCCCGACGCGGCCGGGGCGACCGTCGAGGGATAGTTAGCAGACCGCCGTCTGGACGAGAAACGGCGACGCCGTTCGTTTCGCCTCCGGGCCTCGTCCGATCGGACCGGTCCGGTCCGACTCAGGGCGAGGCGGTTGGGGGGCGCGTGTTGAGCCCGGTCAACGTGACCGAGGTTGGAGGGCCTCGCGCCGATGAGTCGGGAGGCGATCGCCTCACTGGGCCTTCCTCGCGCGGAGGTCGGAGACCCGCACCTCTCTGGGCAGGGGGACGTGGAAGAGGGCGTCGGGGACGTCGCCGAAGCGTGCCTCCTCCAGGCGATTGATCAGGACGAACATGATCCTACCGCCGTAGGCGGGAGGGGCGGAGTCGGGGTTGAATGCCACGGAGACCTGCCGCGCGGGGAGCCAGATCCCCGTGGCCTTTTCGGCAAAACCCGATGCCTTGAACTCGCCACAAAGCCTCCCCGAGGCCCAGTAAACCGTCCGGCGTCGGACGTTATAGCCGGGACTGTCGCATTTTTGCCGTTATGCACCACGCGCCAGTGATTTGTGCCGAATCGCCCGCGGCTGTCGCACCGCCCGAACTGTCAGCCACAAGCCCGGCGACCGGCCCGGGGATGCAACAATCCTCATGCGACGTGATGACCCCGCGACAGGGTTACTTCGACGGCCGGGCCAACGGTGAGGGCAGGGGCGGGACGGCGATCCTCATGCGAGGGGGCGGCGTCATGCCGTCGCCCAGGTAGAAGCCAGGCTGAGTCGGCTGGTTATAGCCCACGTTCTGCGAGGCGGCCGACAGGCGATATTGCGGGTCGTGCATCAGGGTGACGAGGCGGTGCTCGGTGGGGATCGTCGTGGTGTAGATTCGCAGCTCCTTGCCGTCCGCCGTCCGCCAGAGGACCTCTTCGCGCCAGTCGCCGAGGATGTCGGCACAGAGGCAAGGGTTCGACTTGGTGCCGTTGTTCGCCGCGCAGCCGCGGGCCACGAGCAGGGGCGACTCGGCCCCCTTGAGCCAGTCCCATTTGGTGATCCGGTTGACGTCGAGGATCTCGCGGAGGAAGTCGCCGTCCCACCAGACGCCGAAGTTGCACGAGCGCGGCTTGCGGTCGGCGATGACCTCGCCGCGGGCGTTCCACAGGCCCGAGAGGCCGTTGCCCGAGGCCCAGGTCTCGTAGCCGCGGTGGCGGGGGTCGATGTCCATGGCGACGCCACGGCCGACGTCCGGCGAGGGCTTGCTCCAGATCCGGGCGCCGGTGCGCGCGTCGCGGAGCTCGACGCCGTGCGGATGCCGGGGCTTCTCGTGGATGTCGAAGACCTCGAGGCCGGGTCGATCTGGGTCGATGTCGGAGAGATGAATCGCGTCGCCGTGGCCGAGGCCAGTCGAATACAGCCCCTTGCCATCGTCGTCGATGCAGCAGGCGCCGTAGACGATCTCGTCGCGGCCGTCGCTGTCGACGTCGCCGACGGCGAGGTTGTGGTTCCCCTGGCCGCGGTAGGCCCGGTTCGCGGCGGGTTCGGCGTCGCTGTCGAAGGTCCAGCGGCGCTCGAGGCGCCCGCCGCGCCAGTCCCAGGCGACGAGGACGGTCCTCGTGTAATAGCCGCGACAGAACACGGCGCTGGGGTGCAGGCCGTCGAGATAGGCCACGCCCGCCAGGAAGCGGTCGACGCGATTGCCGTAGCTGTCGCCCCAGTCGGCCGCCCGTCCGCGCGGCGGCTGGTAGTCGACCGAGGCCAGGGCGCGACCGGTCAGGCCGTCGAAGACCGTGAGGAACTCGGGACCATCCAGGACGTAGCCATCGGGGTTGCGCCAGTCGGCCGAGGCCTTCCCGATGGGATGGCCCGCGCCGTCGGTCGTGCCGTCAGCCGTCTTGCAGACGACCTCGGCGCGGCCGTCGCCGTCGAGGTCATACACGAGGAACTGGGTGTAGTGGGCGCCCTCGCGGATGTTCTTGCCCAGGTTGATCCGCCAGAGCATCGAGCCGTCGAGCCGGTAGGCCTCGAGGACCGGCTCGCCCGTACGGCCGCGCTGCGAGTTATCCCGGCCGTGGGATGCCTGGTGGAGGACGATCTCGTACCGGCCGTCTCCGTCGAGGTCGCCGACCGAGGCGTCGTTGGGCGTGTAGCCGTCGGGCGTTCGCAGGGGGATGGCGATGTAGCCGACCGGAGCGTCGGCGGCCAGCCGGACGGAGGCGGGCGGTTCGGGCGCGAGCGGAGGGGTGCCGTCGGGCCCGGGCTTGCCAGGGACGGGTTCGATGATGTACTCGACGGCCCGGCCAGCCGGGGCACTGGTATCGACGAGGCCCGTCGGACCGGCGAGCGGCGTTTTGTTGAGCTTCGTGCCCGGTCCGCCGTCGGTGGAGCGGAGGACGTCGAACGCGATGCCCTCGGGGTCGGTCGCCAGCAGACGCCAGCTCACGAAGACGCTCCCGTCGTCGCGGCGAACGGCGACGACGCCGCGGTCGAGGTATTCCATCAGGCGAGGGAGCCGGTCGTCGGCCGGAAATGCCCGGGCCACAGGATTCGCGAGCATCACCAGGATGATTGCGATCGGTAGCAGGCGGGGCATGGGGTCCTCGGCCGTGAAGGTCGGGGAAGACGGGCGTCGCCTTATTCGGGACAGCTCACAGGGCGCTCACACGGCATCGGCCTGCGTCGAGATGATCGCCCTCGCCCACGCGAAATCCTTTTCTGCGAGCGGCGGCACCGGCGGGCGGGAATAGTCGGTGACGAGGTCGAAGCGGGCTCGCTCGCACAGGGCGTGCAGGACGTCGTTGAGCGGAAGCGAGGGCTCGGGGTCCTTCGGCAGGAGCGGGATCGCGATCGTCGGGATCGGCAGACGGACGCCGAAGGCATAGAGCTCGGCCCGGGGGCGAGCCCGCCCTCGGCTGATGAGAATTCGGTAGGCTCCCTGAACTTCCTCGCGCGCGTGGACCGGCATCGGCCGGCCGCCGCGGAGCAGGTCGATCTCGACCAGGCTGGTATTTGATTCGAGGATGCGATTTCGCTTGCGCAGGTATTTTTTCCGGCCCGGGCCGGCGGCCTTGTTGGCCGGAGAGAGGATCTCGATCATCGTGACGACCTTCCCGGTCCGGGCCGTCCGGATCGCGAGGTACCACTGATTGACCCGCTCGGGCGCGGGGACGTCGACGTCGAGCCGCATGACGCCCACGCCGCCTTCGGGGTCGGGCTCGAGCTCGGGCTCGGGCGCAGGCTGAGCAGATTGGGAGCGCCGCGTCTGCGAGCGGGTGCGGGCAATAATCAGGTCGGGGCGGCCGAGGAAGCTGTCTTCCGGGACGCTGAGGTAGGTGCTCTGCTCGACCCCCACGTAATACCTGGGGGCGAGCTTCGGAGCCAGGTCGTCGGCGATCGCCGTCACGAGCCGGTTGTGGACGTCGAGCCAGATGGACGGATGCTCAAGCCACGGATCCATGCCGGGGAAGTGGGGGCGCACCAGTGTTTCCTCCGATCTTCGTGAGATCCGACCGTACCCCCGACGGGGGGATGTTCGAGGTCCGGCGGCTTCGTCTCCTCCTCGGCTCATTATTGCACGAGGGGTCACGCCTGTTCCACTGCCACGCGCCGCCGATCGGGTCGACCAGGGAACGTCACGGCCGGCCGGTGAACCCGTCGGCCGGGAAGGCGCGGTCGGCGAGCTCGGCGGTCATCGCGAGGAACTCGGGATTATCACGGAGGATTGCCAGCTCGTTGGAGGTGCGGAGGCGGGCCCAGTTGCGGAAGCCTGCGTCGACGGCCAGGCGCAGGATGTCGAGGGCGCGGCGGGTCAGCCGGGCGCGGCGGGCCGGACGGGCCACGGCCACCCTCGCCGCGTCGGACGCCACGATCGCCGTCTGGAACAGCAGGTTGCCATCGGCGTGCCGGCCGGCCGCGGCCGGGGCGGCCCGGCGCACGGCTCGGGCCTCGGCAGCGCGGCCCAGGGCCTCGAGCTCATCGGCCCGTTCGAGGCGGAGGAAGGCCAGCGTGGCGCGGACCTCGGACCGCCCCGGCTGCTTCGCCAGGATCTCCTCGCAGATGCGGCCGGCACGCTCGAGCAGGGCGGGATCGGGCGGGAGGCCGTCCTCGTCGCGGAATCCGGCCTCGCGGAGGAGGGCGAAGCTCTGGACGATCTGGAGGTCCGGGGAGAGGGGCAGGACCAGCTCGAGCTTGTCGCAGATCGCGAGGGCCTCGGCGAGGGTCGCGCGGTACTCGTGCCGATTCCTTGATGGGTCGATGGCATAGGCCTCCGCGAGGTTGTAGTCGACGATCGCGATCATGCTCTGGATCTGGGCCGAGCGCGAGACGACCCCGCGATGGCGGCGGGCCGACTCGTCGAGGGCCTCGCGTGCGCCCCGGTGGCAGGCGATGACGTCGTCCCACCGGTTGAGGCCCATGTAGACGAAGCTCAGCTCCTCCTCGGCGAGATACAGCAGGTTCGCCAGCTCCAGGTCGGCGGGCGTCTCGCGAAAGAGAGCGCGATAGGTCTCGATCGCGCGGCGGCCGGGCTCGATCGCCTCGCCGAGCCGCCCGTCGTTGTTGAGGACGCGCTCGAGGTAGACCAGTCCCCTGGCCAGGTCGAGCCGGAGGATTCGGTCCGCCCCGACGCGCCGGATCGCGTCCTCGCAGACACGGATCGACGAACGGAGCGACGCGGCGGCCTGGTCGAGGTGGCGCTCCTCGAACCACGAGTGGCCGATGTTGTAGTAATTGAGGGCGATGGAGTGGGCGTCGTCGGCCCTGGGGCCGGACGAGGCGGCGTCCAGGGCCTCGAAGATGGCATTGGAGCGGCCGGCGAAGGATCGCATCTCGGCGGGATTGCGGGCCAGGAGTACGGAACGGTGGAGGACGGTGGCGAGCAACGAGCGCGATTCGGCCGAGTGGTTGCGGGCGTCGAAGGCCTCGGCCATCGCCAGGGACCTGCGGCCGCTCTCGGCGGCGGCCGCCTGGTTGGCGTCGCGCTGGAGGCGAGCCAGCGCCATGTAGCCTGAGATGAGCTGCATCTCGGACCGGGGGTCGTTGCCCAGGGTGCGGACCAGCTCCTCGGCCTCCTGGAGGCCCAGGGTGGTCAGCGCCTGGCGGTAGGGCCGGGCCTCCTCGACGGCGAGGGCGTCGCCCTCAGTGAGCAGGATGTTGCGGATCGCGCGGATCGCCCGCGCGCGGGCCTCGTCGGCCCGCTTGAGCGCGGCATCGGTCTCGCCGCGGGCGGCCTCGGCCTGCTCGCGGGCGCGGCGGGCGTCGACCAGCGCGGCGACGGCCTTGCCCCGCTCGTCGTCGGCGCGGTCGCGCTCGGCCCTGGCGGACAGCCAGAGCATGAAGAAGCCGGGGGTGCCCAGCAGGAAGATCGCCGCGAGCGCGGTGAGGGCCCGGTTGCGTCGGGTCCAGCGGACGAGCCGGGCGGCGGCGCGGATCCGGCGCGCGTGGATCGGCCGGTAGTCGAGGAACCGGTCCAGGTCGTCGGCCAGCTCGGCCGCCGAGGCGTACCGGCGGGCGGGCTCCTTCTCGAGGCACTTCAGGCAGACCGTCTCCAGGTCGCGCGGGATCTCGGGGCGGAGCCGGGTGGGTGGGACGGCCTCGGTGCCGGTGACCAGCCGGATCGTCTCCAGGGCCGACTCGCCCAGGAACGGCGGGCGGGCGGCCAGGGCGTGGTACAGGATCGCGCCCAGGGCATATACGTCAGCGGCCGGGCCCACGCGGCCGCTGTGCCCCTCGGCCTGCTCGGGCGCCATGTAGCTCGGCGTGCCCATCACCTGGCCGGAGAAGGTGCGGGCCGAGTCCGAGTCGAGCAGCTTGGCCAGCCCGAAATCGCCCACCTTGGGCACGCCGTCTCCGGTCAGAAGGACGTTCGAGGGCTTGAGGTCGCGGTGGACGACGCCGGCGCGGTGGGCGAAATCGACGGCCGCGGCGAGGATGGCGACCAGTTGCGCCGCCGGCCGCGGGGCCATCGGGCCTGCAGCCAGCCGGCTCGCCAGGTTCCCTCCCTCCAGGTATTCCAGCGAGAGGTACGTCCCGCCGTCGTGCTCGCCGATCGCGTGGATGCCCACGATGTTCGGGTGGCGCAGCCGGGCGACGGCCCTCGCCTCGTCGAGAAACCGTTCGACCTGGTCCCGCTCGGCGTACCGCGCCTCGGCCAGGGTCTTGATGGCGACCGTCCTCCCCAGGCGGACGTCGCGCGCCCGGTAGACGATGCCCATACCGCCGCGCCCGATCCGCTCGAGCACCTCGTGACCCGGGAAATCGGGCAGGGGCGCATCGGGCTGGTCCGACTCGAGTTGCTGCGGTAGGGCCATCAGCGCGTGCAGCCGCTTCCGCTTGGCGATCCGCTCCCTCAGGGCGCCAACCCAGCGCGGGTCATCGCCGCAGAGGGTCAACGGGTCGAGGTCCTCGCCCCGGCCGTACGCCTCCTCCCAGCAGATCAGCAGCTCGAGCACCGGGTCGGTCCCCGACTCGGTGTCGGCGGTCGACGGACTCTCCACGTCCCGTTCCCGGGCCGGGGCCGAGTCCAGCTCACGCTCGGTATCTTCCGTCAGACCAACGTCGGCCGACTGACGCATCCCCGCCTCCACAACCTCGATCTCGTCGCGGCCCCGCGCCCCCGGCCGGCCCGACGCCCCCGCGCCCGGACCCGCACACTCGTCGCGCTCGCGGCCGCCGTCGCCGTGAAGACCCCTCGTCATTCCCCGCCCGGGCCCGCCTCGCCTCCTCGCCCGCATCAACCCCGCCTTACATCACGCCGGCACGAAGAATCCTCGAAACAGGTAGGCTCTCCCCGACCCCCGATCCTCGTCAGGCTGGTGAAAGTCCGTCTCCCCAGGGCGGTTGGATGATGCCGGGTAGGCACCGCCCACCGGTCGAGGCCTCGAACCGGCGGACGATGCGCCCACCCGGCAAGGCGGTGTCCGGGCCGTCCGGCACGGGCTCTCCGCCTGGACTGTTCTCATGCCGACGCCTTAGGTATCACCCAGGAGGCAGCGCCCGGATCCGACTGATGATAGTGGATGGATTCACGCTTTGCGAGTGGAATCCACCACTTTTTCCAACATTTGTGCGGCCAGGATCTCCGGCTGGCCGATCGAGAGGCCCCTGAACGAACGAATCGATTCGTTTCTGCACATGCCAACCGCAACAATTCATGACTTTGTGTTCCGAGGCCGGTCGGATGTCGGATGCCCCCGGCTCGGCGGAAGCCGCCGATGAGCGGCCCGGGCCTCGCCGCGACATATCCCGGGTTCAGAGGAGCAGGTCGTCGAGGCCCTCCAGCCATCCGGCCAGGCGTTCGGTGGCGGCCACCCAGAGGTAGCTGACCTTCCTGGGGTGCATGCCGAGGAGTCGGGCGATCTCGGCCTGGGGGAGGTCGGTGTAGTAGTGGAGGTCGAAGACGAGCCGCTCGTCGGCGGGGAGGTTCTCGACCTGGCGGTGGAACTCGCTGAGCAGCGCGAGGCGGCCGGGTTCGAGGGACTCGTCGGCCGGCTCGCGGTTGCCGGCCGGGCCGCGGTTGCGGCCGTCGGGGTCGCGCATCCGATCGTCGCCCCGCTTCTGCCGGGCCGCCATGTCGAGCAGGACGTGGCGGACCTTGTGCGCCACCAGCCGGAGGAAGTCCTCGACGGTAGGGGGCCGGGCGGTTTCCAGCGCACGCATCAGCCGGGCCCAGCTCTCGTCGACGACGCTCTCCAGATCGTGGCGATCGCGCAGGCCGGGGAAGTCGCGATGGAACATCGCCGAGGCGATCCGGCTCAGCCGCTGGTAGGCGCGCGAAAGCAGGTCGGCGCGCGCCGCGTCGTCGCCCCGGAGCAGGCGATCGATCAGACTCTGGAGGTCCTCGGTGGTGTCGCCGGTCATGTCGTTGGCGCTCCTGCGACAGACCCGAAGACGGGCCCGCCCTCGACCATTGTCCTTACGGCACCGGCCCCCGATCGGGGACAACGTTCGCACGACCGCGAGCCCGGGGAGCGTGGACGGGCCCCGGACAAGCACCATCCTAATCGACCTATCGCGTTCGCGGTAGCAAGCCTTGGCCAGGTATCGGGCTACCGCTACAAGATGGCTGACGTTTGGATGAATGATCCCAGAATAATAGAAGGGACCGTGGTCACATCTGCCGCGTCGACCGCCGGTTCGGGATCGATCCGGGCCCGTTCGGGCGAGGACTCCGATACCGGCGGACCACCGGGCACCGCCGCGCCTCCGCGGTGAGGAGGCCCGTCGAACGTTCGCCCCGACGGAGATTGGACGCGTCGGGCAGGAATGCCCGACCTGCTGGGTCCCGGCGCTTTTCGTGTTGCTGAAAATCAACACGCGGCACGGCGAGGCAGCCGACCTAGGTTTCTGGTGGCGACCCGGGAGGAGCACCCGGGCATCTGCCCGCGCACGCCGGCGACCGCTCGATGGGGCGGTCGCACCGCAGGCGTACCCCTTGACGAACCACCCCGTTGAAGTCGCATCGACCTGCGGAGGGTCGTATGGTCTCCCTCCTGCGCCGGGGCTGCGCGCCGCGAGCCCGCCGAACGCGCGGCGCCCAGCCTGGCCTAGAAGCCGTCGAATTCCGGCTGGTCCCCGCGCCGCTCGCGCCCCTGGCCGCGAGCCCGGCGATTCCGGCCGTCCCGATGATTGAGCCGATGCCCATAGGCGCATCGACCGCGCCGGTCACGCCGGCCTCGGTCCATCCCGCGGCGTGGAGCCAGGCGACCCCCTGGGGGTTCACCCCCCCGCAGGTCGCGGCGGCGTATGGATTCAACTCGCTGAGCTTCGGCGCCGCCGGGGGAACCGGCGCCGGCCAGGCGATCGCGATCGTCGACGCCTATGACAATCCGGCGCTGGTCGACAGCAACGCGGCGGGCTTCGCGACGAGCGACCTGGCCCGATTCGACCGGCAGTACGGGCTGCCCGACCCGCCGGGCTTCCTGAAGCTCAACGAGAACGGCGGCACGGCCCTGCCGGGCGTGGACCCGGTGGGTGCGGGAATGCCGGGAAACTGGGAAGAAGAGGAGGCGATGGACGTCGAGTGGGCGCACGCGATGGCCCCGGGAGCCGCGATCGTGCTGATTGAGTGCGCCAGCGCCGGCTCATCCGACCTGTATCAGGGAGTCCGGACGGCCGCCTCGCTGCCGGGCGTCTCGGTCGTCTCGATGAGCTGGGGTTCGGCCGAGTACGCCGGCGAGACGGGGTTTGACAGCGTCTTCACGACGCCGGCGGGGCACCAGGGGGTGGTGTTCGTCGCTGCGACCGGCGACCAGGGTGCGCCGGGGCTGTATCCGGCGTTCTCGCCGAACGTGCTGGCGGTCGGCGGGACGACGCTCTCGCTCGCCGCGGGCGGCGGCTACGGTCATGAATCGGGCTGGTCCAACGGCGGCGGGGGGACGAGCCTGTACGAGCCCGAGCCGGCGTTCCAGAAGGCGGTGCAGGCGACCGGGCAGCGGACAATCCCGGACGTGGCGTTCGACGCGGACCCCCAGACGGGGGCGTCGGTGTACGACTCGTACGACAACGTCGACGGCCAGGGCCCCTGGATGATGACCGGCGGGACCAGCCTGGCGGCTCCCGCCTGGGCGGCGCTCGTGGCGATCGCCGACCAGGGCCGGGTATCGGCGGGCGGCTCGACGCTCGACGGGCCCGGCGAGGTCCTGCCGGCGTTGTATACCCTGCCGGCCGGGTATTTCCACGACGTCACAATGGGCGGCAACGGGGTGTTCCAGGCGGGGCCCGGCTATGACCAGTCGACCGGGCTGGGCACGCCGCGGGCCGGCCTGATCTCCCCGGCCCTGACCTATGACAACCTGGCCCCGTGGCTGGCGATCGGAACGGCGCCGCCGTCGGTGGTCACCGCCGGCCAGCCGTTCGGAATGACGGTCGAGGTGCAGAACCCGGACGGGAGCCTGGACTCGGGCTTCATCGGGACGGTCACGATCGGCCTGAGCGGAGCGCCGGCCGGGGCCGCGCTGGGCGGGACGCTGACCGTGCCGGCGATCGGGGGTTATGCCACGTTCAGCGGGTTGACCCTCACGCAGGCCGCCGACGGCTACCGGATCGTGGCGGCCTCGCAGGAGGGACCGGCCTCGGCCATGACGCCGCCGTTCCAGGTGGTCCCGTCGTCGGCCGCGCAGCTCGTGGTGGACCCGACGGCGACGGGGGCGGCGCTGTCGGTCGAGGTCGTGGACGGGTACGGCAACGTCGAGACGACGTACTCGGGCAGCGTGACGCTCAGATGGGGCGGCGGCACGGGTTCGTCCGGCAAGGCCCACCATAATCGCTTCTCCGGGATGGCCAACGGCGGGGTCGCGACCTTTGAGCATCTCAAGCGGTCCGCGAAGGCCCGCCGCCTGGTGTTCCAGGCGAGCGCCGACGGGCTCACGACTTCGGCCGTTTTGGGGCGGTCGGGGAAGACGATGGTCCTGATCCGGGGCCAGTTGGCAGGAGCTCACTTCAAGCCGGGAAGGCCGTCGTTCAAACAGCCAGGTCATACGGCAGGTTGACGTCGAACCCGAAGCGAGGCCCCGGGCGACCGATGGAAGTGGATCAGGCCGTCCAGACTCGCGACTGGCCTGTAAATGGAGGAGGCGTCGGGGTACTATGCAAGGACGAAGGAGATCCCTTTGATGCCTGGCCAGCCTGCCTTGAGCTCTCTTGAGATCCAGCGCTTCCGGTGCTTCGAGTCCCTGCGGATCGAACGCCTTGGACGCGTGAATCTCGTCGTGGGCAAGAACAATTCCGGGAAGACGACCTTACTGGAGGCTCTCAGGCTGTACGCGTCTCCCGGGACGTTCTCTGACATCCTCGACATCCTGGCCAACCGCGATGAGATCGCCGATCGGGATCCTCGTTACGCCGACTATGACGTCGGGGACATCGAGTACGGGAGGCTCTTTCACGGAAGGTTCGCGACGATTCGAGATTCCATGATTGTTGGCCCCACGGGCGCCGCTTCCCAGGCTCTTAGGATCTTTCTCGTTTTTGTTGATGAGTGGCTGAAGGACGTCGACAAGTCGAGCGTCGATGTCCACCGAACCGAGCTGGCAAGAATCAACCGCACCCTTGGTTTCCTGCTGGACGACCACGTGCAGCTCCTGAGTAACGGACGACCGATCCTGTACAAGGTGCACAGGCCGACGCCATCGGGTGAAGAGTCCCGAGCGCCCCTGGAACCGGTCCTGGGCACCCTGCGTCAGATTCCGGTCCAGTGGGTCGGATCGAATGGGCTCGGCCAGTCTGATACCGAGGCCTTATGGAACGACGTCTCCCTATCTCCACTCAAGGAAGACGTCATCGCCGCGCTCCGGATCACCACACCGGAGATCGAGGACATAGGGCTCAGGACTCCTGAAGTTCATCCTCGAGCCATTCGCGATCGTCGCGAACCCCATGGTCTGGTGCCATTTGCGAGGGTCCAGGGGGCCGTGGTGCCTGTACCATTACGTTCGCTGGGCGAGGGCGTTAACCGATTTTTCAGCATCGCACTGGCGCTGGCGCACACGGCAGGCGGATTGCTCCTTGTTGATGAGATCGAGAACGGCGTCCATTACTCCGTCCAGGCCGACCTCTGGCGCTTGATCTTCCGGACTGCGGCCAGGTTGAACGTCCAGGTCTTCGCGACGACCCACAGCTATGACTGCATCCGGGCGTTCCAGGAAACGGCCCGCGAGAGCGACGAGGACGGCATGCTGATCCGCCTCGCCCGCAAGGGCGACCGGACCATCGTCGGCGAATTCGATGAGCCGGAACTCGAGGTCGCCGTCGCGGGGGAGATCGAGGTCCGCTGATGGCCGATCGCCTGCTACTCGTCGTCGAAGGGTCGGATGACATGCATGTCCTCTCGGCCATTCTCAAACGTCATGCTTTCAAGCCGGAGTTCGTCATCCGGGATGAGAAAGGGTTTCAATCGCTCATCGCCCGCGTCGCCATCCACCTCAAGCCCGGAACGGACCTCGAGCGGTTCGGGATCATCGTCGACGCGGACGCGGACGTTCTGGGCCGTTGGCAGGAGATCCGAACGGTCCTGGAGCGGGCAGGCTATCGGAGCGTTCCGGAGAGCCCGGATCCGGCCGGCACCCTGATCGAGCAGGACGAGGCTCCTCGCGTCGGGGTCTGGATCATGCCCAACAACCTCGTGCCGGGGATGCTCGAGGACTACGTGAGATTCCTCGTACCGCCGGGCGACGCGCTGTACGATCGTGCCTGTCGTTGCGTGGACGAGATTCCCGATACCGAGCGACGGTTCGCCGCGCAGCACCTGAGCAAGGCCAGGATTCACACCTGGCTCGCGTGGCAGGATGACCCTGGCACTCCGATGGGGCTAGCCATCACCAAGCGTTATCTCGATGCGGACAGTCCCCAGGTTGGCGGACTCCTCTCCTGGCTGAACCGACTCTTCGCGCGAGATGGCGCACCGCCATGACCCCTCGCCTGATCGCCCTGTTCAAGCCGTATGACGTCCTCTGCCAGTTCACGGACGCCGAGGGGCGCGCCACGCTGAAGGCGTTCGTGCCGATCCCGGGGATCTACCCGGTCGGGCGGCTGGATCGCGACAGCGAGGGGCTGCTGCTGCTCACGGACGACGGCCCGCTGGCCCACCGGCTCACCGACCCGCGCTATGGGCATCCGCGCACCTATCTCGTGCAGGTCGAGCATGTTCCCGACGACGACGCCCTCGATCGTCTGCGGCGCGGGGTCGTGCTGAACGACGGCCCGACGCGGCCGGCGGAGGTCTCGCGGCTGGAGGAGCCGCCCGAACTGCCCGAGCGGCCGGTGCCGATCCGGTTCCGCAAGTTGGTGCCGACCGCCTGGTTGCGGCTGACGCTCCGCGAGGGCCGCAACCGCCAGGTCCGCCGGATGACGGCCGCGGTCGGGCATCCCACGCTCCGGCTGGTCCGGGTCGCGATCGGCCCGATCGGGCTCGGCTCGCTCTTGCCGGGCCAGTGGCGCGAGCTCACCGAGGCCGAACGCCGGGCCCTCCAGGAGATCCGCGACTCGTCCCGAGGCCCGAGGCGGCCGCCGCAGGCTCGACGGGGCCGGCAGGATCGGAAGCGGCACGGGTCGTGACCGCATCTCCGGCCGCGCTCGTGCCTCGCTCCGCCGCAATCTTTCGGATAAACTGGAGTACAGTCCGATCGTCCGATCCGGCATTTTCGGGTCCGGGCGGATCGGGTAGAACGGCCCGGGGATCTGTTCTGTGGGCTCGTGAGGGGACGAGGGAACGATGGCCACCGCGCCGCGGGTCCGCGAGACGCTGACACTCGATGAGTTCCTCCGCCTGCCGGGGATCGATGAGGGGCCGTACCTGGAGTATGTCGACGGGAGGATCGAGGCGAAGATGTCGCCGCAGAAGAAGCACGGACTGCTCGAGAAGGGCCTGATGAACCACCTCGACGCCTTCGCGGAGCCACGCGGGCTCGGCGTTGCGTTCCCGGAGCTGCGGTGCACGTTCGCCGGGCGATCGATCGTCGCCGATGTTGCCTTCCTGCTCGACGAGCACATCGAGACTGACGACGAGGGCGAAGCCCTCGACCCCACGCCCTACCCGCCCGACATCCACATCGAGGTCGTCTCGCCCGATCAGCCGGCCCGGAGATGTCGCGAGCGGATCGTCTTCTCGACGTCCAACGGCTGTGCGCTGGGCTGGCTGATCGACCCGATCCGGAAGACGGTCGAGGTCTATCGGGCGGGGCAGCTTGTCGGAAGGATCCATTCGGACGGGGTCCTGGAGGGCGAGCCGGTTCTCGCGGGCTATCGACTACCTGTCGCGAATCTCTTCGGCTGGCTGAAGGTTCGAAAGCCGAATCGGCGGCCGGGCGACGACGGGGGCCCCACGCCATGAGCGACCCCGCCGGTTCCACCAACGGGCACGCCGCCACGGCCGCGAACGGGCCGCTCCGCCTGGTCTTCGAGGCCGGCACCCTGATCGTCGAGGGGCTGTCCGAGGGAGACGACTCGCCGCCGCCGGGGCTGAAGTACGACTTCCGCACCCGGCAGTACCGCGCCGAGGCGATCTGGTACCGGACGATCGTCGAGCAACTGCGGGCGCGCAAGCGGTCCTATCAGGACGCCGCGCGGTCGTATGAGCCATCCTCGTGGCGGCTCCAGGTGGCCAAGCAGGCGTTCCCGCACCAGGTCGAGGGCCTCAAGGCCTGGTGGGAGGCCGGCGGCCGCGGCGTGGTCGTGCTGCCGACCGGCACGGGCAAGACGCACCTGGCCAACATGGCGATCGAGCGCGCCGGCCGGCCGACGCTGGTCATCACGCCCACGATCGACCTGATGAACCAGTGGTACGACGAGCTGGTGCTGGCCTTCGGAACCGAGGTCGGTCTGCTCGGCGGCGGATATTACGACATCAAGCCGCTCACGGTCACGACGTATGACTCGGCCTACCTGAACATGGACCGGCTGGGAAATCGGTTCGGCCTGATCGTGTTTGACGAGTGCCACCACCTGCCGGGGCCGACGTACGGCCTGGCGGCGACCTGCGCGATCGCTCCCTATCGCCTGGGCCTGACCGCGACGCCCGAGCGCGCTGATAACAACCATATCCACCTCGACCAGTTGATCGGGCCAATCGTTTACCGTCGTGAGATCACGCAGCTCAGGGGCCATTACCTGGCCGAGTACAGCATCAACACGATGTACGTGCACCTGAGCGAGGAAGAGCGCGTGCGGTACGAGCAGGCGCGCGAGCTCTATCGCGAGTTCGTCCGCATGTCCGGGATCGACATGCGCAAGCCGAACGGCTGGAGCCAGTTCATCTACGTGGCACACCGGTCGCCCGAGGGCCGCGAGGCCTTTCGCGCCTATCGCGAACAGCGCGAGCTGGCGCTGGCCGCGCCGGCGAAGCTCAACCTGCTGGGCCGGCTGCTCGAGCGGCACAGCGGCGATCGCGTGTTGATCTTCACGCATGACAACGCCACGGTGTACACGATTGCCCGGCAGTTCCTCGTGCCGGTGATCACGCATCAGACCAAGACGAAGGAACGGCGCGACATTTTGCTGAAGTTCAACTCGGGCGAGTACCCGATCGTCGCGACGTCGCGGGTGCTGAATGAGGGCGTCAACGTCCCCGAGGCGAATGTCGCGGTGATCCTGTCGGGCTCGGGCTCGGTGCGCGAGCACGTCCAGCGCCTGGGGCGGGTGCTCCGCAAGTCGGGCGACAAGGAGGCCGTGCTGTACGAGGTCATCACCCGGGACACGGTCGAGGAGTTCACCTCGAACCGGCGGCGGCAGCACAGCGCGTATGACGGAAAGCCGGCGCCGCCTCCGCCGCGCGATCGGCCGGAGCCGGGCAAAGATCAGTAGGTCCGGTGTCGACTACTTGTCCGCTCGACGAGGTGACGGAGTCAATTTAGGTCAACTCATACAATGATCTTCGGGGAACCCCTTCAGCGGGAGGCAAAACGACCATGTCAAACAAGGAGATTATGATCGAGGCGATCCGCAAGCTTCCCGACGACTCGAGCATCGACGAAATCGTCGAGGAAGTCGTTGTGCTGGCGGCCATCCGAAGAGGAGAGGAGGAGGCTGACGCCGGCCGGACGATCTCGCACGATGAAGTGAAGAAGAGGATCCAGAAATGGATTTCGAAATAAGGTGGACACCGGCGGCGGCCGACGATCTCGAGTCGATCATCAACTACGCCGCGGGGAGGGATCCTCAGGCAGCCGAGCGGCTCGCCGAGTCGATCATCGATCACATCGAGATACTCCGGACCTTTCCCAGGATCGGTCCCCGATACAAGAAGCGAGCGAGTGGCGATGTTCGAGAGATCCTGTGCGGCATGTATCGCGTCTTCTACCGGGTGAACGAGCGGCTTCAATACGTGGAGATCTTGACGATCTTGCACGGCGCGCGTGAAGAGCCCGATTTTTCCGGCAATGGGCGATGATCTGACGAGGTCGTTACTGGTCGGATCGGCCGGCTGACGACCGCACCCCCAGGCAGGTTGGCTTCGACGCATGCTCACAGGCGACCTCATCCGAGTCAAGTACGCGAAGCAGCGGGTGGTCCCGCTGTACATCGACCGCGAGGCCGCGCACTGGCTCGAGGCGGCGGAGAGCCTGTTGCTCCTCTACCGCGAGGGCACGGGGATGACCCGCGGCGAGATCGAGGCCGAGGTCGACGAACTGTTCGGCGGCGGCGGCAAGGCGACGCAGGTCCATCGCGGGCTGGCCAAGGTGCTGGAGGACCGCGCCGAGTTCGAGGTCGTCGCCGATATTCCGCCGGACGAGGTCCGCGAAAAGGTCTTCACCGCGGCGGCCGAGTACCGCCGCCGGCTGCTCGCCGGGGCCGCGCCCGGCCATCGGCCGAGGTTCGAGAGAGAGGCCGTGCTGGCCGAGGTCGGCCGCGAGCTACAGGTCGCGCCCGAGACCCTGCTCAACACGCTGTTTGCCGATCTCCGCGACGAGAACCGATTGCTCCGGTTCGAGGACATCACGGCGCAGCGGCTGATCGACAGATATAACGTCGCGCTGGCTCAGACGGTATTGCTCCGCTCGGTGCTGGTGCGGGCCGAGGTC
>DAIDHB010000498.1 GCA_027452145.1 Planctomycetales bacterium
GACCCCGGCCCGGGGGGCTGACGCCCCCCGGCTACGTCCGATCGCCCCCTGACGGGGGCTCAGAGCCCCGTCGGCACCGACTCCTGGCCGGCCCGGCCCCTCCGTGTGCCACCCATCTGCAATGCGCTCTAGAGCGCTTCACCTTTGCATCACGTACAGCGAAGGAAAAAGGGGACTGGCTCACGGCCCGCCCGAACCACGAAAACCGCCTCCGACTGCGACAGGGCCGGGTGCCTGTCTCCTTTTTCCGTGGGCGAAGCAACCGACAGACGCTCTACAGACGTTTTTCAGGATCACCACCCCAGCGCCTCGAAAAGGTCGCGGATCTCGGCCTCGATGGCCTGGTCCGAGGGCTCGTCAAGAGTGGCGGCGACCCCGTCGCGGAGGGCCTGGCGGTATCGCTTGCGGAGCCGGCTCGCCGACGGATGGACGGCCGTCTCGGTCAGGCCGACCTCGGCCGCGATCTGGGAGCAAGAGGCCATCCGGGCATCGCCGGTGAGGTCGACCTGAAGGAGCCCGCAGGGGGCCGAACGTCTGGGCCGCGCGCTGCCGGATCTCGGCACGCGCCCCGGGCCGCCGCCGGCAACAGCGGGTGATTGACGCTCATCTTCCACCCGCCCTGCGGCACCGCGCTGGAAAGCGGACGGCGGGCACCGACCCCGACCGTGTTCCCCGATCGATTCATCTCGAAACCTTGCATGACTGTGTTCGTCGACTCTGTTCGCGGTTCCGGGAACATTGGCACCATTCATGGAGAGATCACCGGCCCCACGGGCCCGCTTCACGACCGCGGCGCGGACGGCGGCCGGCAGCGAGGACCTGGCCTCGACGACGACCGCCAGGTCGGGATCGGCCGGTAGCGCGCCGGGAGCAGTTCCGGTAGCGCGGGAGCGAGCGCCGCCTTGCCTTTACTGTACGTCCGTATTCTTGAACTGGCGTGATGCTGACCGAGAGGGACTCGACTGCCGCGAGGCGGAAGTGCTTGCGGGATGGCGACTTTGGCTCGAACTGTCTCGAACTGTCAAGTACCGGCGGTGGGATTCGAACCCACACGGTGGTTCCCCACCAGAGGATTTTAAGTCCTCAGCGTCTGCCGTTCCGCCACGCCGGCCACGCGGGGACCGCCGACGATCCCGGGCGCAGGCCGACAGCATAGCGGACGTCCAGCCCCTGGGACAATCCGGCCCACCATTCCGTTCTCCCAATCCGGTTCGCCAGCGGATTGTACGCCAAACGGATTACACGCCAGTTGGCATATAGGTTGCTGAAAAAGGGGATTGGGTGTGTCGGCCATTGTTGGTCGATGCCGTGGAGAGATTCATCCATGAGCGACCGGAAGTTGGAGCGGGATGACGGGGGCCCGATAAGCAAGGGCCTGAAGGAAGCCATCAGCGAGCGTGGCCTGACGGCCTACGCCGCGGCGAAGCAGGCGGGGGTGTCGGTCGACGCGGTCCAGCGCTTTCTCAACGACGAGCGCGGGCTGAATCTGACCACGGCTGACAAGCTGGCCGATGCCCTCGGACTGTCGCTCTGCCCGGACGAACCACCATCCGTAGCGACCTGATCGCGAGGGCTGGCCGTCGACTTATGACAACCATCGATCCACAGAAGACCTCGATGGACCCGACGGGTGAGCTCCTGGCCGCCTGGGTCGACTCGGCGCGCGACTACGCGATCATCCTCCTCGATCCCGAGGGTCGCGTCGCGAGCTGGAACGTCGGCGCCGAGCGGATTCTCGGCTATTCCGAGTCGGAGGCAATCGGCCTGTCCATCGAGGTCTTTTTCACCGACGAGGATCGTCAGAAAGGCGTCCCGAGGCGTGAGATGTCGGAAGCGACGGCGCGCGGTCGCGCCTCCGACGACCGCTGGCACGTTAGGAAGGACGGTTCCCGCTTCTGGTGCAGCGGCGTGCTCATGCGGGTCCGGGACGAGTCGGGGGAGCTGCGAGGATTCGTCAAGGTCATGCGCGACCTGACCGAGCGCAAGCTGATGGAGGAACGGCTTCGTGCCCGCACCGAGGAGCTGGTGGCCGTCGACCGTCGTCGGAACGAGTTCCTGTCGATGCTCTCGCACGAGCTTCGCAATCCCCTGGCCCCGATCCTGACGGGGGTTTATATCCTCCGCGATCTTCTCCCCGCCGGGGATTCGATCGCGCGAGAGACCCGCGAGATGATCGAGCGCCAGACGATCGTGCTCAAGCGGATCGTCGACGACCTGCTGGAAGTCTCGCGGATCTCGCTCAATCGGATCGAGCTACGCATTTCCTCGGTCGACCTGGTGGAGATCGCCGCCCGCGCGGTCGAGTCGGTCAAACCGGCGATCGAGACTCGCCGGCATACACTGACCATCACTTCCGATCCACCGTCGATCTTGCTGTCGGGGGACCCGGTTCGCCTGGAGCAGGCGATCGCGGCATTGCTTTCGAACGCGGCGAAGTTCACCGACCCCGGCGGCCGGATCGAGCTAACGCTCGGACTCGATGGCAGCACGGCGGTGGTCGAGGTGCGGGATGACGGCCCCGGTTTGTCCCCCGAGATGCTGGCGCGGGTCTTCGACATGTTCGTCCAGGCCGACCAGGGGCTCGCCCGCTCGCCGGGCGGGCTGGGAATCGGGCTGACGCTCGCCCGCCACCTTCTCCGTTTGCACGGCGGGAGCCTCGAGGGAGCCAGCGATGGCCCGGGGCAGGGGGCCGTGTTCACGATCCGCCTCCCCACAGGCGCCGCGGCCGAAGCCTGGCGAGCGCCGGGCGTGGACGGACAGCAGGATCCGTCGAGCAGGCCAGCGGCCCCAGAGAGGAGCGAGGGGCCGGCGTCGGTCGGTCCCCTGGCCGTCGGATCGGACACCGATGCCGGCGGCGCGGCCCAGGCCTCGCCGACGATCCGTCGGATTCTGCTGGTCGACGACAACCTCGACGCCGCCCGGAGCGCCGAGATCCTCCTGCGTCAGTCCGGATACGCCGTCGAGCTGGCGCGGGACGGCCAGGAGGCGCTTCAGAAGGCTTTTCGCCTCAGGCCAGACCTGGTGATCCTGGACGTCGGCCTCCCGACACTCGATGGCTACGCGGTCGCCCGCGAGCTGCGACGCCAGACGAACATCCCGCTGGTGGCACTCTCGGGGTATGCTCCCGAGGAGTCCACCAGCTTGCTGTTCGACGCCTACCTCGTCAAACCGGTCGAGCCGGACGAACTGGTCCGAGTGCTGGCACAGCGGCGATGAGCGGGCGGCCGCGGCGGCACCGATTGATCACTTCCTGCCGGCCTCCTCGAGCGCGGCGAAGATGCCCTGCATGAACGCCGGGAGGTCGTCGGGGGTACGGCTGGTGACGAGGTTGCCGTCGCGGACGCAGGCGGCATCCTCCCAGACCCCGCCGGCGTTCTCCACGTCATCCCGGATCGCGAAGAAGCCCGTGACCTTGCGGCCCTTGAGGCATTTCGCCGAGCACAGCATCCAGGGCCCGTGGCAGATCGCGGCGAGGACCTTCCCCTGGCGCGCCGCCTGGGTGACGAGCTCGACCATCGCGGGGTGGCGCCGCATGTGGTCGGGCGAGTAGCCGCCGGGGATCACGATGGCGTCGAAGTCGGAGGCCTTCACGTCGCTCGCCGCGGCCTCGGACCTGGCGGGATACCCGTGCTTCGAGGCGAAGGTCTCGCCGGCCTTCGGGCCGACGATCTTGACGTCGCAGCCCGCCTCGCGGAGGCGGAGGACCGGATACCACAGCTCGAGGTCCTCATAGAACTTCTCGACGAGCACGGCGACGCGACGGCCCTGGACGTTGGCACTCATGGGGGTTCTCCTGGGTGGTGGTCTTTCGAGGTGCGGCGGCCATGCGACGCGAGTCGCTCGGCTATCCGGCGGCCGCGGCGGCGGGCTCCTGCTCCGCGTCCTGCCGGTGCTCGGCCATGGCGCGGGTGATTCCTTCTTCGAAAGTGTACGGCGGCTGATAGCCCAGCACGCGCCGGGCCTTGTCGATCGAATAATCCAGGTTCAGACCGAGGAATTTGTAACGGGCCTTGTTGATGATCGGGGGCCTGGTCGCCCCGACGAGCCTGGCGACCCCCTCCACGGCGGTCGCCAGGACCCGCGCGACCGGCAGCGGGATGTGCCGCGTGGGGACCTTCAGGCCGGCGAGCTCGGCGACCCGGCCGACGAACAGCTTCTTGGTCACGGGCTGGCCGTCGGTGACGTTGAAGACCTCGCCGACGGCCGCCGGCGACTCGGCCGCAAGGAAGATGGCGTGCACCAGGTTCTTGACGTACACGCAGTTGAGCCGTTGCTCGCCCGAGCCAAAGAAGGCGAAGGTGCCACGGCGGAGGTTGGTCAGGAGCTTCGGGAGCACCGTCCGATCGCGTTCGCCGTAGATAAAGCCGGGTCGGACGACCGTGGCCGGCAGGCCGCGGCCCTTGACGTAGTCGAGGACCAGGGCCTCGGCCTCGGTCTTCGAGCGGGTGTAGGCGTCGAGCGAGTTGGCCGCCGGGGGAGTCGTTTCGTCGGTGCCGTGATGGTCTCGGCCCTCGTAGACCCCCAGCGAGCTGACGTGCACCAGCCGCTCAACCCCAGCGTCGCAGGCGGCGTCGAGCAGCAGCCGCAGCGCCTCGACATTGAGCCGGCGGAACTCTTCCAGCGAGCCCCAGTCGCCGACCTTGGCGGCGCAATTGATGATCCAGTCGGCGCCGGCGGCGCCCTCGCGGAGGGCGGCGGCGTTCTCGAGGTCGCCGACGACCCGCTCGACGCCCAGGCGGTCGAGCCATCGGGTGTCGCTGCTGGGCCGCACCAGGGCGCGGACGCGATGCCCGCGCAGGCAGGCCTCCTCGGCCACATGCCCGCCGACCAGCCCGGTGGCGCCTGTGATGAAGATGAGCTTGCAGGAGCCGGGACCGTGGGTCATGGCGTCTCCGGGTCTTGTCCCCGGGGGCGGGGACGGAAGGCGGTTCGTCACACCGCCCCATCCTAACGGATTGGCCACGCGCGGGAAATCCGATCCGCGGCGGTCGCCACGGGCTGGCAAATGCTTGGCTGTTGGATTGGGTTTATGCGGACGGCGATGATCGCTGGTCCTCCGCGGAGGAAAGTCAGGGGTGGGGGTGGCTTTCGCCGTCGCGCGCGGTGTAGGCTGGAATCGTCCGTGACGCGGGATGTCCCCGGGCGGATGCTGCATTTCGGGGGTCTTCCTGGTCGAGGGCGACGTGTTCGGATTGACCCCGACGGGGCGAGGGTCTAGGATTCCGTTGACCCTCCGTCGGCGGATTCCGGGGACCCGCAGGACGAGAGGTTACGTCAGATGGCGAGCGCTCTCAAGAACGAGGATCTGGTATCGTACCGCCGCATTCTCCAGACGCTGCGGTCGAGGCTGCGTGGCGATCTGGATCGGATGACGGATGAGGCATTGGGGCGGCCGTCGGCCGGGGCGAGCGGCAGCGTCTCGAGCGTCCCGCTGCACATGGCCGACCTGGGCACCGAGAACTACGATCAGGAATTCACCCTGGGCCTGATCGAGAACGAGCAGGGGACGCTGGGAATGATCAACGAGGCGCTCGACCGGATGGAGCACGGCACGTTCGGCCAGTGTGCCGAGTGCGGCGAGGCGATCTCCCGTCCGAGGCTCCAGGCGATCCCCTACGCGCGACACTGCATCCGTTGCGCACGAAAGCTGGAGGGTGGCGAATGAGGCGAATCGGCGGCGGAGTGGGGCTCGGGCGACTGTTGCTGTTCGGCTCCATCGCGCTGGGCGGGCTGGCCTTCGACCTGGTCACCAAGTCCATGGTCTTCGCGCGGATCGGCCCGCCGCACCGGCGGATCGTCTCGGTCGTGCCGCGGGTGCTCGAGCTTCAGACGAGCGAGAACACCGGCGCTCTGTGGGGCTTCGGCGCGGGGTGGCCCGGCAGCAGCCTGATCTTCGCCGGCCTCTCGCTGGTGGCGGCCGTGATCATCTGCTACTGGTTGTTCTTCCTGGGCGCGGCGTCGAGCCGGGCGCTGACGGTGGCGCTGGGGCTGATCATGGCCGGGGCGCTGGGTAACTGCTATGACCGGCTGGTCTTCGGCCACGTCCGCGACTTCGTCCACTTCCACGTCGACCCGATCCGATTCGACTGCGCGATCTTCAACTTCGCCGATAACATGCTGGTCGCCGGCGCCCTGACCCTGATCCTCTACGCGATGCGCCCCGAAGAGGCCGCGCGGCGCGAGGAAGAGCAGTCCGGTGCCGGTGCCGTCGGGCCGGTCGCCCGGCCGTCGCCGGCCGAGTCGATCCTCGAGGCGACTGCCTCGGGTTCGCGCAGCTCCTGAAACGCCCCGGCGCGGCCCGGGGCGCTTCGGGACTGGCAGAGGAGCCTCAATCTCCCTGGAGGAGATGGTCCATGCGCCGGGCCACGTCCTTCATCTGCTCGAGGTTGCCGAAGGGGACCTCCGCGGTGATCCAGCCGTCGTAGCCCACGGCGCGGAGCGCGTCGCGGACGGCTTGCCAGTCGATCTCCTTCCCCTCGCCGAGGCGGTAGTCGAACCGTTTCGGCTTGGCGTATTCCTTGATGTGGATCTTGAGGATGCGCTTCCCTAACTCGCGGATCCACTCCTCGGGATAGCCGTACTCGACGACGTTGCCGACGTCGAAGTAGGCACCGACCCAGGGGGACTGGAACTCGTCGATGTAGCGGGCGAACTCGATCGGGCTGAGGAGGAAGCGGTTCCAGACCTCCTCGATGGCGATCTTGACGCCGTGCTTCTCGGCGTCGGGGATGAGGCGGCGGATATTCGCCTGGGACCGCTCGTAGGCGTCGCGATAACCGACCTTGCGATTGACGACGGCCGGGACGACGAGCACGGTCGTACCACCATAGGCGCGGCAGTCGTCCAGCTCCTGGCGGATGGCGGCGAGCCCGCGCTCTACCACGCGAGGATCGGGGTCGGAGAGGGTGTCCTGCCAGTGCCGCGAGCCGCTGACGCCGTGAATCACCAGGCCGGTGCGGTCGCGCGCCTCGAGGACCGCGGAGCGGTCGAGGCGGTTCGGGCTGGGCAGCTCGACGCCATCGAATCCGGCTTCCTTGAGGAGCTGGAATGTCGGCAGCGGCGAGCCCTCGGACAGGCCCAGCATGAAAGCCTTCTTCCACCGCGGTGCCGGCGGCCCGGCGGCCGCGAAGGCGCCCGGCAGCAGGGCGGCGGCCGATGAGAGGCTCGCGGTGCGGAGGAACGTCCTGCGCTCGATTGGTCCCATGATGCGTGCTCCAGGTCGGGCCGTCCGTCCGACGCGCCAGCCCCGGGCGCGGCGTCGCCGGTGGAGGGCGGGAATCAGCATACGGGCGGCGGGCCGGGGGTGCCAGTAGGCTGTCCAGGACCCACGCCGGAGGAGGACGAGCGACTTACAGCCCGGAAAATGAGCGAGCCGGCCGTCCCCGCTAATCGCGGGGGCCGGCCGGCCCGAAGGGGGGTGACCCGGGCGTCTGAAGGCGGGCTCAGACGAAGGGCTTCTTGATGCGGCTCCAGAACTTGTCGAAGTTGTGAGCGAGGGACGATTCCTTCTTCTTCGGGTGCGCCCTGCGCGTCTGCATCCGGTTCATGGCCCGACGCTCGGCCAGTGAGGGCACCTGGGCCTGTGCGCTCGGTGAAGCCGAGGCCGTGGGGTCGATGGTAACGGCGTAGGCCAGCGGGGCCGGCGCCGGCGGCGTCGCGGAACTGGGCGTCGCCGTGGACGTCGGCGTCCCGGTGGACGTCGGTGTCGGCGTGGACGTCGGCGTCCCGGCGGACGTCGGTGTCGGCGTGTTCGGCGTCGGCGGCGAGGTCGTGCCCAACCCGGTGGTCGTCCCCGAGACGCCCGTCGTCGTGGACGACGAGACGGGAATCATCGTCCCGGCGACGGAGACCGTCGTGGGCGTGCTTGGCGAAGTCGAGCCCGTCGAGGTGGGCGACGGACTGCTCGTCGGGCTGGAGGTGGGCGTGGTTGTCGGCGAGCCCGTCGAGGAACCGCCCTGACCGGCCAGGGCGAGCAGGGCGTTGATCAACGCCTTCTCGGTTGAGGCGGTGGTCGAGGAGGTCAGGCCGGTTGAGGTGGGCGACGTGTTGCCGCTGCCCCCGGTGGTGCCGGACGCCGTGCCGGACCCGGTGCTCGAGGCCCCGGTGCTCGTGGACCCGGTGCCCGCCGAAGCGGTGCTCGAGGCCCCGGTGCTGGTGTTGCTCGATCCCGAGTTGCCGGAGCCCGTGCCCGTACCGGTGCTGGTGGACCCCGTCCCGGCCGTCGTGCTGCCCGGGCTCGACGATGTCGGCGACGGGGTGGGCGAGGGGGTCCTGATGGTATAGTTCACCGTCAGGTTCCGGCCCTGGACGACCCCGGACCTGGTCATGCCGATGACCGAGTTGTTGGTCGTGTTCGCGCTGGACGTGATCGTGGGGTCGAAGAGGGTGAAGATCGGCAGGTAGGTGCCGGTCTTCTGGTTCTGCCCGACGGTGAACTGGGCAGGGGTGATGTTGCGGTATCGGGCGATCGCGGTCCTGGGGACCCACATGAAGCTGGGCGACAGGCGTGCGAGGCCCGTGAAGTTGCGGGGTGTCGTCGGGGCCAGCAGGAAGCCGTTGGCCGACGCACGCTGGCGGTCGATGATGGTGTAGGCGTCCGGCGACGGCAGCAGGGTGCGGCCGAGCATCTTGTACGCGTTGATGCTGATCGCACCCGTGAGCTGGCCGTAGGCGGCGTAGTTGAAGAAGTTGAACCGCCGCTGTTCGGCCGCGGGCTGGTCGGGGTTCTCGTTGTAGACCGTGTTGTTGACGCCGGCCTCGACCGGCCCGTAGGTCGCCGTGCCGCCGAGGAGCGCGGCCATGGCACCGGCCTCGGGCAAGCCCATGGAGGCGGCGTTGTCGACGAAGGTCGTGAGCTCCTGGGCCGTGATGAATCCCGTGTGACTGGTGTCGATGTAACCCCAGTCGTGGTGCCGGGTGAGGTAGTTGATGGCCTGGGTGCCCTCGACCGCGGCGATGGCGTTGCTGACCGAGATCCGCGCGTAGGACGGATAGGCCGTGCTGCCGGGGAGCTGGAACGGCGTCGAGATGGTGTTCTGGTCGTTGACGTCGGTCGCGGGGACGGCCGTCCAGGCGAGGATACCGTTGATCCCGTCGGGCGTGTTCCACGCCGAGAGGTTCTTGAAGGCGTGCCTGCCGAAGGTCAGCGAGTTGGTCCCGACGGGCGTATTGAGGTACGCGTCGGCCGTATAGCCGTTCGGCGAGTGCGCCAGGCCGGTCCAGTAGTTGAGCGCCGAGGACACCAGGGCGTACGCACCCGTGGTGATCGCCGCCGACATCGACGTCCCGACCTGGTTGAAGGTGAGCGGGTTGGAGATCACGCCGGTCGTGGTGCCGGTCCCGGTGCCGCCGGTGCCACCGGTGCCTCCGGCGCCGCCGCCGGTGCCGCCGGTCCCGCCGGTGGTGGCGCTGTTCGTGAGCGTCGGGGCGAACGGGCGGGCGAACGTCGGTACGTTGAACGCCGGGGCGGCGAAGTCGGTGCCGACGCTGCGGTTGACCGCACCGGGGATACGGTCGGCCCAGATGTTGATGTCGCCCGAGGCCAGCAGTTGGACGTTGCTGGTCGCGTTGGTCCCGGTGTTCCCCGTGCCGCCGGTCCCGCCGCTGGAGCCCGAACCCGAGGTGATGGTGAGATTGTTGCCGAAGAGGAGGATCGGCCCGGCCGGCTGCGGGATCACGCCGCTAGGGGTGTCGATCGGCGACGTCGATGGCGTGTTGATGAACGGGAACGAGTACACGCCGGTGACCGAGATCACCTCGTTGATGACGGCCGGCAGCGAGATGCCCTGCACGTCGCCGACGCGGGAATTCTGGGCGTTGTTCGCGGCGAGCGTGTTGGTCGTGGTGGCGCCGGTGGTCCCCCCGACTCCGCCGGTCGCGCCCGATGAGGTCGAGGCGCCGGCACCGAGCGGGGCGCCGAACTCGCCGGTGGCCGCGATGTTGGCGATCCCCTCCTTGCGCAGCTTGTGGTACTGGTTCTTGAGCGCGATGACGACCTGCGGGAATTGCTTGTAGGCCTGGGCCTCGCTCTGGAAGGTGAACGGGGTGCCGAAGGCGTACACCGCGGCGATCACGCGATCGACCTGCCCGGGCCGGATGGGATCGTTGACGAACGGGTGCTGGACCAGGTACTGGAGGCCGTCGTAGAGCGTGGTGGCGTCGGCACCGTTGTCGTTGGACACGATGGTGCTGGTGCCACCGGCACCGCCGGCGCCGCCGCCGGCGCCCCCGGTCCCGCCGGTGCCGCCGGTGCCCGTCGAGGCCGAGCCGGTCAGGCTGACGGAGCCGGCGCCCGCGAACGGGTTGAAGATGTCGATCGGGTCGATCGTGGCCTGGGGGACAAGCTGGGCCACGACGCCGGCGACCGGGGTCCCGTGGCCGGCGAGGCCGATCGACAGGACCTGGTTGGTCGTACTTCCGGTCCCGCCGGCGCCGCCGCCGGCTCCGCCGCCGCCGCCGGTGCCGCCGGTACCCGTGGTGCTCACCGACCCGGTCGGCGAGGCGAGGTCCTGGTTGCCCAGGCTGCCGGTGGTAACGTTGTACCCGGGTGCGACCCGGCCGCGGAACGAGGTGGCCGTCCCCGCCACGCCGGTGTCCACGACCGCGATGGCCTGGTTCTGCCCGTCGTAGGGCACGCCCAGGGCGCGGAGGTCGCTCAGGCCGATCAGGCTGCCGCTCGTCGAATCAGCGAGGTCGGCCGTCGTCTTGAACTGCCAGATCCCCTGGTTGTCCGCGGCATAGAGGATTGTCCCGTCGGACGAGAAGCCGATGGAGAGCGTGGAGTTCTCGAAGCTGGTATAGGTCTGGGAGCCCGACGTGTCGAAGCCCTGGGCGAACTGGTAGACAGTCCCGGTGGGCGAGATCCGGATGATCCGGCCGCCGAGCGTGGTGCCGCCGGAGATAACCGGGATGACGGTGCCCGAGGAGTCGGTGGTGACGCTGACCGTCCCGCCGGTGCTCTGGATGGGCACGAGGATCGGCGTCGTGGGCAAGGGCGCGATCGGCGTGACGGTGACGTACAGCCCCGAAGCCAGGTCGCTGACGAAGAGGCTGCCGGCGTACGCGGCTCCGTTGCTGCCGAGGGAGATCGTCGTCCCGCTGGTGGTCGACGACGACGACGAGCTGACGGTGAAACCCTGGGAGAAGTAGCCGTACTGGTCGAACGCGATCCCGTAGAACCGCCGGAAGGGCGTCTCGGCGGCGGGCTGCAAGTCGGTCGCTGCGCCGGCGGCGAGGGTCGTCGTGGCGTTGGCACCCTCGCCGATGAAGAGATTGCCGGTGGCACTCCCCTGGACACCGCTATAGCCCGGTCGCGCGGGGATGCCGCCGCCGGCCGGCGTCCCGAAGTCGGTGAAGACCGAGAAGACCTGGTTGCCGTAGCTGGCGTTGGACGAGGTCATCCCGACGATCGGCCCGGTGTTGACCGTGGCCCCGGCGACGACCGTGTTGTTGACATTCAGGACGTTGCTGGTGGTCGGCAGGCCGAGGTACGGCTCCTGGGCGACGCCGTTGGGCAGGTTGGAGTTGCTCAGCACCTGGCCCGGGGAATAGACGCTCGCGTCGAAGTACAGAGCGGCGAACGTTCCGGTCGTGCTGCTCTCGCCGTTGCCGGCGAGCATGCCGTTGAGGAACGACTGGTCCTGCTGCGGCGGGATGAGGATGGCCGTGGGATTGATGTTGAACTTCAGCGAGGCCAGCCCGTCGGTGAACTGGGCGAAGACGCCGATCAGCGTGCCGCTGGGCGAGATCTGGAAGATGATGTTCTTGTTGGGGTCGGAGCGGTCGACGCTGGCGACGAACAGCGAGGGCGTACCGTCGAACTTCCCATTCGGATCGAAGGCCATGCTGTACCAGTTGACCAGCCCGGTCCCCGCGCCCATCGAATTCCCGGCGGGGGTGGGCGTCGTGCTGGCCGGGTCGGTCTGGCTCAGCACGGTATTCAGGTCGAAGAAGACGCTGGCCTTTCCGGTCGCGGGGTCGACGCGATAGATGACGCCCGGGCGGTTGATCGCGCTGGTATTCCCACCGGCACCGCGCGAGATCGCGTAGACGTCGCTGCCGAAGACGCCGCCGGGGCCCGGCGTGATATTGACGATGTCGCCGCCGAACGACTGGTTCGACGTCAGCTCGGCGACCGAGGTGATCGGCGCGGCCGTCAGCGGGGCGGCCGTCGAACTCGCCGTGACCGTGACCGTACCCAGGTCGGAGTTGGTCGGGGTCGGGGTGGTCGCCGTGAACGTCGCGGTCAACGGGTAGAGGGTGACCACGGGCGCCGGCAGCCGCCGGTCTTCCAGCGGGATCGGCTGTTCGAGCTGGACTTCACGACGACGCCGTTGCGCAGGGCCGCGTGCCTGCGGTCGGGATGGCTGAGACATTCCATTATCTCCTAACGCTCGACTCGTCCGTCCTGGACCGAGGCCGTGTTGCCCGGCACCACTCAATATCGGCGCTCACGGCGCATGAAGATGAGCCGAAGCACTCGGCAAGATCGCCCCCTTCGACAGAACCCGCATGCGCTGGCGGGATCGTCACAACCTCAAAATCGGTCGAAACCCGCGGCCACGATCAGCCAAAGAGCCGCCCAAACCGGAAAATCCGCCACGACACGACCGCCGCGGCCCGGCCGTCGTCCCTCCAGAAGCGGAGATCCTCTCCGGATCTTGACCCATTGCTTTGAGGTGTGGTTGCTTGGAGGTGTCCGACGCGGAGGGGGAGTTATTCCGCGAGGGGATCGATGCATGGAGACTGTCGGAATCCCCGTCGGGAGCGGGCCGGGCGCCGACGAGCCACATCCAGGCACATGCGATTAACTGAGGTCCGGGACGTACGACCGGGATACCTCGATGATCTCCGTCACGGCCTGCGCCAGCTCGTAATACCCCTGGCGATGCATGTGGAAGCCATCATCCCAGAGCCAGTCGAGACTGATCACCGCATTGACGTCGAGATAGGTCAGATTGTCGAGCCGCTTGCACTGCCGCTTGACGAACTCGTTGTAAAGATCCCGCAGATGGCGCTCGCCTGGGTTGTTCTCCAGCTTCCTGACGTTCTCCAGCAGGATGATGATTCTTGAGCTGGGCTTCGCCATGCTCGATAACCGCACCAGAGACCGTCCGACCAGGGCATGGCGCTCGTCTTGCGAGAGTTCCACGAAGCTAAAGTGTCGCACGAACCAGATCGCCTGTTCCGAGGCGAGCATGGCCCTCAGGGCGTCCTCGTCGAAGCGAACCATCAAGCCGTCGCGCCCGCGGAAATAGTTGAACGCCATCATCTGATAGAAGGACGCGACGACCGCGTCGGCCTCGCGAACGGCGGCGTGCAGCTCGATCATCTCGTCAGCCTGGAACGCTGGGATCAGCGGTCGGAGCTCGCTCTGCCGCACGCGCTCGGGATCGTCCAGGATGAAGAAGGGGTCGTCCAGGCGCTTGATCAAACCCCGCACATCCCGGTTGGTGAACTCGACGGATTGCATCGAGCAGTAAGTCGACAGTTGCAGCATGTCGCAGCCGCCGATCAGGACCAGCTTCGACCGCTTCAAGCGATGGACGACCTCTGCCCGCGACCCGGTCCTGATCCAGTCCACCGACGGAAGGCTGACGATCGGATTGGCGACGGGTTCGGCAACGGCGACGCTCGGGCGCTTCAGGTAGTCATAAACATACTGCTCAACGCCCATGTTCATGATCCGGCAGGAGAAGACGAAGTGGACGAGCCGGTACTCGTGAAGCGTGGCCAGGGTCAGGAAGAAGCCAACGATGCCGTAGTCGGCGTAGCGATCCCAGAGTCGGACGACCCCGGCATTGAACCCGAACGATTTCAGATCGGCCAGCAGGGTCTGCCGGTCCGCGTCAGTCTCAATTCGGACCTTGGTGTAGTTGAGTTGGTTCGAGCGGTTCACAAGCTCGATGACGCGATCGAGATGCGGCTCGACGGCATAGTCGATTTCGACCCTGAGTTCGCTCTGGCGGAGGAAGTCCTCGTTGCTCAGCGCGGACGCTTGCTTCTGGTCGTATCGGCTGCCGAGCAACTTGTATTGCGCCAGCCTCGTCAGCTCGGGGTCCGCCGAACCGCGCAGGTGCTCGCTTCCCAGTTGGGCGGCGACGCGAGACGGACTCTCCAGGCACATCAGGCCGGGGCAGTGGAAGGCCGCCTCGGCCAGCACCGCGGGATTGTCGTCGATGAAGACGACGTTCGCCGGCCGGAGCTGGAGCGCGTCGACGAGCGCGGCGATCGAATGGCCCTTCGGCTGGAAGCTGATGCTCGGGAGGACGAAATAGTCCCAGACACCGAGCTTCTGCAACGCGTCGGCGACCGATCCCCGGTCGTTCTTCGAGCAGATCGACGAGACGATGCCTCGTTCGGCGAGGCGTTTCACCAGCTCGACGTTCGCCGCAAGCGGAGTGACGGCTCCCTCGGACAGCGTCCCTTTCCAAAAGGTCTCGTCGAGGTCCCAGACGACCAGCTTGACCGCGTTTCGAATGACGGGGTCGGGAGAATGTCCTACGTGCATCGGGTTCCCGGTGTCTGTACCGGTGTGCGTACGGCCGTCGGCTGGGGCTGGCGGGGGCACACCCGTTTGGTTTGTGTCCGGTGAGGCAACAACCTGTCCGGTAGGCGCAGTTCCATCCGATATTGCTACCGCTTGGTTTGTTGCCTCCGGGAGGTGGGTCGATGGCCCAGACCGCCACGATCGATGGGGCGCTTGCGTATTACGACGTCCCCGATTCCTGCGACGGCCTTCGACCCGCTATCGCCCTGGCCAGCAGCCTGCACCGTCCGCCCGCGGCGACGACGGTTCTCGTGCCCGAGGAGGTAACCGCGACGACCGCGGCGACGCGCCCGATCCCGACCCCGCCCCGCCGGCCTGGCTGCCGACGGTCGGGAGGGTGATGTCCGTCGGGTTCCGGCCGGCGGCGGCGAGGGCTCGGACGGGCGGGCCGGATCGGGCCGGAATCCGCGTCCGATGGGGTCGGACGACTGTCGACAAAGCGCTATGTCCCGGTATTCCGTGCACGATGTCCCGGTATTCCGTGCATTCCTCGCGGGGGGCTGGTTGGTGGGGTGCGGCGGCACCGAGTGAGGAATCGTCTGCCGTTCGCCTGAAATGAAGAAGGCGAGCCCGGACGGAGGGTCCTGGCTCGCCTCGGTTGATGGGCGGCGGGTGCGGCTCGAGCGATTACTCGACGACGCCCTGCGGGCCGGGCCCACGGCCGGGCTGGGGGTAAGTCTGGGTGCTACCGGTGGCGCGTCGGCGGACGTCGAGCTCGATGGAGCCGAAGGTCCCCTCGTGCCGCTGGATGGTCATGCTCAGGGCGGTCAGGAGCCGCTTGGCGGTGTAGAAGTTCATGACGATCCGCTGGTTCGCCTTCACGTCCTGGCGCCCGGTCGCGAACGGCTGGGGATTCAGGCCGAAGTCGAGGATGACTTCTTCGGGGGTCGCGGTGACGCGGCAGAAATTGGAGTAGGACGGCAGGGTCTGGGAGTCGTCGACGACGACCTCGGTGGCCTGGCCCTGCTGGGGATGCGACGCGGCGGCCCCTTCTTCTCTCTCGCTCATGTGACTCTCCGTATCTCCTGGCGATCGGGCACTGGCGGGGAGGACCCAGGTGTCGGAGGCGCGCGGCGCCCCGGCCCGGGAAAACGGTCCTTATTTCAGCGTTTCCCGGGGCAAAAGGCAAGCCGGTGGTGATGGCATGCGATGGGAACCGGCCGATCAGGCGGCGCGGCCAGGGGCGGCCGGGTCGATGAGCCGGTCGAGCTCTGCCAGGGTTCTCCCGGCGGCGCCGTGCTGCGAGAGGACCAGGGTGCGGCCTGCGGCACCGCGATTCGCGGCGGCCTCGGGGTCGTCGAGGTCCGCCAGGAGGCTGCGGGTGAGGTCCTCGGCGTCGGCCACCCGGCGGGCGGCCTCGTGGCGGAGGAGCTGCTCGACCGTCTCGCGGAAGTTGGCGGTGTGCGGGCCGAACATCACCGAGGCGCCGAACGCGGCCGGTTCCATCATGTTCTGCCCGCCGCGCCCCGGCAGCAGGCTGCCGCCGACGAAGGCCACGTCGGCCAGGCCCCAGACCGCGCCCAGCTCGCCGATCGTATCGATCAGGATCACCGGCGGCACGCTCCCCAGGGTCGGCGGCGGGGCGGGGCCGTCCAGCCGGCTTCGCCGGACGTAAGGCTGTCCCGAACGCTCCAGCCACTCCGCGACCCGGTCAAATCGCTCGGCGTGCCGCGGCACCAGCACGAGCCGCAGGCACGGGTGCTGACGGCGCGCCGCCGCGTACGCTGCCAGGACGGCCGACTCCTCGCCCTCCATCGTGCTCCCCGCGACGAACACCAGGTCGCTCGGCGATAGTCCCAGCACGGTGCGCAGCGCCCGGGTCTTCGCGTTGTTCCGGTCGCTCTCCAGGCCGTCGAACTTCACCGAGCCGGTCACGCGTACGCGATCCTCGGGGATGCCCAGCTTCACGAACCGGGCGGCGTACGCCGCGTCCTGGGCCGCGACGGTGTCGATCCGCAGCAGGGTCGATCGCAGCGGCCGGCGCAGCCGTCGATAACCGCGGAAGCTCCGCGAGCTGAGCCGCGCGTTGATGATCGCCACCTTCGCCCCCGCCCGCTTGGCCGCGCGGATCAGGTTGGGCCAGAGCTCCAGCTCCACCAGGGCCAGCACCGTCGGCCGGATCCGCGCCACGGCCCGGCGCGTCGCCCAGCTAAAGTCGAGCGGAGCATAGAAGGTGACCAGGTCGGGGAAGGTGCGGCGCGCCACCGCCAGGCCGGTCGAAGTGGTGGTCGAGATCACGATCTCCCACGACGGCCGACGGCGCGACATCTCCTCGATGAGGGGCCGCAACAGCAGGACCTCGCCCACGCTGACGGCGTGGAACCACAGGCAGGGCCGGTGGCCGATCCGCAGCGGGGCCTCGCCGCGGAGCTTCTCGGCCCACCCCTCGCGATACCTGCCGGTACTGGCCCAGCGGTAGACCAGGTAAGGTGCGAAGACGACCAGGGCCGCCAGATAGATCAGGTTCAACGCCAACGGCATCTCGGGGAATCCTTTCCCGGAATGGTTGCCTCCTGTTGTCGCGCGGGAGGGCGAGCCCGATCTGTGCAACTGCCATGCCCAGTCCACGGCGACGCGGCGCCGGGACCGGTTCGCTGATCGAGCCGAAGGCCCGTGATCGGCCGCCAGCGCGGCGGGATTGCTCGGCGAGAGCCGGCGGTACGGCCCCAACGCCTTGCGCGGCCCGCGCTTAGCGATTGGGCCGGCCGCGCCGGCGCTGGCGCAATGCCGCCGGGGCGACGTCGGCTCCGATTTCAGAAAGCATCGGAAGTCGAGTGCTTCCGCATGCAGCAGGCTTTGAATTTTTTACCCGACCCGCACGGGCACGGGTCGTTCCGGCCGACCTTTTTTCCAATGTTGCGGACCGGTTCCTTCTTCTTCTCCGTCGATTGCTGGCTACCGGCGATGCCCGCCTCCTGAGTCTGCCGGACCGTCGACATCGGCTCGCCGGCGAGCGGCGACTCCACCTGCTGATGGATCGTCTGCGCCCGTTCGAGCTTGTTGTACCGCGAGCCGAGGTAATTCAGGAACTCGGGGTCGAAGTGCTCGACGCGGAAGATCAGGTCGGTCACCCGGTCGGCGCTGGCGTTCCACATTTCGGCGAAGATCCGCATACCCTCCCGCTTGTACTCGACCTTGGGGTCGATCTGGGCATAGCCCTGGAGGCCGATGGAGCTGCGGAGGTGATCCATGGCGCGGAGGTGTTCCATCCAGCTCGAGTCAAGGATCTGGAGCAACACCGCCTTTTCCATCTCGCGCATCTCGGGGCGGTACAGGGCGTCGAAGGCGGCGAGGAGGGTGTCGCGAATATCGGCGGGCGGCAGGTCGCGGAGGTCGTCCGGCGCGAGCTCGGCGCGGAGGTTCTCGGAGGCCCATCGGGCGAGGTCGGTGATGGCGGCCGGTTCGGAGGTCGTCGGGTTCCTGGCGGACGGCTGCGCGCCGATGCCGGCGGCGGCGAGTCGAGCCTCGAGATCCTCGGCGACGCGGGTGCCGCGATAGTGTCGGTGGGCCAGGTCGATGATGAGCGCCTCCATCTCGGGGCGGAGCAGGGGGCGCAGCTCGTCGGCGGTGACGACGGCGCCGTAGCGCTCGGACGTCCAGTCCGCGAGGCCCTCGCGGTCGAACCGGGGGGTCGTGCCGTCATTGCGCTCGGACAGGAAGCGGAGCAAGGCGATCCGCGCGGGGAGCTCCGATTCCTTCTGGCCGTAGAGCCGGCGGGCGTCGGCCTTGATCCGGCGGACGATCTCGGCCCGGTCGAGCCCGGCCCAGTCGGCCGGGTCGACGGCGATGGTGAACTTGTGGTGGACCCAACCGGAGAGTGACCGGCGGCCCCAGTCGGGCCGGAGGAACTCCGCCGCCGGCGCCAGGTCGACCTTGCGGATCGAGCCGACCGCCTGCTCGTACAGGTAGTCCTCCAGCTCGTTGCGGTCGAATTCCAGCTCCTCGCCGGAGCCGCTGGCGAACTTCTTTAGCTCGCGGTCCTTGAGGTTCAGCTCGAAGCGCTCGTTGGCCCAGCGGGTCAACGCCTGCCAGGTCCACTCGGACGGATCGGCGTCGGAGGGCAGGTTCTCGTCCATGGCCTGGCGGATCGTCTCGTGGAGCTGCCGCTCGGCGCGGTCGCGGGCGACCTCCTCGGCCTGCTCGAACTCGACGCTCTTGATGTCGCGCGTCGTCAGCTCGACGCCCAGCCGCTGGCCGACCCACTCGGCGAAGCTCGCCGCGCCGTAGTCGTCGGCCAGGAAGCGGGCGGCGGCGTCCTCGATCTGGCTGTCGATCATCTCGAGGACGCGGTCCTTCGGCGAGCCGCCCTCCAGCAGCGCCTGGCGGAACGAATAGACGCGCTTCCGCTGCTCGTCCATGACCTCGTCGTACTCGAGCAGGTTCTTGCGAATGTCGAAGTTCCGCTCCTCGACCTTCTTCTGGGCGCCCTCGATGCGGCGGCTGACCATCCGGCTCTCGATGGCCTCGCCGTCCTGCATCCCCAGCCGGGTGAGGACGGCGGAGACCCACTCGCCGGCGAACTTGCGCATCAGGTCGTCCTCGAGGGAGAGGAAGAACCGCGAGCTGCCGGGGTCGCCCTGGCGGCCGGATCGGCCGCGGAGCTGATTGTCGATCCGACGGCTCTCGTGCCGCTCGGTGCCGATGATGTGCAGGCCGCCGAGCGCCGCGACCTCGCGGCCCTCGGCCTTCATCTCGGGCTCGTAGCGGGCGACCGCCTGCTCCCACACGTCGCGCGGGACCTCCAATCGCGTCGGGTAGAGCGGCCGTCCGTCCTCGTCATTGAGCCGCTTCAGGTCGGCCCACGCCATGAATTCGGGGTTGCCGCCCAGGATGATGTCGGTGCCGCGGCCGGCCATGTTGGTGGCAATCGTCACGGCGCCGCGACGGCCGGCCTGCGCCACGATCTCGGCCTCGCGCTCGTGGTACTTGGCATTGAGGACCTGGTGCGGGATCCCGTAGCGATGGAGCATGTCCGAGATTTCCTCGGATTTCTCGATCGACACCGTGCCCACCAGGATCGGCCGGCCGGTCTCATGCACCTCGCGGATCTCGTCGAGCATGGCCTCCGTCTTCTCGCGCTCGGAGCGGAAGATGACGTCGGGGTAGTTGATCCGGGACAGCTCGCGGTTGGTGGGGATCGCCACGACGTCCAGGCCGTAGACCTTGTAGAACTCGGTCGCCTCGGTCATCGCCGTGCCGGTCATGCCCGAGAGCTTCTTGTAGAGCTTGAAGAAGTTCTGAAGGGTGATCGTCGCGAGCGTCTGGTTCTCCTCCTTGATCTTGACCCGCTCCTTGGCCTCGACGGCCTGGTGCAGCCCGTCGGACCACTGCCGGCCGATCATGAGCCGTCCGGTGAATTCGTCGACGATGACCACCTCGCCGTCGGGCTGGACCACGTAGTCGCGGTCCTTGCGATAGAGGTGATGCGCCTTGAGCGCGTTGTCGATCAGGTGGGGCCATTCCATGTTGCCCGGCGTGTAGAAGCTCTCGACCCCCGCGATCCGCTCGGCCTCGCGGATTCCCTCGTCGTTGAGGTGGCAGGTGCGCTCCTTCTCCTTCACCTCGAAATGCGCGTCCCGCCGGAGCAGCCGCGCGATCCGGTCGGCTTCGGCGTACTTCCGCACGTCGTCGAAGGCCGGGCCCGAGATGATCAGCGGCGTCCTCGCCTCGTCGATCAGGATGCTGTCAACCTCGTCGATGATCGCGTAGTACAGCTCGCCCTGCGACTGGAGTTCCCTCGTCGGATTCATGTTGTCGCGCAGATAGTCGAAGCCGAACTCGTTATTGGTGCCATAGGTGATGTTGCAGCCATAGATCTCCTGCCGCTCGGCCGAGTCCATCTCGGACTGGATCGCGCCGACGGTCATCCCCAGCCCCTGGAACAGCGGGCTCATCCACTCGGCGTCGCGGCGGGCCAGGTAGTCGTTGACCGTCACCACGTGCACGCCGCGGCCGTCCAGCGCGTTGAGGTAGGCCGCCAGGGTGGCGACCAGCGTCTTCCCCTCGCCGGTGACCATCTCGGCGATGCTCCCGCCGTGCAGGACCATCCCGCCCATCAACTGAACGTCGAAATGGCGCATATTGAGGTAGCGGCGCCCCGATTCGCGGCAGGCCGCGAACGCTTCGGGCAGCAGGTCGTCGAGCGACTCGCCCTGCTCGCGACGACTGCGGAACTCGTCCGTCTTGGCGCGCAGCTCGTCGGCGGAGAGCGTCCGCATGCTGGGCTCGAGCTCGTTGATCCGCTCGACCAGCGGCCGCATCTGCCGGATCTTCCGCTCGTTCGAGCTGCCGAACAGCCGGACCAGTCCGTCGGAGACCCCTTCCGTCAGCGCCGAGAAGGCGTCGGTCGTCTTATCCCAAATCTCCGTCAGCAGTTCCATTGCCACCTGGGCCTCGCGCGGTTTAATGGGTTTTGCGTATTAAGTTGTTGAAAATTCTCATCTTACTGCGGATTCCCCCGGCTCGTCAAGCCGGCCGGAATGGGCGCGCGGCGGCCGTCCGGTCGCTCGCCCCATTCCTCATGGGACAGTCGTTCATGCTGTTTTCGCCGCGCGGCCTGCGCCGGTGCGGAGGGTCGCGCCGGTTGGACCGGCGTCCATGCAAGGTCGGCCCGACCGCCCGAGAGCCTCCGAAAAAAAAGCCGACGCAATCGAATAAGAACGCCACGCACGTCGTCTGTGGTGGCGTTGGAAGCCCGAGAGGCGATCGGAAGGCGTGACATTGTCCTACCGCCTCACCCCTCGGGTCCGGAGATTCGTACGCCACCGCCTCCCAGCCTGACGACCGTCGGGATCGGCCGGATTCGACCGGCCCCACGATTTCGCGAACCCGCCGGGCTGGGCGCGTTAAGTGACAGGCGACTGGATCGCCCGGCAGGCCAGGGTGTGTTGCCCTCATGCCGAGTCCAGCCCGCATCATCGACAATCTGTCAGGAGCCTCGCTTCATGCCCCGTCCCTCTCTTCACTTGCCGATGATCGCCGCCGCTCTTGCGGCCGCCGCCGTCCTCCTTCCGGAGGCAATGGGCCAGGCGACCCCCCCAGCGGCCTCCACGCCATCAAAGCCCGCGGCCGCCCCCACTTCCGATCGCTCCGTCCCCGAGCAGGACCTCCTCACCGCCATGCGGTCGGGCGCGGTTACGGCTCGGTCCGAGGGCATCGGCGACGGCCGCATCACCCTCTCCCTCACCAACAAGACCCGCAAGCCCCTCCGCGTCATCCTCCCGCCCGGCGTGGTCGTTCAGAGTGCCACCGGCCAGATGGGCGGCATGATGGGCGGTGGTATGGGCGGCGGTATGGGCGGTATGGGCGGTGGTATGGGCGGCGGTATGGGCGGTATGGGCGGTG
>DAIDHB010000499.1 GCA_027452145.1 Planctomycetales bacterium
TGGACGCGGGATTGGCGGCGAAGTTGACGACCCCTCCGTCCACCGGCTCGACCGGGTTCTTCGCCGTCACGGTCACCGCGAGCGGGCTGAAGGCCGCGCCGATCGTCGCCGTCTGCGGCGTGCTGCCGGCGACGGGGGTCAGCGTGAAGCCCTGGCTCTCGAAGGCGCCGATGTCGACCGCGCCGACGCGAGGCTCGCCGCGCTGGTCGGTGGCCGGGGCGCCGGCGGAGGTGCCGGCGTCGATCGCCGGGCTGCCGGGCAGGAGTGGGATGGTCTCGGTGGGTCCGCCATAGTGGCCGAGGGATCCCAGCCCCGGATCGGCGACGCCGACCTGGTTGCCGCCGACGCCATTAACCAGGCCGTCGGAGCCGCCGGTGCCGATCAGGTTATAAGTGCCCGCGACGGTGCCGAAAATGTCGTTGGGGAGGAGACCGCTGAAAGTGCTGAAGGTGTTATCGGTCACGATCGTGTCGGTCAGAGTTGCGGTGCCGCCCGAGTTCCGGATGCCGCCGCCGATGCCCCTGGCGGAATTGGCCGTGATGGTCGAGCTGGTCACGATCAGGGTGCCGCTATTGAAGATCCCGCCGCCATCGCCGGCGAAGTAGTTGCCGTCGGCCTGGTTGGCCGTGATGGTCGAATCGGAGAGCGTCAGCGTGCCGTCGTTGTAGATCCCGCCTCCGTCCGCCGGGTCGATGCCGTTGCCGGCGGTGTTGCCGCTGACGGTGCAGTCGGCCAACGTTAGCGTGCCGCTGTTGTTCACGCCGCCGCCGTCGCCGTCCGTCTGGTGGCCCCCGGTGATCGTCAGGCCCGTGATCGACGCGGTGACGCCCTTGTCGACCTGGAACACCCCGCTCAGCCCGCCGCCACTGATCGTCAGGCCGGACGAGGGTCCCGTGATCGTCTCGGTCCCCGTCGTGTCGCTCAGCTCGAGCGGACCGTTCGTCAGCTTGATCGTCCGCGCGGTGGCGAAGACGGTGCTGTCGAACGTGATGGTCTCGCTTCCCCCGCTCGCGTTCGCCGTCGCGATCGCCTGGCGCAGGTCGATCATGTTTGCGGCGGGTGTGTCGGTGGGATTGTTCACGATGATGGTGGACAGCAGTTTGCGCTCCTCCAGCACCAGGAGCGTCGGCCGAAGCCGTGGCCGCCGCCTCCGGTCCTCGGCCCTCCTGGACGCGCCCCTCCGTCGATTCCATGTCGCGAGTCGAAAGATCATCGGTCGCACTCCTGGTGTTGAGGAACATCGCGGAAGAACTTTTTCACGCTCTCATCACGGCCCCGCGCGGCAGCCGCCAGGGTTACCCGTTGTTGTCGCTCATCGCTTCGCGCCTGGGATCAGCGAGGGAAGGACCGTTCCTCGAACGCGGCTCCTCTCGCCACGGACGGGGAGCGGATCCCACCGGCACGGGGACCTTCCCTCCGGCGCCGGTCGCCCGGTCATCCGTCGACGGTGTCCCCTCCCCTGTTGCCCTCGACACCGGTCTGGACCAGCTTCAGCTTGCCATCGGGGGCCTCGTAGATCCCGCCGCCGATGACCGCCGAACTGCCGGTGACGTTGCAGTCGGTCAGCGCGGCGATCCCATCGTTGAAGACGCCGCCGCCCTCGGACCCGGCCGAGTTGGCCGCAAGGTTGCAGTTGGTCAGGTTCGCGGTTCCGTGGTTGAGCAGGCCGCCGCCGTCGTGACTCGCCGCGTTGTTCACGATCTCGACCTCGGAGAGCGTCAGCGTGCCGGTGTTGTCGATCCCGCCGCCGTCGGTGGCCGAGTTTTTCACGAGGTTGACATCCGTGGCGGTGAGCGTGCCGGCGTTATAGATCCCGCCGCCGTCGGTGGCCGAGTTGCCGCTGATCGTCACGCCGTTGAGCGTCAGCGAGGCCGGGCCGGTGGTGTAGGTGCCGAACGGGCTGTGGATAACGAGGAGGCCCTGAACGAACAGGCCGCCGCCCTCGCCCGCGGCGGTATTCCCCATCACGGTGCAGTTGCTCATCGAGAGCTGGCTCGTCCCGTAAATGTCAACGCCGCCGCCGTTGCCGGAGGTATTGCCGCTGATGGTGCAGTTCGTCAGGGTATCCGTGCCGCTGATCCCCGCGCCGCCGCCGGCCTTCCCGGCGGAGTTGCCGGTGAGGACGCAGTCGTCCATGGTCAGCGTGCCGGAATTCGTGTTCACGGCGCCGCCGAGGCCACCGGTCGCGTTCCCGCTCAGGGTGCAGTCCTTGAGCGAGACGTTGGTCTGGTCCTCGTACGAATAACTCGCGAGGGCGCCGCCGAAGCCCCCACTGGTCCCGGCGGTGTTGCCGGTGAGCGTGCAGCCGTTGAGCGAGATGGTGGTCTGTCCATAGTTTGCCGAGCTGTAGATGGCCCCGCCGCTGGGCTGGGCGTTGCCGAAAAAGCTGTGGAAAACCACTGCGGTGTTGTCGCTGATCGTGCAATCGGTGAGGGAAAGATCACTCACGCCGCCGAATTCGGAATTGAAGATGGCACCGCCGTCGTTCGCTGAGTTCCCGGTCAGGGTGCAATCGACCAGACTGAGCGAGCCATTGTCATTGAAGATGGCGCCGCCAGTTCCCGGTCCAGAGTCGCCGAATCCGCGATAAAAGAAGTTGGCAGGTGGCGCCGCATTGTCCTCGAGCTGGCAGCCGGTGAGCGTGAGGACGCCGTTGTTAACGATCGCGCCTCCGGTGGGCGAGATGTTGCCGCTGATTGAGCAATCGGTCAGGGTCGCGGTCCCGACATTCGAGATCGCGCCCCCGGAGCCGCCGCCGTGGGAAGTGGAGTTCCCGGTCAGCGTGCAATCGGTCAGGCTCAGCGTGGCGCCCGGCCCATTGGCGATCGCTCCCCCCGCGCCCTCGGCAACGGTGCTGAAGCCGCCAAAGTGGACGAAGGCCGGCTTCGTCGTGTTGTGCTCGAAGAGGCAATCGCTCACGGTGAGGGTGCCGAGGTTGTTCACCGCGCCCCCGTAGGTCGCGACGCCACCGATGAGCGTCAGTCCGGAGATGGTCGCCTGCACTGTCTTGTCGACCTGGAACACCCGGCTGAGCCCGCCGCCGCTGATCGTCACGCCCGCCGCCGGGCCGGTGACGGTCTCGGCCTCGCCAGTGTTGCTCAGCTCGAGCTGACTGCCCGTCAGGGTGATCGTCTGCGGCGTGCCGAACACGCCCGGATCGAAGCTGATGGCCGCGCTGCCCGAGGTGTCGGCGTTGGCGAAGTTCACGGCCAGCGGCAGGCTCAGCAGGCCGGCCCCGGCGAAGAGCGAGCCGCTCGTCGAATTCACGACCAGACTGGTGAAGACCGGACCCGCATTGGTGAGGTCGAGGGAGGCGGGGGCCAGGCCGAGCCCTGACGCCGTGACCGTGTATGACCCGACGATGTTGTTGGGTCCGCCGATGACGCTCGCCTGGCCGCCGGCGATGATGTCGGAGGAGGCCAGCAGGATCGCCGAGGCGCCGTTCGCCGCGGGATTGGCGGCGAAGTCGACGATCCCTCCGTCCACCGGTTCGACCGGGTTGTTGGCCGTCACGGTCACCGCGAGCGGGCTGAAGGCCGCGCCGATCGTCGCGGTCTGCGGCGTGCTGCCGGCGACGGGCGTCATCGTGAAGCCCTGGCTCTCGAAGGCGCCGATGTCGACCGCGCCGACGCGACCCTCGCCGCGCTGGTCGGTGGCCGGGGCCCCGGTGGAAGTTCCGGCGTCGATCGCCGGGCTGCCGGGAAGGAGTGGGATGGTCTCGGTGGGTCCGCCGTAGTGGCCCAGGACCCCCAGCCCGGGCTGGGCCACGCCGACGAGGTTGCCGCCGACTGCATTGGCCAGGCCGCCCGAGCCGCCGGTGCCGATCAGGTTGTACGTGCCCGTGACGGTACCCGCGATGTCGCCGGCGCCGAAGTAGGTTTTATTGTCGGTGACGATCGTGTTGGTCAGCGTGGCCGTACCGCCGGAGTTCTGGAGGCCGCCGCCCTCGCCATAGTATCGGGCGAAGTTGGCGGTGATTGTCGAGCTGGTCACGTTCAGCGTGCCACTATTGAAGAGACCGCCGCCGGAACTGGCCAGGTAGTTGCCGTCGGCGAAGTTGGCCGTGACAGTCGAGTCGGTGACCGTCAAGGTGCCGTCGTTGTAGATCCCGCCCCCGTCCGCCGGGCCGGCGCCGATGCCGGCGGTGTTGCCGTTGACCGTGCAGTCGGTCACGGTCAGAGTACCGCTGTTGCCGACGCCGCCACCGTTGCCGGCGGTCAGGCCGCCGGTGATCGTCAGCCCCGTGATCGTCGCGGTGACGCCCGTGTCGACCTGGAACACCCGGCTGAGCCTGGCGCCGCTGATCGTCACGCCCGCCGCCGGGCCGGTGATCGTCTCGGCCTCGCTGGTGTTGCTCAGCTCGAGCTGACTGCCCGTCAGGGTGATCGTCTGCGATGTGCCGAACACGCCCGGATCGAAGCTGATGCTCGCGATGCCCGAGGTGTCGGTGTTGGCGAAGGCGACGGCCAGCGGCAAGCTCAGCAGGCCGGGCCCGGCGAAGAGCGAACTGCTCGTCGTGTTCACGACCAGACTGGTGAGGGTCGGGCCCGCATTGGTGAGGTCGAGGGAGGCGGGCACCAGGCCCGGCCCCGACGCCGTGACCGTGTACGACCCGTCCATGTTGTTGGGCCCGCCGGTGACGCCGGCCTGGCCGCCGGCGACGACGGCCGAGGAGTTCGCCAGGATCGCCGTGGCGCCGTCGTTCGCCGGATTGGCGGCGAAGTTGACGATTCCACCGTCCACCGGCTCGACCGGGTTCTTCGCCGTCACCGCCACCGCCAGCGGGTTGGCGAATGTCACGCCGATCGTCGCCGTCTGCGGCGTGCTGCCGGCGACGGGTGTTAATGTAAAGCCCTGGCTCTCGAAGGCGCCAATGTCGACGGCGCCGACGCGCGACTCGCCACGCTGGTCGACGGCCGGGGCGCCGGCGGAGGTGCCGGCGTCGATCGCCGGGCTGCCGGGCAGGAGCGGGATGGTCTCGGTGGACCCGCCGTAGTCGCCCAGGACTCCCAGCGCCGGATCGGCGACGCCGACGAGGTTGCCGCCGACACCGTTGACCAGGCCGCCCGAGCCGCCGGCGCCGATCAGGTTGAAAGTGCCTGCAACGGTGCCCGCGATGTCGGTGAGGCCGGATAGAGACGGAAGCCTGTAGGTGTTGTCGGCAACGATCGTGTTGATCAGTGTGGCCGTTCCGCCGGAGTTCTGGATGCCACCGCCGCCCATGTAGTCCGTGACGGTGTTATCCGCGACGGTGCAGTTGGTCGCCCTCAACGAGCCGCTGTTGAAGAGCCCGCCGCCGTGAGTCGAGTAGTACTTGCCGGCGGCGACGTTGGCCGTGATGGTCGAGTCGGTCAGCGTCAGCGTGCCGTTGTTGTAGATCCCACCTCCGTCCGCCGGGCCGATGCCGTTGCCGGCGGTGTTGCCGCTGACCGTGCAGTCGGCCAATGTCAGTGTGCCGCTGTTGCTCACGCCGCCGCCATTGCCGACGGCCAGGCCCCCGGTGATCGCCAGGCCCGTGATCGACGCGGTGACGCCCTTGTCGACCTGGAACACCCCGCTCAGCCCGCCGCCGCTGATCGTCAGTCCTGACGAGGGTCCCGTGATCGTCTCGGTCCCGGTCGTGTCGCTCAGCTCGAGCGGACCGTTCGTCAGCTTGATCGTCCGCGCGGTGGCGAAGACGGTGCTGTCGAATGTGATGGTCTCGCTCCCCCCGTTCACATTGGCCGTCGCGATCGCCTGGCGCAGGTCGATCTGGCCCGCGGCGGCCGTGTCGGTGGGATTGTTCACCACGATGGTGGACAGCAGCTTGCGCTCCTCCAGCACCAGGAGCATCGGCCGGAGCCGTGGCCGCCTCCGTCTCCGGTCCTCGGCCTTCCGGGACGCGCCCCGCCGCCGATCCCATGCCGCGAGTCGAAAGATCATCGGTCGCACTCCTGGTGTTAGGTCCCGGGGGAAGGCTGCCTGGCAACCGGCTCCGAACCATGCCTGCGCGCTCGATCCACCGCCGGCCGTCAAGGCCGGACCGCAGGCCACGGGCCCGCCCGCCGACCTCCTCGCGCAAGAGGCGAAGGAACGATTTGATCAACGCCGATTCGGCGTCGCTGATATCTCCGCGGTCGGGTCGCCGATTGATCGTCCCCGATCGGGCGAGGCGAACCGGGCTGCACTTCGTAGCACGCTGTGGAGTATTCCCGCCCGTGTGACAGGACTTTTCGGGGCGATTCGAGGAGCCGGCGCGCAGCCCGAAACGACCCGCGTGGCAGGGATGCCACGTCGGGACAGCCGCAGGTCGCCGGGATATCGGCGGCGGCTCAGGCAATCAGCTCGCCCATCTCCTCCTTGAGCCGTCGGAGCACGCGCGACTTGGCCTGGCGGACGGCGTTGGCCGTGATCCCCAGCTCCGCCGCCACCTCCGTGGGCGAGCGATCCTCCACGGCCACCCGCCAGAAGGCCCTCCAGGTGCGCTCCTCGAACTGATCGCGCACCAGGCTCACGGCCCGATGGAACACGCCGGCGAGGTCGGCCGGGGCCTCGGAGAGGTCGGGTTCGTCCGATGGCGTGGGGACCTCCTGAAGCCGCATCTGGGCATCGGTCCCGCCGGCCGCGGCCTCACCCCGTTCCTGGAAGTAGTGCAGGAGCTTGTGCCGCGCAATACCACGCATCCAGGCGCGGAAGGTCGTGCCCGGCCGGTCGGCCCGAAACCTCCCCAGATTCGCGGAAACCGCGGTGAAGACGTCCTGCGAGACATCCTGGATGTCGTGATCCGGGATCCCTGCCTGCCGGCACCAGTGACGCACCAGTGGTGCGTAGATGATCACGATCCGCTCCCAGGCGTCCGCCTCCCTGTGCACGGCGCGGCGTAGCAGAGAGGTCGAGGTCGGATCATTGTCACTCATCGCGACTCGCTCCACATCGGTCCGGTGGCGTGCGGATCGAACGAATCCATGCGTACACTTTAAATCGACCTGGCTGCATACCGTTGTGGAGGCGAAGGCCGAGTCCCGGGCCGCTGGCGGCATGGATGTCTTGCGTTGTCCAGATACGCCGTCTGGTGCGCAGCTCAACAAATACTGTCACATCCACGGGAATCCTGATTATGCTGTCAGGCGCGTGCCGACCGAAAGCCTAGAGTAATCGGCATCCGGAATTCCATCCTCTCGTCCCGAATGCCGGGGACAGGGTCCGGCACGAGGGGGAGCGAATGAGCCCGATTGCGTGCCCGAGCCAGGAAGTGCTGTTGGCCTTCGCCGTGGGCGAGTTGCCCGAGACCGAACTGGCCGAGGTGGCCGAGCACCTGGAGCGGTGCCTCCAGTGCGGCGAGCGGGCCGGTCAGCTCGACCGGGCGACCGATCCGATCCTTGCCGGGCTGAGACTCATCGGGGACCTGGGGCCGAGTACGCTGCTTTCGGCCCGGGATTCGGACGGATGGGCCCGGCCCAGGCACGTCCCGGTCCTGGCCGGGACCTGGGGCGAATTCCGGATCGTGCGCGAGATCGGCCGGGGGGGCATGGGGGTCGTTTACGAGGCGTACCAGGAGTCGCTCAACCGGCATGTCGCCGTCAAGCTGCTCCGCGAGCCGGCGGACCTGGCGCGGTTTCGTCGCGAGGCCAGGGCGGCCGCCAGGCTGCACCACGTCAACATCGTCCCCGTCCATGGCGTCGGCGAGCACGCCGGGCGGCACTACTACGTCATGCAGTTCATCGCCGGCCTGGGCCTCGACCAGGCGCTGCGACGGCCCCGGGCGGCCGAAGGCGGCCAGGAAAAGCCGGCGGCCGACTACCGCGAGCTGGCGCGGATCGCGCTTCAGGTCGCCGACGCCCTCGCCCACGCGCACGATCAGGGCATCATCCACCGCGACATCAAGCCGTCGAACATCCTGCTCGACGATCGGGGCGCCGCCTGGGTCACCGACTTCGGGCTGGCGTATGACTCGGCCGACACCCAGACGCTGACCCACACCGGCGACCTGCTGGGGACCATCCGTTACATGGCTCCGGAGCGGTTCGCCGGCCGGACCGATGCGGGGGCGGACATCTACGGGCTGGGGGCGACCCTCTACGAGCTGGCGTGCGGCCGGCCGGCCTTCCCGGATGTCGATCGGGCGGTGCTGATTCATCAGATCCTGCACCACGATCCTCCCCGGCCCAGGCTGGTCGACCCACGGGTGCCGCGCGACCTGGAAACGATCGTCCTGAAGGCGATGGCGCGGGACCCGTCCCATCGCTACGAGACCGCGGCCGAGCTGGCCGACGACCTCCGCCGGTTCCTGGCCGGCCGGCCGATCCGCGCCCGGCGGGCCGGCGAGGCGGAGAAATTCGTGCGGTGGTGCCGCCGCAACCCGGCCCCGGCCGGCCTGCTCGCGGCGCTGGCGCTGGTCTTCTGGGTCGGGTTTGCGCTGGTCGCCTGGGAGTGGCGCCAGGCCGTCGCCGAGCGACTGGCCAGGGACAACGAGCGGCTCAGTGCGATCGCCGCCGAGGGCCGGGCTCGCCTCGCGCGCGACCGCGCCGAGGCGGAGGCCGGCCAGGCTCGCGCCGCCGCCGAGCGGGCCGAGGGCCGCCTCTATTCCTCCCTCATCACTCGCGCCCGGCTGGAGCAGCAGACCGACAACACCGCGGGGGCCGAGGCCGTCCTCGAGCTCTGCGACCCGCGCCGACGCGGGTGGGAGTGGTACTTCCTCAAGGGGCTCGATCACACCGAGCTCCTCTCCCTGAGCGATGGCGACGGCTGGGTCTGCCGGGTCGCCTGCAGCCCGGACGGCCGCCTCATCGCCACGGCCGGGGGCGGCGACCCGGACTTTCGGCTGGACCGGCCTGGGGCGGTGCGGCCCGGCCACGTGAGCCTCTGGGACGCGGCGACCGGCCGGCTCTTCCGCTCCTTCCGCGATCACACCCATTTGGTACTCAATGTCGCCTTCAGCCCCGACACCCGCCTGCTCGCCAGCGCCAGCTATGATGGCACGACGCGGCTGTATGATGTGGCTACGGGCTGCCCCCTCCGGACGATCGCCGGCGGCAAGCGGCCCTTCCCGGGCGCCGACAAGCTGGTGGGGCGTCTGCCGCTGGCCTTCAGCCCCGACGGCCGTCGGCTGGCGATGAGCAGCGAGGATCGCACGCTGGCGATCCGGGACGTCGGCACCGGCGAGCGGGTGGCCTCGCTGCCGGCCCAGCCGTATGGATACGATCATGCCGTTTTCAGCCCCGACGGCCGCTGGCTGGCGACCCTCTCCGCAGCCAGCCCCGGAGGGCACGAGCGGCTCGCCCGGCTCTGGGACGCGGCGACCCTGGCCGAGGTGACCTCGTTCGAGGGCGGGCCGTATTACACCGACCTGGCCTTCAACGCCGGCTCCGACCTCCTGGCCGGCGCGAACCGAGACGGCACCCTGGTCCTCTGGGAAGTCCGCTCCGGCAAGGTCTACAAGGGCTTCGCCGGCCCGCTGGGCGCCTCGCTGGCGGTCGCGATCCGGCCCGACACCGCGATGGTCGCCCTCGCGGGCGAGGACGGCATCGTCCGCGTCTGGGACGCGGGCACCGGGCAGTCGCAGCCGGCGGTCCGGGGGCATCTCGCGGGTGTTACCGATCTGGCCTTCACCCCGGACTGCCAGCGGCTCATCAGCGCCAGCCGCGACGGGACGACACGCGTCTGGGACCTGCTGGACAATCCCGAGATCAGCCCGGTCTTCGACGAGATCAACCAGATCGAGGCGATCGCTTATTCCGAGGACGCGCGGCGGTTCATGGCGCTCAATCGCCAGGGGCGGCTGGCACGCTACGAGTCCGGGTTGCGGGTGCCGCTGGGCTTCGAGGCGATCGATGTGGCACCGGGGCACGAGTCGCCCTCCGAACTCGCTGCGTTCGACGCCTCGGGACGGCGGCTGGTCGCCGTGGATCGGCGCCATCGGCGCGACGCGGTCTGCCTGGACGTGCGTGGAGCCGGGGCGAGGGTCGCCCTCCGGGGCTCGCGCCACGCGATTGCGTGGGCCGCCCTCTCGGCCGATGGCACCCGCGCGGCCACGGCCTCGCGACCGACCCGGCCCGGCGACGAGCCGGGCGGCGAGGCGATCGTCTGGGACGCAAACGATGGCCGTCCGATCTTCCGCTGGACCTCCCCGCACGACCAGCCGCGGCGGATCGCCCTGGACCCCAGCGGGCATCGCCTGGCGATCGTGGCCGTCCGGAACGGCTCGGATTCCCCGCTTGAGGAAGGGCCGGACGCCGCACCCTACCTGGTCGTGTTCGACGTGCCGTCCGGCCGCGAGGTCTTCCGCCAGGATCCGCTGGGCGAGCCCTGCCTGGCGCTGGGCTTCGATCGCGACGGGCGGCGGCTGGCCGGGGCCGGCCTGCGCCGCGGCGTGTGGGTCTGGGATGTCGTGACGGGCTCGCGGCTCGTCGCCGCGGCGCATGGCCCGGCGATGGCCCGCGATCTGGCCTTCAGCCCCGATGGGCGACGACTGGCGATCGCCAGCCGCGACCTGATCCAGGTCGTGGACGCCGCGACGGGCATCGAATCGCTCACCTTGCGCGGCTGGCCGCAACGGTGGGGGGCTGTCCACCAGATCAACCCGCGGGTGCGCTTCCGGCCCGACGGGATGGGCCTCCTGGCCGTCTGCGGCGAGATCTACGTGGGGCTGAGCGAATGGACGGTCGCCCCCGCCGATCGCCTAACGCGCCTCCGCGATTGGCGCCGCCGGATGACGGCCCGCATGCTCGAAAGTGCCCGGACCCAGTCGCTCCTTCCCGGCGTGAAGTCCTCGGCGTTCTCCCGGATGGCCGGCCTCGGCCTGGAGACGCCGGGGCAGTTCCTCCTCCGCGGCCGGATCTTCGCCCGGGTCGGCCTGTTTGACCAGGCCGAGGGCGACTTTGCACGCGCCGCGGCGATGGCCGGCGACGACGACGGCGATGGGATCGCCTTCCAGGCGGGTCGCGCCCTCGCCGAGGCAGGCTCCTTCGTCCGGGCAGGCGCCTGGTTCGCCCGGCTCGACGGCCGCACCCCCTTCGGTTACCTCGATCCGGACTCGGAGTCGTGGTGCGCGCACGCCGCCCTCCGCCTGCTCAGCGGCGACGACGCCGGTTATCGCGGACTCTGCCGCGAGATGGCCAGTCGCTTCGACCGGGCCCAGTTGCCGGAGGCGCTGGCGCTGGCCCGGGCGTGCGTCCTGGCCCCAGGCGCGCTGGACGACCCCGCGGCGGTGGTCCGCCTGGCGGAGCGAGCCCGCGACCTCGCCGACGCCGGTCGGGACGAGGCGGCGAAGGCGGTCAGCCGCGTCGTCCTGGCCGCCGCCCACGACCGGGCCGGCGACCCGGCGGCGGCCGAGCGGATCTTCCGCGATGCCCTGGCCCGCTGGCCTGACGGGATGCCGGCGGCGATCGGCCGCGCCCGGCTGGCGGCGGCCCTCCTTCGCCGGTCTCGCCGCGACGGGATCTGCGCGGGCCGGGACGAAGCGGGCCGGTGGGCTCGCACGCAGTCCCCCGACTGCGACAAGGCACTGAGGAGCCGCTCGCGCTGCGACTCCGGAGGGGATCAAGAGCGGTGGGAGCTCCTGCTGGCGAGAGGCGAGGCCGAGCTGATGCTCCGCGACGCCGACTTCCCGGCCGATCCATTCGGGCTGTAAAGCGTCTCGATCATCCCTCGGCTCATCGCGTCGGGCTCGCCGGCCTTCGTTCCTTCTTCCGGCTCCTTTTTATTACGCCGGCATGAAGGTCGGTCGGGCAGTCCTGCCCGACGGGGCCCGGGTGCCGGGCAGTCCTGCCCGAACTGCTTGAGGATCTTTCCCGCCGAGGTAATATGTCACGAATTGGTCTTCCTACAGAATTAATGTACGCATAATCACGATTCGTTCTTTTTGTCATGGCGGTCGATGCACATGGCGAGCGACGATGAACTTCGACTGGCCGCGCAAGACGCCGGTGAAGAGTTGATGGCCGCGTGGAATTCGATCATTATCCACGCGCCGTTGGAGATCCGTCGCAGGGCCGATTTCAGAGACCCCTCACCGAACACCACCTGGGGCAGGATCAGCCCATGCGGATCGGTCCTTGCTCCTCCGGGGCGTCTGGCGTTGATGCCCAGCGAGGAGTCTCGGAAACCGACCACGAAACACACGAAGAGCACGAATCTGGTGGAGGCCGAGGCGGTCTCGATCCGTGGAATCCGTGCCATTCGTGGTGACGAGTCAATTCCTCGGCGGTGTCAACTCCCCGCGCCGAGCGGTCCGTCATCCAGATGCGCATCGCCCGCGGGTGGGCGTTGGGCGGTGGTGTTCGGCGAGGACTGTCGAAATCCGGGACGGCAAGAGACGGTCTGGACCCGAAAACGGGCCCGAAACCGTTCCCTGGTTGAGCCTGGTCCCCTCACTTGACGGTCCTGGTTGTCTGTCCCGCCTTCACCTGGGTGTCGACCTCCTTGGTCTTCTGGACCGTCACCGGCGTGACCTCCTGCTTGGTGGTGATCACCTCGCCGGTTTTCCGGTCGATGACCTTGGTCGTTTCGACGACCTCGACATCCCTTTGGTTCTCCACCGTTTTCTGGTGGCCGTTTCCCTCGACCTTGAGGGCCTCCTGCGCGGCCTGGGCGGGGGATTGATGATCTTCGGCGGTCCCGTTGCAGCCGGCGAACAGGCCGGCGACGGCCAGGAGGCTGAGCCCCTTCAAAACTGCTGTGATCCGCATACGAATCTCCGCTCTCGATCGGATGGTGTGGCTGTCCTCGCGCGTCCGGGACGATTGCGATGCGAACACCATGCCGACGGGGGGGGGGCGGTCGCGGTCTCGACGCGACGGCCGTGGGTCCGACGCGACGGCCGGCGGCTGGCCCATCTCCATGAGGGTCGTCTGAATGAACCCCAGCGCGAGCACGTCGCCACGCACGCCGCCCATCGTGACGCGGTTGCCGACCTTGATGGTCTTGCTCCAGAGGATCACCAGGTAGCCGGCCAGGATCGTGCCGCTTTCTGGAGGGCAAAGGCGAGTCCGGTGGTCACCAGCCCCAGCGCGGCGGTCAGTCGGGTCGGGTCGTCGAACCAGAACCAGATCTTCACCTCAGTCCCCCCGCCCGCCTGACGATCCACCCGACGCCGGTCGTCGCCATCTCCGCCCGAGTTCGGCGATCCTTTCCCGTGCCTCCAGGGCGATCCTTTCCGGACTCCTCGATCTCGGAAGCCCGCGCGACAACGGCGATCGCCTCTCTGGCTGGGTTCACCAGCAATACGCTCACCGGGCCAGTCGGCGGGCCCGCGATTCGTCGCGGGGAGCGGTCCGGCTCTCCGGCGGGACGCGGGGACAGCCCCGGACCACCACCGACGCAAGCCCAAGGACAGCCTAAACCCTATCCCGCATGGCAAGCCAGGAAGAATATATCGAATTGATTGTTTGCGGTGGCATTGGGGACTGCGGAAAATCTCCCCAAAAAAAGAAAAATCTTAAGGCATTGGTGACAAGAAGTTGCGGCGCTTTTCAGCTAGCTTTTGGACAGCGTGCCGTACAATTATCGTAAACCTGATATATCCTGTATATGGGGGGAGAGAAAACCGGGCAGAGGAGCAAAATAAACTGGTCCTCGAATGCTCGGCTCGGCGGTTCAGGACGGGGCCGTACAATCGTCACAACCGGCGTAGTCCGCCCTCCACGTATGCGGTAAACCGACCTTCTGGCGCAGCCAGGTGCCGAAAACCTGCCACGAGGTGCCACCTGGTGCCAAAACGTGCCTATTCAGGGCCTCCAGCCACCGAAATCCTGCCAGAAAGTGGCCGCAGAACTGCCACCGAGAGCGCCAGAACTGCCACCGAGAGCGCCAGAACTGCCATCGGTCTCCCCCTGGTAGGGAGACACCGGATCGGAGACCGGGATGGGGCTCGATGGTCGATGGTCCGGACTGATCGGGAGCCAGCGGTCCGGACCTGCTGTTTTGGACTTCGTTGCCATCGAGGAACCGGAAGGCGATCACCGGGAATGCCGGTCGCAAGGTGGTCGTGCCGGTTCGTGCTTGATCGAAACAATCGAGGTGGGGACTGGCTATTGGCCCAGCCGTTTCGCCGCCTCCTGGAGCGCCTCGCGGAACGAGCCGACGAAGGCGACCTTCCCCTGGCGGTCGATCACGGCCGCGGCCGGGATCGACCGGACGCCGTACTCCTGGAACGTCGCGCCGAACCAGCCCTCCTCGTCGGCGGGGCGGTCGATCGCGAGTCGGTAGGTCAACCCGCGTTTGCGGGCGAACGCGGCGACCTCGTCCGCCGTGGCACTGTTCTCATGCAACCCGATGACGACGAGGTCTCCGCCCTTGTCGGCGAAGTGCGCCGCGGCGGCCTGGACCTCGGGCAGCTCGACCACGCAGAAACCGCACGAGATCCCCCAGAAGTCGACCAGCACCACCTTACCGGTGACGTCGGGAGGACCGGACTCGCCGTCGCGGAGCAGCCAGCTTGCCGGCTGGATCGGGGGCGCCGGATCGCCGACCTTCAGCACCGGGTCGACCCGTCGGTTGCGGGACGACATCCCCTCCGCGTACACGAGCACGTCGGCCACTGGGTAACGGTTGGACCCCTGCCGGGGATGTGATCGGTCGTCGCGGTAATCGAGGATCACCGTTCCCGCAGGCGCGGGCACCGTGAAATCCTGAGGAGAGGAGCGATGGCCGAAGTCCACCTCGTCGATCCGGGTCAGTTCGACCAGGTGCACGCCGGAGCCGGCAGCCGAGCCGCGGACGGCCACCGTCGGCAGGACGACCCCATCGCGATGGGTTCTCGGGCCGTACTGTCGGAGGACGTACCCCCCTGCCCCCTGGAGCGGCCGCAACGTCTCGGCATGGAGGAACCCGGTCTTCCGATCGAGGACGAGCCGTCGAATCCAGTCGTCGGCGGTGATCTCGAGGGCCAGGCGGCCGCCGGACTCGGTTCGCCGGACCTGGGCCGTCGCTGGGCCGGGAAGCCGGCCTTCAGGCGATACGGTCGGCCAGGTGCAGACGTTGGGAAGGCCGAAGACCCTGAAGGACCCGTTTGCCCTCGCGTTCATGATGTCGGACTGGCCATTCGAGCCGTCGTAACGCACGACCTCCCGCCCGTTGTCAACCAGCACGTTATCGCGTTGAGTCTCGGCCGAGAAGCCGTAGACGTTCCGCCGCCGATGGCCGTCGTCGATGATCTCGTAATAAACGGCCTTCGCCTCGGGTAACTGCGGGAATCGGGCCCCGAGGGTCGCGGCCGGGTCCGGTTCCGCCGCGAGGTCGGTCGCGTCGAGGAATGCCTCGAGCTCGCCCGGCGGGATAGGATCGTCGCCGGTGAAGAACGTGTAGTGGCGGATGCGGTATCGGCCCTGCTGGGCGACCTGCTGCTGCCGGGTCAGCGCTCCGGCGAGGACTTTCGGCAAGATCTCGGGGCCCGACGCGGGCGGAGTCTTCGGCTCCTCGACGCGCACCAGCGACCATCGGATCGTCGTCTCACGACCGGCGACGAGGATAGCCGGCCGGCCCGGCGGACCCTCGAGTTTCCAGCCTTGCGGGACCTCCGCGGCGAAGAACCGCTTCCGACCCGGCTCGACTGCGGCCCGGAGCCGGCCGGTGCCGTCGGTCGCGGGGTGATCGACGACCCCGAGCTGGCTCTGAAGCTCGCGGCGCCGACTGTCCGAGTCGGTCTCGTAGCGGAACTGCACCCCGGCGACGCCATCCCCGGTCTTCGCGTCGCGGGCCTGCATGGTCACGATCGCGGCCGGTTTGAGCGGCGACGTGTTGACCTCGGTGATTTCTCCCTGGCCGACCTGGAACGAGTCCCGCGCCGGCAGGTGGTCGTCCCCAGCGGGAGGTTCGATCACCAAACCGTAATCTCCGGGCCGGAGCCGCAGGATGGCCCGGCCGCCGGCATCAGTCGTCGCGACACAGCCGGCGCGGAGCATCTGGCGGTCGCTCGTCGCGCGGACCGTCACGCCTCGGGCTGGCTTTCCGGTATCCGCGTATCGAATCGTGAACCCAGCGGGACGCGGCGAGATGAAGGTCCGATCCAGCGTCCCGTCGTGGCCGAGGCTGGTGACGTTCGCGAAGGGCGCGTCGGTCGTGGCAACCGTCCCCTGGAACGGCTCGTATTCCGGGCCGGGGTCGATCTGGGCGAGGAACTGGGCCTCGCGGGGTAATCCGTCGATGCGGTACGAGCCATCGGGCCCGGTCCGGGTCGAGAGTATCGCTTCGGGCAGTGCACGAATCCCGCCGAACTCGCGGCGCTCGTCGGGGGCCGGGTCTTTGGGATCGACGCGGCGGCACGACCACATCCGCTGGCCGTGCAGTCCGGCGTTGCAGACGCCGACCTGGACCAGGACCCCGGCCATCGGACGGCCGCGGTCGTCGACCACCTTGCCATGCAGCGAGGCGGCGGGTTCGAAAGCCAGGTCGATCGCGATCGGCTCGTCGCGGTAGAACGCCTCGGGCTCGCCGGCGACGCCCTTCCGCTCGCCGGAAGTCGGCCGGCGATCGGGCCGGAAGGTCGCGGTCGGATTCCAGGTGAAGCCGAAGCCGGGTGCGGCCGCGGCGACCTGGAACCGGCCCTCCTCAAAGGCGGGCAACGGACCCGGCGAGGGCTTCCAGACAGGCAGCTCGACGTTGCGGGCGGTGTATCGGCCATCGGGGCCTGTCGTCGCAGTCGCCAGCACGTCGCGGCCGTCGCCCGTCATCCGGAGATTGGCGTTGATGAGGTAGACCGTCGCCCCGGCAACCGGCCGTCCGGCCGGATCGGTCGCGCGGCCGGTGACAGTGATCGGCTCGCGGCGCGACTCGTCCGGGGCATGAATCTTCTTCCTTGCAGGCGTGATGTCCGCCTTCTGCGCCGTCGGCGCCGCGGCGACCGTCGGGGCCTTCGGGTTTTCCCCGCTGTCGCCGCGCAGGCCGCCCGCCAGGGCTCCGATCCCGACGGCCGAGATCCCCAGTGCGAGCGCGGTGATCGCGGTGAACTTGATCTTCGACATGATCATCATCCTCCCGATTCGGTCGACCAGGGCCAGGACGGCAACCGCCGGCGTACTGGTGCCGGCGAGCACTCGCGCGGTGGCCTCGACCAGTGCGGCGGAAACGACCGCCGCGGCCTCGGCCGGTTGAACAGAAAGGGCGCCTGAGAGCACCGCCCCGGCGACTCCCGGCGCCACGCCTCGCCGCAGCAGGCGGTCCCGGAGCCGCTGCCGGCCGCGGTTGAGCCGGCTCTTGATCGTCCCGAGCGGCCAGTCGAGCTGCCGCGCCGCCTCATCGAGGGAACGTCCCTCCAGGTCGCAGAGCACGATCGGCGCGCGATAGCGCTCGGGAAGCCGCTCGAGCTCAGCGTGGATTGTCTCCGACAGGTCGAGCTCACCGGCGGCACGTTCGGCGTCGGAACTGTCCGCCCGCCGGCGTTCGAACCATCGCCGCTCGCGGGCGTGCCGCCGGGCCGCGTCCGATCGGGCGCACATGGCGACCCGATGGGCCACGCCGTGCAGCCAGGCGGCGAGCGAGTCCCGGTTGCGGATCGATCTGGCCTGGCGCAGTAGCACCAGGAAGGTCGCCTGGAGCGCGTCCTCGGCCTCGTGCCGGTCGCCCAGCACACCCCGGCAAACGCGCAGGACCATCGCACCGTGCCGCTCGATCAGGAGGGCGAAGATGGCCTCCGACTCGGCCTCGCCTCCTCCCGCGGTGTCGCCCCGGCGGGCCGTGAACCGATCGAGGAGCTGGCCGTCGCTCAGGCCGGCCAGGGTGCCCGCCCTGAAGACCGTCTCCAGATCGCGCCGTAGCGTCCGGCCGGAATCCATGGTGACCCTGAGCCTTTCGTAGGGGGGCGAACCCGCCGGGATTTGAGATGTAGTGTAACCAACTCCGCGAAAAGTTCCGGTTTTCCGGGCGGTCGATGCCGAAATAGCTTTGAGCCATCGACTGCTTCGGGAGGCGACCCGGGCCATCGGGAAGAGCCCCGTCGGCGGATGCGCTTCCCTTGCCTCCTACCGGCCGAGGCCTCGCCGCATAAGTCTGGCATTGAATGGAGGTTAGGGCGCCATCGGAATTGATCTTCCTCAGCGCCTCACGACGACGGAGTCGAGGCGCCTGGCTCGTAGACCCATCCGGCGGGTAAACCGCGGGCCGTCGCGAGTGGAATCCGGACGGGGATCGGTTATGATAGGATGGTTGTCCAGGCGCGTCGGCGGATTCGGGGAGTCGGTCGGGCTGGGGCCTGGCGTCGAGGAAGGGTGGTCGTGATGCTCGGAGCGACGGTCTTGCTCGTTCTCGCCTGCGGGCAGGCGCCCGATGGGTCCGCCGATCCGGGCGCGATGGTGGCGCGGCTGGGTGCGAATCGGTACTCAGAGCGCGAGGCGGCATCGCTGGCCCTGGAGCGGCTGGGCCGGCCCGCTCTGCCGGCGTTGCGGGCGGCGCGCGACTCGCGCGATCCCGAGATCCGCACCCGCGCGGCCGGGTTGCTGCACAAGATCGAGGGCGTGCTGCTGACCCAGCCGACTCACATTCGGCTCGATTTCGACCGCGCGCCTCTGGCGCAGGTGACGCGGTCTCTCTCGCAGCAGGCCGGTTTCAAGGTCGCCCTCTACCCCGAAAACCTGGGCAAGTGGAACTACACGAAGGTCACCCTCCGGCGGCCCGAGCCGGTGACGTTCTGGAAGGCAGTGGACCTGATCTGCGACGCCGCCGAGCTCCAGCAGAGCCCCGGGATGCATGGGATCGCCGGCCCGCGTGAGCCGACCTTCGCCCTCACGAATGGTCCGTCGAGTTCGATCACGCCCAATTCCGACCATGGGCCATTCCGGATCAGTCTGCTGGGCCTGCACGTCCAGCGCGACCTGACCTACGGCTCCTCGATGCCCGCCGCCCGGAACGCCGACTTCGGCGGCAATCCCGGTCTACCGAGGGCGGCGGCGGCCGGACGGCGGGCCAGGCTGTATCCCGTGATCAACGAGCAGTTCTCCGCCTCGATGGTCCTGGCGGCCGAGCCCCGACTCAACGTCTCCCAGAACGGATCGCTCCAGGTCACCGAGGCGGTCGACGACCTCGGCCAGTCCCTCATCCCCCCGACCGAGGAGCCAACGACGGGCAACCGTCTGGAGGGCTACTTCGGCTCGACTTCGGGATCGGTGCTCCGCCTCCAGGTGCCGTTGCAGCGGCCGGCCACGCCGGGGCGCATCATCAAGAAGTTGCGCGGCACGATTCCGCTGAACGTCTGCTCGAGACGCGCGGACCCCCTGCATGTCCCGCTCGACCGGTCGACCGGCAAGAAATTCGCCAATGCCGATGTCGAGGTGGTCGTTCACAGCATCCGACCGGGGGCCATTGGCTCGCAGACGCTTCTTGAGCTCTCCGTCAAGGCAAGCGAGCGGGCGAGCTCCGCCGACCAGGCCGATGTCGAGGCCTTCGGCGAACTCTACCCGGTCGACACCAATCGCCTCCAGCTCGAGATCTTCGACTCGCGCGGCCAGCTCGTCACCTGGTTCCCCTCGGGGCACGACTCCGAGACCTCTCGCCTCACCCTGACCCTCAACGGTCAGCCCGGCCGTCTGGTGCTCAAGGAGCTCCGGTATTACACGCTCAGCCGGGCGACCGTGAACGTGCCCTTCGAGTTCCGGGACGTTCCCATGCCGTGATCCCTCAGCGGAAGAACGGGAACCGCGAGAGCGCGAGAAGCAAACGACGGAGCGCAGAGGAAGTATCGAACCGCCGCTCGACCCGATTCCGCATCCGTGCCTTTTCGATGTTTCTCTCGTTTTTCGCGGTTAGCTCCGGGGTACGAGCGCCCCACTCGGCCCCGGCCAGCCGGGCTCGCGCCGAAGCCTCTCGAGGATTCGGCGGCCGGCCGAGCCGAATGTCAAGGCACCCAGTCCATCGAGGGTCTCCCACCGGGTGTCGATCAGGCCCGGGCCGGGTTGAGGAGTGCCGGCCCGCCGTTCGCCTCGTGCGATTTCGAGGGTGACGCGGTACCTCGTCACGCCAAACCGGACGGTGGCGGCCACCGGGCCGATGCTGGCAGTGACTCCCGTGAGGCGCCGCACGCCTTCGGGCAGGTCGACCGGTCCATCGAAGGATCGGCCCGCCGGGTCGGGGCCCTCACGGTGGATGGTGGGGAACTCCCAGAACTGCTCCCAGAGGCCTCCTCGGCCGCGCTGAACGACGAGGTATCGATCGCCCTGAGTAATCACCGCGCACGCCTCGCGGACCTCGGTCGGTGCCGGCCGGGGGGTCGATCGCGGGATGACGTCCTGGAGCCCCCGCCGCCTCGCCTCGCACGAGGCTGCGACCGGGCAGAGCAGGCAACTCGGCTGGCGGGGCGTGCAGATCGTGGCCCCGAGGTCCATCAGGGATTGGTTGAAGTCGCCGGCCTGCTGCGGCGGGACCAGCCGGGCCGCGGCCGACCAGACTCGACGGCGGCCGGCGGTGGACGTCGGGTCCTCCTCGAGGGCGAGCAGCCGTGCCAGGACCCGCTGACTGTTGGCCTCGACGATCGGCTCGGGCCGATCGAAGGCGAACGAGAGCACGGCCCCAGCAATGTACGGGCCGACGCCGGGCAAGGCGCGAACTGCCTCCGGGTCGTCGGGGATGTCCCCCCCGTGGGCCGAGACGACCTGTCGGGCGGCCGCGTGGAGCTGTCGGGCCCGTCGGTAGTAGCCCAGGCCCTCCCACATCTTCAAAACCTCGGACTCGTCAGCGTCGGCCAGGCTCCGCGCGTCCGGGAACCGGCGGAGGAACCGCTCGTAATACGGGATCACGGCGGCGACCGTCGTCTGGACGAGCATCATCTCCGAGACGAGGATGCGGTAAGCGTCGCGGTCTGCTCGCCAGGGGAGCGTGCGGCCGGCCTCGCGGTACCACGCGAGCAGACAGGTCCGGATGGCATCGACCCGCATCGGATCGTCCTCCGGGCGGGCTTCACTGGTCGCCTCGCCGGCGGGGTCCTGGGCACCCTCGGCCTGCAAGGCCGACCTGGGGTCTCGTGATCGCCGCCTGGCGGGCATCCTCGAGTCTCCGGACTCCCGAATGGGGGGATTGGGAAAAAAACGCCGATTTTCAAAAAAGCCGCATCGCGCCCGTTAAAGTTTCCTATAATGTCTGTGTCTGACCAAGTGCGACACCAGGAGAGGATGAAAAAGATGACTGGCCTGGATCTTCTCCTCGCGCAGATGCTGGTGTCAGGTCGGGCCCCCTGCCCCATCGTCGGAGTTCTGCATCCGCAAGGTGATCCAGACGATCTCCCATCAAATGGTCCGCGCCACGCCAGGTCGTCGTCAAGCGACTGACCCGGCATTGGAGCCGTCGCAGGCTCATGGCAACGCAACGGCCGGCCGATCGACCTGCCGGCCAGGACACGCCCAAACCACAAAGAGGTGGACCGTGAACGACCAGTCAGCAGCCGCACGGCACCCCGGCGAGGGTGCGCGCACGACCTTTGCCGCGAAGACGAATCCGGCTCGTCCGATTCGTTCCCTCGATGAGCCACCCCGCACGGGCGTGAGCGATTCCGGCGGGTTTTCCGGGCGTAGCGACCCGCGCCCGCCTCGTGGACCCCTGACCGAGGACCAGCGCCGACTGGTTCTCGATCACATGCCGCTCGCCGGCCGGATGGCGCGAGAGTTCCACAGCGGAACCTTGGACCGCGAGGAGCTGGAGGCCGAGGCGCTCGCCGCCCTGGTGGAGTCCGCGACGACGTTCGACCCGTCGCGGGGCGTCCCGTTCGGATGCTTCGCCAGGCTGCGTATCCAGGGGGCGCTGCGGACCTACCGGCGCTTTGTCTTCCATGCGTCCTGGCGGGGCGCGGCCGAGGAGCGGCCGGTGTTCCAGCGGCTCAGTTCCACCGACGACCTGCACGGCCGCGTGCTGGGCCGGGAGCCCGAGGGCCCGCTGGGTCGCGAGCTGGAGTGTCGCGAGGCACTCGAGTCGGCCATCCGATTACTGCCCCGATCGCACTCGGCGGCCTGCCGGATGATCTATCTCGAGGGCCGATCTCGCGAGGAGACCGCGGCGGCGCTCGGAGTCTCGCGGGGGTATCTCTCGCGGATCAGCGCCGACGCCGTCAACTGGCTCGCCCACGAGACGCGCGGGTTGCTAGCGGGATAGTTGGACCCTCTCCCGCCGGTTCCCCGCGCGATGTGGAGGCCCTCGTCAGGCCGCCCGATCGGCGGCCACGTCGAGGTGCGAGTGGCCATGGCTGTCGAGGTAAAGCCGGATCGAGCCGACGACATAGTGCTGCTGCTCATCGGTGAGCTCGGGGTACATCGGCAGCGCCAGGGTCTGCCGGGCGGCCGCCTCGGCGACCGGGAAGTCCCCGGGCTGGTAGCCCAGCGCCTGGAAGCAGGGCTGGAGATGCAGGGGCACGGGATAGTAGATCTCCGTGCCCACCTGGCGGGATCCAAGATACTCCCGCAGGCCGTCGCGCAGCGGTGCCGGCACGCGGATCACGTACTGGTTATATACGTGGTAATGCCCCGGGCGCTCGACCGGCAGCACAACCAGGTCGTCGACCTGGTGCTCGGCGAAAAGGGCGTTGTAGCGTTCGGCGGCCGCGCGGCGTCCGGCGGTCCACTCGTCCAGGTGCCGCAGCTTGACGCGGAGCACGGCCGCCTGCAAGGCATCGAGCCGCGAGTTGATTCCGACCTCGTGGTGGTAGTACTTGGGCTCCATCCCGTGGACCCGCAGTCGGGCGAGGGTGCGGCCGAACACGGGATCGTCCGTGGTCATCATGCCGCCGTCACCGAAGCCGCCGAGGTTCTTGGACGGGTAGAAGCTGAACGCCGCGGCCTGGCCGAGCCGGCCGGTCCGGTGCCCGTGATACGCGGCGCCGATGGCCTGGGCGGCGTCCTCGAGGACAAACAGGCCGTTCTTCCGGGCGATCTCGTTGATCGGCCCCATCTCGGCGGTCTGCCCGTACAGATGGACGGGGATGATCGCACGGGTCCGGGGCGTGATGGCGGCCTCGATCAGGTTTGGATCGATGTTGTAGGTGTCCGGTTCGACGTCGACGAACACCGGCCGGGCCCCGACACGCCAGATGGTGCTGGCGGTCGCGAAGAAGCTATACGGTGTCGTGATCACCTCGTCGCCGGGCCCGAGTCCCAGAGCCATCAGGGGCAGCAACAGCGCATCGGTCCCCGAGGCGCAGCCGATCCCGCGGCCGGCGCCGCAGTACTCGGCCAGCTCGGCCTCGAGCCGCTCGACCTCCGGACCATTGACGAACATCTGGCTCTCGATCACCCGCCGCACGGTCGATTCGATCTCGTCGCGAATCCCCTGGTATTGCGACTTCAAATCGAGTGCTGGGACGGCGACGCTTTTCGGCGGGACGCTCATCGGCGATCACTCCTTTGACGCCTCTGGCGGAAGGCAAGGTCTTCAACCGGCCGGAGATGTGCCCAATCTCCTTCCCTGGAGATATCGGCGGACGCAACCTAGTGCTTCGGGCGTTCCGTGTCAATGGCGGTCCTCGCGGGCCGATTGCAAGACCTGGGCGGGCCGGGAACGATCTCGGGCGGGGTCCGGGCAACTCGCGACGGCCCACCGTCCCATTTCGGAGGCTCGCCTCACCGGGTCTGATGCGATACAGTCGGCATTTCCGGCGGGGATTCGCACCCCGCCATCCCGGCGATTGCCTCCAACCCGAGACCAAAGATCGCGGCCATGAAGCTAAACCGGCCTTCCCGACGCGCGTTCCTGCGCGCCTCCGCCGTGCTGGCGAGCTCGACGACCCAGGCGTTTGCGGGCGCCTCGAAAACCACGACCGACGACGACGGCGGGCCGCTCATGGCCTACGTCGGGACCTTCAGTTCGCCCCTGGGCGACGTGCTGCCCACCCAGGTCGACCTGCCTCCCGGCAACGGCCGCGGCATCCACGCCTTCCGCGTCGATCGCAAGTCCGGGGCTCTCACTTCGGCCGAGATCTACCGGATAGGGACAAGCCCGAGCTGCCTGGTCGCCAACCGGGCCGGAACGCGCCTCTACTCGGCAAATGAGACCGACCGCGTCGGCAACCCCAGGCAGGGGACTGTCAGTGCCTTCAAGATCGACCCGTCGGATGGCCGCCTCACCCTGCTCAACACCGCTCCATCCGGCGGCGCCGGGCCGACCTACGTCAGCATCCATCCCTCCGGCCGGTTCCTGCTCGTCGCCAATTACTTCGGAGGCTCGATCGCCGTACTCCCGATCCTCACCGACGGACGCCTTGGCCCCGCCGTCGTCGTCAAGAACGACGACGGCCCACTCGGTCCCACTCGCGCCGAGCATGCCCCGAATGGCAGCTTCGCCGTCAGCGGCCACGATCGCACTCACGCCCACATGGTCCACGCCGATCCGGGCGGGAAATTCGTGCTGCATGTGGACCTGGGGCTGGACCGAATCTTCGTCTGGCGCTTCGACGAACAGACGGGCATGCTCACGCCGAACGAGCCTCATGCTGTGTCCTTGCCGGCGGGCGACGGGCCTCGGCACTTCCATTTCCACCCGAACGGCCGGTGGTTCTACTCGATCCAGGAGGAGGGCTCGACGGTCGTCCTGTTCGACTACGACGGGGCGGCCGGGCGTCTTTCGCCCAGGCAGACGATCTCGACCTTGCCGCCCGGTTTCGCCGGGAGCAACTTCTGCTCGGCGATCCTGCTCTCGTCCGATGGCCGGTTCCTCTACGCGGGGAACCGCCTGCACGACAGCATCGCCATTTTCTCGATCGGCGCGCGGGGCGAGCTGGCCTACGTCGGCGAGGAATGGACGCGTGGCGATTATCCCCGAAGCTTCGGCTTCGACCCCTACGGCCAGTTCCTCTACTGCTGCAACCAGCGCGGAGATAACGTGGCGGTGTTCCGGGTCGATCGGCGGGGCGGCGGCCTGGCGTTCGCGGGCCACTATGCGCCGGTGGGCAATCCGTCGAGCATCACGTTCGTCGAGCTCGGCCGGCACCGCTGAGCCGGGGCCCTGACGGACCGGCCGTCGACCCCTGGTTGCCTTCGGGCGCGTGGGCATGGCCGGTCCGCCACTTTCGTGGCGACCCGCGCTCATGTTAAGGTAGGTGTTCCCACTGATATTCCGCACTCACGGACGGGGAGAGCTCCCCGGTCAGGCCCATGGTCCCGGTCGACTGGAAGAAGTTCGTTCATCCCAGGGGCGTGTTCCGGCTCGAGTACCCCTCGCACTGGGACCACGCCCAGAAGGACGAGGCGCGCTCCTGCGGGTTCGGCCCTCACGAGCGCGACGACGTGGGCCTGTGGATCTCTCTGATGCCGGTGAGCGTCGACTGCAACCGGATGGCCGACGAGCTGCCGAAGATCCTGGAGCAGGTCCTGCCCAGGATGGAGGGAGGCAATATCCGCCGGGACGAAACCCTGCGTCATTACGGGGTCAAGGCGGACGTGCACAAGGACGGCGAGGGCGGCCACTTCTGGCTGGTGGCAGGCGGCGACGTGGTGCTCTTCGCCAGCACCCAGCTCCCGATCGCCGAACAGGAGGTCTGGAACCCGGTCTTCGAGCGGGTGATGGCCACGCTGGAGATCACGCGTGAGGAGGAGCTGGCCTACCGTCAGCTCACCGACGACATCCTGACCCTGCTTCGCGAGCGGCATCCCGACCAGGACTTCCGCGCCGATGAGAAGGGCATCCGCGGCCGCGACCGCGTTGTCTTCCTGAGCAACGTCTTCCGCGAGGTCCGCGGCGCCTCGCCCGAGCGCCGGAAGGAGGTCATCGAGCATTTCGTCAAGGGCCTCGGACAGTCGATCGACCTACCCCTGGGACAGGAGACCTGGGACGACGCCAGGCAGCGCGTGCTTCCCCTGTTGAAGCCGCGCAGCTATCTCGAGTCGACATCGGCGAACCGGCATTCCCTGTTCACCGATTGGCTTTCGGGCGTGGTGATCTGCTACGCGCTCAAGAGCAAGGATATCTTCCGCTTCGTGACGACGGCCGACCTCGAGCGCTGGGAGACGGACGCCCAGACGATTCACGACACGTCGGTGGCGAACCTGGTCCGGCTGTCGTGGCCGAAGAGGCTCGAGGGGGCTCGCCAGCATGACGGCAGCCGACTGATCATCGTCTCGACCAGCGACGGGCTGGCGTCGAGCCGGCTGCTCCACCCTGACCTGCACAAGCTTTTCAGCGGCCCGCTCGGCAGTCCCTTCCGCGCCGGCATCCCCGACCGCGATACGTTGGTGATCTACTCCGACCGCCGCAGCCTCCGCGAGCGGACCGAGCGCCAGTTGAAAAAGGACTACAAGTCGTCGAGCTACCCGATCACGCCCCGGCCATTCCTCGTCACGGCCGACGGCATCGCGCCGGCGCCCAAATGAGCGGCCTGACTGGCGGCATCACCGGGATCGGCTCAAAGGATGGCATGAAGGACATCGCCTCGGCTGATCGGGTGCGGCCGGCCGAGCGGGTCGTGATACTCGCTCTCCGGAGAATAGCCCAGGCAGTGGAAGATCGTGGCTGACAGATCCTCCGGGCGAACCAGCCCCTCGGACGGATAGCCACCGATCCGGTCCGATGAGCCGTGGACCTGGCCGCCCCGGACGCCTCCGCCGGCGAGCGTCACCGAGAAGACCGAACCCCAGTGGTTGCGGCCGCCGTTGCCGTCCAGGCGAGGCGAGCGTCCAAACTCGGCCATGCAGACCACCAGCGTCTCTTCCAGCATCCCGCGCCGATGCAGATCCTCGATCAGGGCCGAGTAGGCTCGATCAGTGGGCGGGACGAGCACGTTCCTAAGCCGGGCGGATTCCTGGCTGTGGCTGTCCCAGCAGGGGTTGGCCGGCGGTTCGTCCGGGCCTCGATACCAGTTGACCTGCACCAGCCGGACACCCGCCTCAACCAGCCGACGGGCCAGCAACACACCCCGCCCGAACGGCGAGTCGCCGTAGCGCTCCCGGCTCGCCGCCGGCTCGTCCTCCAGCCGGAACGCCCGGCGCGTCTGCGACGAGCCCAGCAGCTCGAATGCCTGCCGTTCCTGGGCATCGAAAGTCCCGACGGAAGGCAAGGCGTCGAGCCTTCGCTGGAGGCTGGCGAGCAGCTCCCGACGATGCCCCAGGCGGATCTGGTCGATGTCGGCCGGCAGGGCGATCTCCTGGATCGTACTCCCCTCGCCCGAGAGTCGCGCGTTCAGGAGCCAGGGGTCGCAGGCTCGACCGAGGAACCCCGCATCCTGGCCCGGCCAGACGCTTCCGTCCGTGTTGAAGATCCGGTGCGGCAGCGTGACCGCCGGCGGCACCGCGCCGCCGGGCTTGCCGATCCGACGGACGACCGCACCCATGCTGGGGGCGTCATTCGGCGCTCCCGGATTCGCATTCTCGAAGTTCTTCGGCTGATGGGGCCGCCCCGTGAGCATGTAGTAACCGCTGGACGAATGGGCGTTATCGCCCGTCGAGACCGCCCGCAGGATGCAGACCTTGTCGGCCACCTGGGCGGTTCGCGGAAGCAGTTCCGAGATGGAGATGCCGGGAACCGCAGTCGCGATCGGACGAAAGTCCCCGCGAACCTCCGCCGGCGCGTCCGGCTTCGGGTCCCAGGTTGAGTGCTGGGGCGGTCCGCCCATCAGGAATAACAGGATGCACGACCTGGCCCGGCCGAATGACGAGGCACCCGCGGCCGGAAGGTCAGCAGCACTCGCCCGAGAAAGGTCGGCCAGGCTCAACCCCGCGCCGAGGAGGCCCAGGCCGCCGATGCGCATTGCCTCGCGCCGGCTCATGCCGTCGCACAGGCGCACGCCAGGACCGAGCAAGTGGAGCATCCGGGCCTCACGAAGTCGGGGCTCAGGGACTGAATAACCTTTGTTGAACAATCCTGACTGTATCGAAGGCGGTCCGTTGCTTCAACCGCGATTACGCCGCCGCGGTCAACTCGGCCACATGGGCGGGCGACGAAACCAGTCGCCGCGGATGCAAATTGTCCCGGGAGACCCGGGGTCTCGGGCCGATGCCGGCAACCGGGGCCGACGACATCGTGGCAACGTGCGCGATCCTGGGTTATGGTGCCTGCGACCGGGCCGGGTACAAACACTCCGGATCGAGCCGCAGACGGCCATGCCCCAGGGATTCCCATGAACCATCCTCTTCGCACGATTGCACTCGCATTCCTGGCGTCCTGTTCATCCCGAATTTGCGACGCCCAGCCGCCGCCGGTCCAGCATGGCTATTCGATCCCGTTGGTCGACCTGGCCGGCCAGCGACATCGTCAGACCATTGTGGACCGGGAGAAGGGCCAGTATCTCGGCCATCCCACTTCCGTGCTGCTCGAGGACGGCAAGACGATCGTTGTCGTCTACCCGAAGGGACACGGCCGGGGTCCGATCGTGATGAAGCGGAGTACCGACGGCGGACTCTCCTGGTCGGAGCGGCTCCCCGTGCCGGCGAACTGGTCCACTTCCCGCGAGACGCCGACGATCCACCGGGTCGTCGATCGCCGGGGCAAGAAGCGGCTGATCCTGTTCTCGGGCCTCGACCCGATCCGTGAATCAGTCTCCGAGGACGACGGCCAAATCTGGACGCCGCTGGAGCCAATCGGCGACTTCGGCGGGATCGTCGCGATGGCCAGCGTCGAGCGGCTCAAGAACGGCGATTACCTGGCGCTCTTCCACGACGACGGTCGATACCTGCACGCCGGCGGCCGACCGGGCAAGTTCCTCGTCTACAAGACGATTTCGCACGACGGCGGCCTGACCTGGGGCCGGCCAGTAGTCATCGCCGGGCATCCGTCCGCGCATCTCTGCGAGCCGGGCCTGATCCGCTCTCCCGATGGCCGGCAGATTGCGGTCCTGCTGCGTGAGAACAGCCGCAAGCTCAACTCGTTCGTGATCTTCTCGGACGATGATGGCCAGACCTGGTCGGCGCCTCGGGAATTGCCGGGCTCGTTGACGGGCGACCGGCACGTCGGCAAGTATGGGCCGGACGGCCGGTTATTCCTCTCGTTCCGCGACACCACGCACGACAGCGCGACGCGGGGAGACTGGGTCGGCTGGGTCGGCACCTACGACGACATCGCGGCTGGCCGGCAGGGTCAATATCGGGTGCGGCTGATGGACAACCACAAGGCGGCGGACTGCGCCTACCCCGGAGTGGAAGTCCTGCGTGACGGAACCTTCGTCGCCACCAGTTACGGGCACTGGAACGAAGGGGAGCCGCCGTACATCGTCAGTGTCCGGTTCACGCTGGCCGAGCTCGATGATCTGACGAAGGCGCGGTCGGGCGCCGCGCCCGAGGCGGCACGACCCACCGCCGGGCCGCCCGCTCCGGAGCGGCCGCGGCTCCTCGTCCTGACGGACATCAGCAGCCTGAGCGCGGGCGTCGCCGAGCCGGACGACGGCCAGTCCCTGATCCGCCTGATGCTCTACGCCAATGAGTTCGATATCGAGGGCCTGGTCGCGACGTCGAACATGGGTCACGGACAGAAGCTAAGACCCGACCTGATCCGTCGCGTGGTCGACGCCTATGGCGCGGTCCAGCCGAAGCTCCGACTCCATGATGAACGCTATCCTCCGGCCGAGAAACTCGCTGCCGTCGTGAAGGCGGGCCAGCCGATCGCGGGGCCGAAGGTGCCCGTCGAGCGGAGCGTCGGCGAGGGGAAGGATACCGAGGCGTCCGGATGGATCATTGCCGTTGTCGACCGACCCGATCCTCGCCCGGTTCGCGTCGTGATCTGGGGCGGGTCGGCCGACCTGGCGCAGGCGCTCTGGAAGGTCCGCCGGACTCGCAGCCCGGAGGAGCTCCGGCGGTTTCTCGCGAAGCTGCGGGTCCACGCCATCGGCGACCAGGACTCGACCGGGCCGTGGATCCGGGAGCAATTCCCCGGCCTCGAGACGATCACCCAGCAACGGGCGTTTCGGGGGATGTACCGGGGCGGCGATCGGAGCCTGGTCTCGCCCGAGTGGGTCGAGGCCGACATCCACGGCCACGGGCCGCTGGGAGACCTCTACCCCAGTTACAACGGCGGTGACATCTGGTCGGGGAAGCTGGGCCGGGTCCGGGGGATCAAGGAGGGCGACACGCCGTCGTTCCTGTCGCTCGTCTCCAACGGCCTGACCGACCTGGAGCATCCCTGGCTGGGCAGTTGGGGAGGGCGGTTCGCCGGCAAGGGAAGCCACCTGACCGACATCGCCGATACCGACCTGGGCACCTCGAGCGACCCCGACCCGCGGATGTCCTCGGTCTACCGATGGCGACCGGCGTTCCAGGCCGACTTCGCCGCCCGGCTCGACTGGTGCGTCCGGCTCCCTGGCGAAGCCAACCACCCGCCGACTGTCCGCATAGCGGGCGAGCGGGAGCGCACCGTCCCGGCGGGCGCGACGGTCGACCTCGACGCGACCGCAACGACCGACCTGGATGGCGACGGCCTCGACTTCGCGTGGAGCCTCTATCCGATCGCCCATGATGGGGCGGGCCAGGTCGTCATCCAGGGCGAGGACTCGTCACGGGCACGCATCGCGGTCCCGTCGAACCTCGCCGGCCAGACGATCCCGGTCCTGCTGACTGTCACCGACCGCGGCCAGCCGAAACTGACGCGTTACGGCCGTGTCCTCATCAAGGTCGAGAAAGCCAAGCCGAGCGGGCAAGATTGAAGTCGCCAGCGGCCTCCCGGATCGCTGCCGCTCGATGTTGCAACGGTCACGGCCGCTCGCGTTCCCGCCGCAACTCCCGGATCTCGGCATGGAGCCGGTCGTTCTGGCGCCTCAACTCACGGATCTCGGCGTCCTGGAGGTCGGGGCGTTCGGGATGGTGGACTTCCCTGGCGAGCCGTTCCCTGGCTTCGCGCACCTCTCGCTCGAGGATCTCAGCCTTCTCGGTGAGCTTCATCGCCAGGTCGTGAATGCCGGCTGCCTTCAGGTTCTCCGCGGCGACCCGGATGTGGTGGACGCGGCGAGCCGCTTCCTCGATCTTGCGATCGTGGGCCTCGAACTCGCGCCGAGGTTCACCACCTCCGTCAAGTCGCTCCTGCAGCGCGTGAAGTTCTCGCTCCGTCTCTTCGATCTGCTCGCGGAACTCCGCCAGCACGTGGTCGGAGACCCTCACGTCGAGGGCTGTCTGCTTCTTCGCCTGGAGATTCTGCAATCGCCCCTTCAGTCGGCCGATCTGCCGCTCGAGATCGCGCCGGGGAATGTCCCGCCTCGCACCGTCCTCCCGACGATCGGCCTCTCGGCTGAGTTCTCGAGCTTCCCGCTCCAGTCGCTCGGCCACGTCCGCTTGCCCTCGCTCCGCCAGCATCGCCGCCGCCTCCCGGATCGCCTTCGCCCGGTTCCGAAGCTCATCGGCTTCAGAAGCCCGCAGAGTGCCCGACCCGCCAAGCAACATGGCGAGAACCATCGCCTTCAAGGTCTTTTGCATCATGATCATTCTCCTCGGGTCGGAAGCCGGATTGTCAGACAGGAGAGGCTCGTTTCCGCTTCTGCTTGCCGCACGAGCCGTCGCCGTTATTGCAGGGTCAACCTCATCGTCGCGCGGCTCCCGTTGCGGAGCACGGTCACATTCACCTGATCTCCCGGCCGCTTCTCCCTGAGCGTGTAGGCCACCAGATCCGACTCCGACATTCGCGTGGACCGGCCGTCGAACGAGACGATGATGTCGCCCTTGCGGAATCCTGCCCTTTTGGCGACGGCATGGTCACCGTACTCGCCAACGTGTTCCACCCGCAGCGCCATGACATCGCCCGGCAGTTTCTCAACGGCCCGTCGATCGGCGTCGAGCTCCACAAGCTTCATCCCGCCGAGGCCCATCCGACGGAGGTCCCAGGTCGTCGCGCGCCACGAGATTTCCCCCCGCCGCCAGCCGGCCGGCAGTTCCAGGGCGATCTCCATCGGATTGCCTCCCCGCCGAATTCGAGCAGGGAGTCGCGCTGCGGCCGGAGTGCCATCCAACACCCACTGGAGGTCGGCGATCGACAGCAGCGGTTGGCCCGCCAGCTCGACGATCTCGTCGCCGGCGCGCAGCCCGGCCCGGTCGGCGATCGATCCGATTGCGACCCGCTCGACAGTCGCCATCTGCTCGGGATCGAGCTTCAGTCCCAGGACAGCCGGATCGGGCTGCGGATAGAGCACTTCCTCGGGAATCGGCTCCCTCGCCGTGCGGAAAACCAATCGCTCGGCCTCGCGGACCTGATGGCAGTGCATGCAACTCTTCGCCACCTGGCCCTCGTAGTTCAGCCGCTCACCATATCGGCCGGAGAGGCTCGGGTAATCCCGAGGGGTCCGGTATCGCGCCGGCTCGACCTGCTTGCCGGCCAGTGTCGGCCTGATCGCGCTGTAGTTTTGGTGCATCCGCAGGGCAGCCTCCATCGCCTTGCGAAGGCCCGCCAGCGAGATATCCTCGTGCTCCGGCCGTGCGGAGCGGGTGCCGTATCGCCCGTAAATCGTCAGGTCCGGGTTCATGAGGTAGGCGGCGAAGGACAGGTCGAAGTCGTGCCGGAAGTGGTCGAGGTCGATCGTGTTGGCCTGGACGATGCGGACGCAGACGAACTTGCCGAGAAGATCACGGATGATCGGGTTCCGGCGGGCCACATCGTCGTCGAATTCCTGGCAAGCCTCGCAGGGGATGCATCGGAATACCACGAGCAGCGGCTTCCCCGACTCCCGCGCCGCGCGGACCCCGGCGGCCAGGTCGTTGTAGACCCACTCGCCCGACGCACCGAGCGCCCGTCGATCGTTGCGGACCCTGGTATCCCGGTCCTGGGCCGAGGCCGGGACCAAGAGCACGAGCAGGCCAAGGAGCGACAACCAGATTCGCATCGGACCGGTCCCCGAAGTTCCTGGATGGAGAGACCGGCATCGTATTCGGTAGACCGCCGGCATGGAAGACCCAGCGGGGCGCCGATTGCGGCCCGGTCGCCCCGCCTCCTTCCGCTCAGGTCATCCTGACGATCTTGCCGGGATTCAGGATGTTCAGCGGGTCCCACGCCGCCTTGAGCCGGCGCATCAGTTCGACGCCGTCCTCGCCGAACTCCTCGACGAGCAGCGGGATCTTGTGCATGCCGACGCCGTGCTCGCCGGTGCAGGTCCCGTCCGACTCGAGCGCCCGTCGCATGACGCGCTGATTGAGCCGCTCGGCCTCCTCCATCTCGGCCGCGTTGTTCGGGTCGGCGAGGATGATGCAGTGGAAGTTACCGTCCCCGACGTGTCCCAGGATGGGGCACGGAAGCGGGGACGCCCGAGTATCCTGGATCGTCGCGGCGATGCATTCGGCGAGTCGGGAGATGGGCACGCAGGCGTCGGTCACGAACGCCCGCGCGCCCGGCCGAAGCTGAAGGATCGCCGGGAACGCAGTGTGTCGCGCGTCCCAGAGCCGGGCACGCGCCTCGGGATCGACGGCCCACTCGAAGTCGCGTCCGCCGTGCTCGCGCGCGATTGCCTGGACGGCCTCGGCCTGCTCCGCGACGCTCGACATGGTGCCGTGGAACTCGAGGAACAGCGTCGGCCGCTCCTCGACCTCGGTGTGGCTGTAGCGGTTCACAGCGGCGACGGAGAGCGCGTCGAGCAGCTCAGCCCGCGCGATGGGAACACCGCGCTGGATGGTCCGGATGACCGTGGCGACGGCTCCCGCGATGTCCGGGAACGGACAGACCGCGGCCGAGACGGCCTCGGGACGTGGGAAGAGCCGGACCGTGACCTCGGTGATGATGCCGAGCGTCCCCTCGCTCCCGACGAAGATCCGCGTGAGGTCGTACCCCGCCGACGATTTCTTCGCCCGGGCTCCCGTTCGGACGATCGCTCCGTCGGCCGTGACGACCTTAAGCCCAACGACGTTCTCGCGCATCGTGCCATAGCGGACGGCGGCCGACCCCGACGCGCGAGTGGCGGCCATCCCACCGAGCGTCGCGTCCGCGCCCGGGTCGACCGGGAAGAACAGCCCCGTCTTTTCGATCGCCGCGTTCAACTGCTTGCGGGTCACGCCGGCCTCGACGGTCGCGGTCAGATCCTCCGCGTTCACAGCGATGATCCGGTTCATTCGAGACAGGTCGACGGTAACTCCCCCCTCGACGGCCATGATGTGCGCCTCGATCGACGTCCCTGCCCCATAGGCGATGACGGGGACTCGATGCCGGGCGCAGAGCCGGACGACCTCGGCAACTTCCTCGCCGCTCTCGGGGAAGACGACGCAATCCGGCGGCGTCGTGTCATAAGGAGAGTCGTCCCGGCCGTGCCGGTGCAGGTCGGACTCACCCGTGCTATAACGCTCACCGAAACGCTCGCCGAGGGATCGCAGGAGATCCCGAGGCGCGGGTCGGCGACAGGTAACCGGGCTGCCTGCGGCCGGCTGCATGGCTGTCCTCCTCCGGGCCGATCGCGGTTCGAGACTGGGCCAGTGTCCGAAAAGCATCGCGACCACGCCGTCGCCGCCGCCGGACAATCCCCAGTCGATCATTCTCACCTTCGCCACCGCCCGCCGAAAGCCGGTTCCCTCGGGATTGCCTGCGCTTGATCTGAGGAAGAGGTCGACGCACGGGACTTTCAAGAATAGATTGGACACACAATCGTCACAGCCAGTTGAGCGCGGCGCCGGGCGACCTCCTACGAGACCGGAGAGACGTTCATGGCGAAGAAGAAGGCCGGTAAGCGGGTCACCAAGTCGGACTTTCTGCGCAAGGCCCTCGACCGGAACCCCAGCCTTGACCTGAAAGAGATCAATCGCCGGTGGACGAAAGCCGGCCACCCCGATGAGATCAGCGGCCCGCTGTACTACCTCATCCGCCGCCAGCTCGGCATCCAGACGGTACGGGGCTGGTTCCCGAAGGACGTGATGCCTGTCGCGTTGCGTTTCGCCAACCCGAGGGCTACGGGCGAGATCTATCAGTTCCGGATCACGCTCATGGAGGCACCTCGACCGATCTGGAGGCGCATCCAGGTTCGCGACGGCACGCTCGACAACCTCCACGAGCATATCCAGACGGCAATGGGCTGGACCAACTCCCACCTCAACCAATTCCGAATCGGCGAGGTGCGATACGCCGACCCGCTGCTCATGGAGGAGGACTTTGAGGTACTGGAATATCAGGACTCCACCACGACGCTTTTGAGCGAGATCCTGCCGCGAGACCGTACGCCGATGCAATTCGAGTACGAGTACGACTTCGGCGACGGCTGGAAGCACGAGGTCTCCTACGAGGGATGTCCGCCCGCTGAACCGAAGGCCCAGTATCCTGCGTGCCTGGAGGGCGAGGGGGCGTGCCCGCCGGAGGACGTGGGAGGGGTCTGGAGCTACGCGGACTTCATCGAAGCCATTGCCGACCCAGACCACCCCCAGCACGAAGAGAAGCTGCTATGGGTTGGCGGCAAGTTCGATCCCAAGGCGTTCAGCCCGGCAACGGCAACCCGGCGGATGAGGATCGGGCTGCCGGATTGGCGGTCGATGCGGTGAAGTGCGGCCGTGAGGAATACGGAGCCCCAGGTCATAGAGAGGGCACCTGGCGTCGCGGAGGCAGGACCGCCGCCAGCCCCATCAATGAGCAAAGCCCCGCCGGAGCGGGGCTTGCTTGATCTACCATCGCGACCTGTCACCAGTAACAGGTCGCAACGAAGTGGAGGCGGCGGGAATTGCACCCGCGTCCCGAGAAGCTCTGGTAATGGCCTCTACGTGCGTAGCCGTTCTTTTGGTTGTCGGCCTCGGGGCCCCGAGCGGCAGGGTCCCTTTCGGCTTATCCTATCATGAGTTTAACTCGAGCCGCAACAGGAGGTTAAGCTCGAGCGATCCCGAATTGGCGTCCCCGGCCGCACCTCTCGGGCAAAGGTGCGGCGCGAGGCCGTAGCTGTTTTTTAGGCAGCGAGACGGAGACCAACAGTGTTGTTGGCAGGTAATGGTTTGGTCGGCTTTTTACGAGGCCTGCTGACCAACCTCGGCACGCCACCGATCACCTCGGACATCCGGTCGATCCTGGTTCGCCCCCGGTTTGTCAAGGAGCCTGAAGCGCGGCGGACCGCCCTTCAATAGTCATTATTCGTCTGCCGACGGACAGGTCAAGCAGGATCTGTCGCGCGGATCGCCGAATCCGAGGGCCGCGACGGCCTCGGGGCGACGCCGGTGTGACGTGCGCTCGTCAGCGCCGGCGAAGGGCGCGATCCATATCGCGCTTGGCTTCCTGCTTCTTGAGCGCCTCACGCTTGTCGAACGTCTTGCGGCCCCGGGCGAGGCACAGCTCGACCTTGGCGATCCCCTTCCTGAAGTACAGGGCCACCGGGACCAGCGTCATCCCCTTTTCGTTCGTCCGGTGCTCGAGCTTTATGATCTCGCGGCGATGCAGTAGCAGCTTCCGCGGCCGCTTCGGCGCGTGATTCATCCGATTCGCCTGGAGATACTCGGGAATGTCGCAGCCCAGCAGCCAGAGTTCGCCCTTATCGACCTCGGCGTACGAGTCCTCGAGGTTCGCCTTGCCGTTACGCAGGCTCTTTACCTCGGTGCCCGTCAGCACCAGGCCCGCCTCGACCTTCTCCAGCAGCTCGAAGTCGTGGCGCGCGCGGCGATTGCGGGCGACAACCTGGATGCCCGAATCCTCCGCCTTTTTCGCAGGCGCCGCTTTCGCCTTTTCCGGTTCTTTCTTCTTTGCCATGGGCCGCACGCCGCCGATCGATCGAGGGGACAGCCGAGACAGGATTCCCGAGGAGTTCCATGAGATCGAATCATAAGGGCCAGTCCAGACCCCGGCAAGGTCGCGCCGCGGCGATCATCCTTGGTCCGGCAACGCATCGAGCCACTCGGCCACTGTTCGGCCCGTGCCAGGGATGACCGTCGTCGGGGCGATCTCCGCGAGCGGTTCGAGCACGAACCGGCGCCCGGTCATCCGGGGATGCGGCACGGTCAGCTCGGGCGAGTCGAGGACCAGGTCGTCGAAGAGCAGCAGGTCCAGGTCGAGCGTCCGCTCGCCCCAGCGGACCACCCGGACCCGCCCAAATCGGCTCTCGACCTCCTGGAGCCGGCGAAGCAATCCGATCGGGTCGAGCGTCGTCTCGATCTCGAGGGCCGCATTCAGGTAAGGCCCCTGCCCCGGCGGGCCGCCGACAGGCTCGGTCTCGAGGAAGGCGCTGACGCGAGCGATTTCGATCTCCGGAAATGCCGCCAGGGCGGCAACCGCACCCTCCAGCGTGGCGCGGCGGTCGCCGAGGTTGCCGCCCAGGCTGATCATCGCGCGCGACGGCATGGCTGGTCGGTTCCGAAGCGGATTCGCTCAGAGTTTCAACTTGCCGATCCGCTCGACGGCCTCGAGCAATCGGGGCGTCTCGACCGTGAGCGCGGCGCGGATGTAGCCATCAGCCGTGCGGCCGAAGCCGAGGCCCGGGGTGGTGACGACGCTCGCTTCCTCGAGGAGCCGGGTGCACAGCTCGGTGGAGGTATATCCCTTCGGGCAGGGAATCCAGACGTAGAACGTCGCACTCGGCGACGGGACCTCCCAGCCGAGCTTTCGCAGGGCAGTAACGAACGCGTCGCGGCGCTCGCGGTAGAGCGCCCGGATGGGCGGGGCCAGCTCGTTATAATGGTCAAGCGCCGTCTTGCCGGCGAACTGGATCGCCGTGAAGATGCCCGAATCAACGTTGGCCTTCACCTGCCCGAGCGCGGCGATCAGCGAGGCGCCGCCGATCGCGAAGCCGACGCGCCAACCGGTCATGTTGAAGGTCTTCGACAGGCTATGGAACTCGATCGCGCGTTCCTTCGCGCCGGGGACCTGGAGCAGGCTCGGCGGCGGCTCGTCGAAGTACATCTCGTTGTAGGCGGCGTCCTGGGCGATCACCAGGTCGTGTGCCTCGGCCAGCTCGTTCACCCGGCGGAAGAACGCGAGGTCGGCCGAGCCGCCGGTGGGGTTATTGGGGTAGTTCAGGAACATCAGCCGGGAGCGGGTGTAAACATCGGCCGGGATGGCGTCGAGATCGGGGCGGAAACCGAGCGAGGGCTCCAGCGTCATCGAATAAACATCCGCCCCGACGAACATGCTGCTCGAGCGATAGACCGGGTAGCACGGGTCGGGCACGAGGCTGATATCACCCGGGTTGAGCACCGCGAACGGGAGATGCGCGATGCCCTCCTTCGAGCCGATCAACGGCAGGATCTCGGTATCCGGGTCGAGGTCCAGGCCGTAGCGATCGCGGCAGAACGCGGCGATCGAGCGGCGCAGCTCGGGCGCGCCCTGGTCGAGCGCATACTGGTGAAACGCCGGATTCTCGACGTTCTTCTGGAGGCTCTCGATGATCGGCCGGGGGGTGGGACGGTCCGGGTCGCCGACGCCCAGGTTGATCACGTCGCGGCCGGCGGCGATGGCGGCCTTCTTCTTCCTGTCGATTTCGGCGAACAGGTACGGCGGCAGCTTCCGCAGCCGCTCGGATTTCACGAATGGCATATCTGTTTGGTCCTCGGTCATTGGTCACAGGTCATTAGTTATTGGTTATTGGTTATTAGTCATTGGCCATTGGTCCTTCGTGCGCACGGCGTCGACCAGTGCGACGATGCGCCGATGTTCCCCGCCCGCTGCCCCGCGCCCAGGGAAATGCGGCGGAACTGGGAACCAATGACTATTGACCAACGACTAGGAAGCCACAGCTTCCTGGGGAATGTTGTCATTGGCGTAAACGTTCTGGACGTCGTCGTTCTCGTCGAGGAGGTCGCGGAGCTTGATCATCTTCCTGGCGTTATCGAGGTCCAGGTCGACCGAGGTGGTCGGGATGTAGCTGGTCTCGGCGCTCTCGGTGGGGACGTTTGCGTCTTCGAGTGCCTTCCGGACGGCCTCGAAGATCTTGGGGTCGCAGGTGACCTCGAAGAGGCCCTCGACGAGCTGGACGTCGTCGGCGCCGGCCTCGAGGGCGACCTCCATCAGGCGGTCCTCCTCGATGTGCCTGGGATCGACGATGAAGAGCCCCTTGAAGTTGAACAGGTAGCTGACGCAACCGGTGGCGCCCAGGTTGCCGCCGGCCGCCTCGAACAGCCGACGGAGCTCGCCCGCGGTACGATTGCGGTTATCGGTGAGCGCCTCGCAGAGCACGGCGACGCCGCCGGGGCCGTAGCCCTCGTAGACGACCTCTTCGAAGCTCTCGCCGCCGAGCTCGCCGGTGGCGCGCTTGATCGAGCGCTCGATGTTGTCCTTGGGCACGCTGTACGATCGCGCCTTCTCGATCGCGTAACGCAGCCGCATGTTGGCCGCGGGGTCACCGCCGCCGGTGCGTGCGGCCACGTAGATTGCGCGGCAGAGCTTGGTGAACAGCTTGCCCCGCTTGGCGTCGACCAGGCCCTTGCGATGGGCGATGTTGGCTGAATGCGAGTGTCCTGCCATCTCTCGTGGAAACTCCGGTTCGCATGCGAGTTGTCGATGTCGATGGTCCGGCCGGCCGCGTCGGTATCGCGGCGACGACGCCCTTGAGGGCGATGAACGTCGAGGCGGCCGGTCGATCGTTCGGTCGGTCGGCGCATCATCCGTTCGTTCAATCGTTCAGGGCGACGGGGTTCCCGTGGCCCTGACCCTGGGGCTCTGCCTGAGCGACTCGAGCTTCTTCTTGATCTCGCCCGCGCGCTTGTCCGGCGGGACGGCTTCCTCGGCGGCCTTCAGCGCCTTGCGCCACGAGTCCTCAGCCTGGTTGACCTGGTGGAGCCCGAAGTACACGTCGCCCAGGTGCTCCAGGATCGTGCTGTCGGGCGCGGAGCGCTCGACCAGCATCCGATCGGCGGCCTTCTTCATGTTTTCGAGCGCATCCCTGAGCTTCCCCCGCTTGTAGAGCACCCAGCCCATGCTGTCGAGATAGGCGGCGTTGTTGGGCTCGGCCCGGAGCGCCTTCTGGATCATCATCTCGGCCTTCTCGAGGTTCTTCCCCTGGTCGGCGTAGAGATACCCCAGATCGTTGTTCGGCTGCGCTTCGTCGGGGTCCTGCTGGAGCAGGATCTCCAGCTCGGCCTCGCCCTTGGCGTAATTCCCCATATTCACGTAGGTGATCGAGAGGAAATTATGCACCTGCTTGGCGAGCTCGGGGTTGTCGCCGTGGCGCTTGAGCAGGTCTTGGAAGACCCGGATGGCGTCCTCGTTGCGGCCGAAGCGCGTGAGCAGGAGGCCGAGGCTTACCTCATACATGGGGTTGTTCGGCTCGCGCCGGGCGAGGTTGCGCATTACCTTCTCGGCGTCGGCGAGCTGGCCGTTCTCGCCCAGCGCGTCGGCGAGGCGGAGCTGCGCGTCGGAGTCGTTGGCGTCGAGCTTCAAGGCCTCGGCCAGGGTCTTGCGGGCGGCCTCGGCCAGGCCGGCGCGGTGCTGGAATTCGGCCAGGAATGAAAGGGTGGTGACGGTCTTTTCCTCGGGGAAGCGGCGGAACATCTCCTCGACGGTAGAGGCCGCCTCGCCGTAGCGACCCAGCCGGCGCTGGGTGTCGGCGATCTCGCGGAGGATCAGCGGCGACGGGGCCTGCTCGTACTCGAGTCGCTGGAGTCTCAACAGCCGCTCGAGTCGGGCGGGCCGGGCGGCCGTCTCGCGATTGCTGGCCGCGATGGCGGCCAGCAGCTTGAAGGCGATGGGCGGCAGCGTGGGCGGTTTGGCCGAGAGCCCCTGGATGCCTGCATCGAGCATGGCGTCGGTCTGCGCTTCGTCCTGGGCGACTGACTGCATCAGGGGCAGGATCGCCCCGCGGGCATTCTCGCGGGGAAAGGCGTCGCAGAAGAGTTTGAGCAGATCGCCGAGCTTCTTCCGCTTGAGGAGCGATGAGGCCAGGGCGCGGTAGGTCTGCGGCGTGGGCTGGCTGCTCAGGAGCGACTTGTAGAGTGCCTCGGCCTTGTCAACCTGGCCCGTCTCGCGATACCGGTCGGCCAGCACGTACTGGAGCGGAACATTCTTGCTGTCGAGCCGCGCGGCTTCCTCCAACCGCGGGGTGATCTCGGCCTCGCGGCCGAGGGCCTTGAGGACCCGCGCCATCAGATCGTACGCCTCGAGCCCTTGCGGCTGCTTGCCGATCGAGCGTTCGACCAGCTCGAGCGCCCGGTCGGGCTTCTTCAGCCGGAGCAGCGTCTCGGCGAGCTGGATGGCGAGCTGGGGGTTGAGCGGGTCGTAGACCAGGCCGTGCTCGAATGCTCTGGCCGCCAGGACGTCGCGATGGACGGCCTGGAAAATGATCCCGAAGTTGAGATAGGCGGCCGCCTGGTCATTGCCCAGAATGCGGTTGAGCTCGTTGGGCGACAGCCGGTTGGCCGATCGGTCGTCCAGCTCGTCGATGACTCGAGCGAACGCATCGGCGGCCTTATCTAGGCGGTTCAGCCTGGTCGAGTAGAGGCGGCCCAGCTCGAAATCGGCCACCAGCCGGCCGGGCGAGTGGGTCGGCAGCTTGGGGCTGGCGAGAACCTCGAGTACCAGCTTCTCGGCGGCCTCAGTCTCGCCGCGGCGGGAGTAGAACTCCACCAGCTTCGACAGGGTCGCGCTGTCCTCCGGGTCGATCGCCAGCACTCGACGTCCGTACTGGAGCGCCAGGTCGGGGCGGCCCAGTGCGCCGATGTAGAGCTTGCTCAGTCGTCGGGCGATTGCGACCGAGTCGGGGTCGAGCTTGAGCGCGTCCTGGAGCAGGCCGGCCGCCTCGTTCCAGTGTCCCCGATCCTCGAGGCCGCGGGCTGCCGTGAACAGCCGGATCGCCTCGAGCCGGCGCCGGTCTTCGACGGTGGCCGGCCGCAGCGGCATCGACGGCCGCGGGGGGTCGTCGCCGGGTTGGCCGAAGAAGGCCGCGATCTCGGGACCCCAGCCCGGGGATCGTGCAGCCGCGCCGGCCGGAGTCTTCGACCGATCGGCGCCCGCCTTCTCTTCTCCCTTCGCCGCCGATTTCGTCTCGGCCTTGCCCTGCTCACGCAGTTGCTGGAACCGGGCGGGGGCCGAACCCGCCAGCGCGAGGCCCCCGATCGCTACGAGGGATGTCAGGGCCAATCGAAACCATCCATTCCGCGCGCTCATCAGTGTGGCCCTCCCGTCTCCCCCAATCCAGAACCTCGTCGCCAGCCCGGGCGTCCCCCTGGACCGTTTCGATCCGCGAGGCGGTGGAGGAGTCGATGCCGGGACCTGGCCGCGGCTGGTGGACGTTCCATCGTCTCTTCTCTTGTTCCGCCCGAGCTCCCATGAAGTGCCTTCATCGTAGCACGCCACCCGCGAGAGTGCCAAGACCCACCAAACTCGCCCGGTTTGCCCGCGCTGACCCCTGGACAATCCGGAAGATGGACGAAGGAGCGGGCGACGTGACCCATGGCGCCATCAAGGCTTGCGTCGAGGTGGCGGGCCGGGCGCTTCGTGCCGGCCGCTGGCCTGGTGCAACGGCCGCCTCAGGTAGATCGTCCGCTCGACCGGGCACTCCCAATGTGGCTCGCCGGGTACAAATCCCAGATCCCGATAAAGTGCGATCGCCTCGGGCATCTCGGGCAGCGTATCGAGGACCATGAGCGAGTGTCCCAACTCCTCCGCGCGACGGATGACGGCCTCGGCCAGCATGCGGCCGAGGCCGCGGCCACGCCACGCCGGCGCCACATACAGCCGCTTCATCTCACAGGTCCCACCGCCGAGGTCGCGAAGCGCGACGCAGCCGGCGGGCTCATCGCCGACGGCCGCCAGGAGCAGGCAGCCCCTCGGCGGGACGTACTTCCCCGGCAGATCGACGATCTCGGCCTCGAAGCCCTGGAGGCAGAACGTCTCCACCGCTGAGGTGGCGTACTCGATCGCGTACGAACGGAACAGCACCCGCGCGCATTCGACCTCGGCATCGTCCGCCGCGTCGACGATCCGGATCGCCAGGTCGGGCGGCCGGTTCATGATGGATTGTCTCCACCTTCCGCGCGCAGACCCGCCAGGCCGTCGATGCTCGCTCGGTTCTTCCTCGCGCGGTACTCGGCCATGCCCTCGGGACCCTTGCGCTCGGCGTATTCGATCAACTGCGACCGCTCCCCCTGATATTCATAGAGCGGAACGGCGAAGCCGCAAGAGTCGGCCACCCTCTCGAGCTGGACCACGATCACCGACCGGACTCCCGGAAAATCGGGGAACCGCGCGATCAGGTCGGGCCATTCGCGGTCGCCCGGCTCGACGACCCGACCGCGGCCATAGAGCCGCAGGATGTTCGGTCGGCCCTCGAAGGCGCAGAACAGGATCGTGATCCGCCCGTTCTCGCGCAGGTGCGCGACGGTCTCGATCCCGCTGCCGGTCAGGTCGAGGTAGGCCACGGCGTCCGGCCCGAGCACCCGGAAGGTGTCGAGCCCCTTCGGCGAGAGATTCAGGTGGCCGTCCGTCGAGGTCGGCGCCGTGCCGACAAAGAAGACGTGCTGCCGGCCGATGAATTCCACCAGCCGATCGTCGAGTCCGCCCAGCACCTTGCCCATCGATCTACCTCGTCACCATGGATGCCAGGATTTGCCGACCCAGGAGATTGATGTTACCTCATCCACGGGCCCCGGTTCCCGATGGTTGTGTCAGCACGCACCCTGGACAGTTCCGCCACCGGCGGGGTTCGCCGACTTTGCCTCCCGCGTTGCACAAGGTCTGCTCTCGGGTTACGCTAGGGTGTTCGATGAATGTTGAACAACCCATCCGGTTGGCCGGGAGGATGCGGTGCCATGTTGCGAGTGCTGGGCGGCTCAAAGCGGCTCTGCGACGGCCTGACGCGACGCGACCTGCTCCAGGTGGGTTCCCTGGGGCTGCTCGGTCTTGGCGCGCGGGAACTCTTTCCCACGACGCCGGCGCGGGCGGCCGACGCGGTGCCGTCGTCGAACTTGCCGGGTTTCGGCCGCGCGAAGGCGTGCATCCTGCTGTTCCTTTATGGCTCGCCCAGCCAGCTTGAGACCTTCGACCCGAAGCCCGAGGCGCCGTCGGAGATCCGCGGCGAGTTCGGGTGCATCCCGTCGAGCGTGCCGGGCCTGAGCGTCTGCGAGCGTTTGCCCCTGCTCTCGCAGGTGATGGATAAGGTCACACTGATCCGGTCCGTCACGCACCCGTACCCGATCCACGGCGTCGCGTTCGCGACCACGGGGATCCCTCGCATCGACGTGGCGCTCGAGCTGCACCCCCGCGACACGGCCCATCATCCGTTCATTGGCTCGGCCGTGGACTACATCGACGGCCGCGCATCGAGGGGACGACCGCGTGTGGGAGCCGGCTCGGACCGTCCTCCGCTACCGCGCAACCTGGTGCTGCCGTGGGCGTTCAGCAGCCATCGCGTCGGCGAGGTACCGCGCTCGGGGCCTTACGGTGGCTTCCTGGGCCAGGCGTATGACCCGATCTCGGCCGAGTTCGTTGGGCACGCGACTCATAAGGCACGCAAGACGCTGGCAGATAAGGTCTGGGAAGACCTCGAGCCGTATCGCGGCGTCACGCCCGGCAGCCGATTCGAGTTGAGCGCGGTCTCCAGCCTGCCGGACGAGCTAACCCTCGACCGCCTCGATCGCCGCCGCTCGCTGCTGGAGCAGATCGAGACGGCCCGGCGCGCGGCGGATGCCTCCGTCTCGCGGCTGTCGGGGATCGACCGTCATCGGGCCCTGGCATACGAGTTGGCCGGCTCGCCGGCCGTCCGTCGGGCGTTCGATATCGGTCTCGAGGCCGACGAGACCCGCTCCCTGTACGGGATGACGCTGTTCGGCCAGGCATCGCTCACCGCGCGCCGGCTGGTGGAGGCGGGCGGGCGGTTCATCACCGTGTTCTGGGACGAGTACGGGCTCGCCGGCACCGGCTGGGATACCCACTGGGACCACTTCCCCCGCATGAAGGACGAGCTCCTGCCCGGGCTGGACCGGACGTTCTCGGGTCTTCTGGTCGACCTCGACCGCCGCGGCCTGCTGGATGAGACGCTGGTTGTGCTGCTGAGCGAGCATGGCCGGACGCCAAAGCTCACCCTGGGCAACGGCGGCGGACGGGATCACTGGTCGCGCTGCTACTCGGTCGTCATGGCCGGCGGCGGGGTCGCGCGGGGCCGCGTCGTCGGCAGTTCCGACCGGATCGCCAGCGACCCGGCCGAGCGGCCAGTCTCGCCCAAGGACGTCCTGGCCACGATCTATCATTTGCTGGGCATCAACCCCCGCACGATGCTGGCCGACGTCCAGGGCCGGCCCATGCCGCTCTTGCCCGAAGGCGAGGTCATCCCCGAGGCGTTGGCCTGAACCTCCGCGGAAGGGAAGGCCGTGTCCTGGGGTTGCTTCCACCTGGCCGGGCGGTCTGGCGAGCTCCGCTTGACCCACCCCGCGGCGAAAGCTTAAGATTTCAGCGGGTTTGAGTCATGTGCGGACAGGAAGGTCTGGTCTAACGTCCCGGCCGCCGCGGCGGGACGGCGAGGGTCCGTGAGGATGAAGAAGCAGTCGTCGCGCGCCAAGGCGCGGTCGGTGCCGCCGGTGCGTCATCAGCTCGAGCACGCCGTACCGACGGTCATCCACAATCCCGAGGCGGACATGACAGCCCTCGGGCGGGTTGCCTCGCACGCCATCAAGGAGCCCCGCCGCTACCTCGGCTGGCCGGCTGTGGCCCTGGGCGTCACGCTGCTCGTTGTGCTCGTCTGGCGCCTCACAAGCAGCGGCTCGAACGCCGACTCGACCGCCTGGAGCCGGCTCGAGCTGGCCAATACACCGACCGACCGCCTGGCCGTCGCCAAGGCTGACCCCGGCTCACCCGCCGCACACTGGGCGCTGCTACAAGTCGCCTCGAAGTACTGCGACGACGCGATGCTCGACCTGCCCAACAATCAGGACGTGTCGCGGCAGACTTCGAAGAAGGCGCTGGACCTCTACGACCAGATCCTGCGCGAGGCGCCTCATGACTCCAGCCCGGCCCGCCTCGCCGCCCTCGGTCGGGCCCGCGTGCTCGAGATGCGCAACGACCTGCCCGAGGCGATCAAGCAATACGAGAAGGTCGCGAAGGACTGGCCCGACAGCCCCGAGGCCGCCGATGCGAAGCGTTACGCCGAAGCCCTGAAGGATCCGCAGGCGGCGACGTTCTACAAGGAGCTTTACGCCTTCCGGCCGACCACGGTGACCTTGCCCCCCGGCGAGACGATGACCGAGACCTTCCCCTCGACCGGCATCAACTCCGACAGGCCGATGACCGGCCAGCCCATTGCCCCACCGCCCGGCAAGTCGGTACTTCCGCCCGGCATGGCGATCCCCGGCGTCCGCGAGGTCGTCGTACCGAAGTCGGTGATGCCGGTGACGCCCGCAGCGGCCGAAACCAAGGCGCCTGCCGCGACGGAACCGAAGGCCGCGCCCCAGAAGACCGAGGCGTCGAAGACTGCCTCATCGACCCCTCCCGCCGCGAAGCCTGCACCGGCGAAGGCCGAGTCGCCGAAACCTGCTCCGGCCGCTGACCAGAAGAAGGAGCTGCCGGCCAACGTCTTCACGCCAGAAGCCAAGAAGACCTCGAAGTAAGCGGTGGATCGGCGGGGATAGGCTCCGGATTCTCGAAGCGCCTTTCCCCGTTCGGTCAGAGCCTGATCTCCCATAACGCCTCTCTGGATGTCCCCCTCGAATCGCCCCGCTGGTGCCGAACGAATCAGCCCGGGTGATCGGCCGGGCACACTGCGATCACCGTCAAGATGTGGCCTCCCCCGCTGTCGGAAACGCCCCAGGAGTTCGAGGTCAAGCCGCGCACCGACGGCAAGCGAATCGACGCCTACCTCGCCAGCCGGTTCACCGACTACTCCCGCCAGGTGATCCAGAAGGTCATCGAGGCCGAGGCCGTGACTGTGAACGGCCGCGCGGTCAAGCCGTCGTACCGCGTCCGCGCCGGCGACGTGATCAGCGTCCGCCTGCCCGAGCTGCCGGACATGACGCCTAAGCCCGAGGACATCCCGATCGAGGTCCTCCACGACGATCCCGCGCTCACCGTCGTGAACAAGCCGCCCGGGATGGTCACGCACCCCGCGAAGGGGAACTGGAGCGGCACGCTCGTCAACGCGATCCAGTTCCACTACGATACGCTATCCACCGTCGCCGGTGAGAACCGCCCGGGGATCGTCCACCGGCTCGACCGCGATACGACGGGGCTCCTGGTCGTCGTGAAGGACGACCTGGCGCACCGCCGGCTCTCGCTCCAGTTCGAGCTGCGCGAGGTGCACAAGGAGTATCTGGCGATCGTGCACGGCGTCCCCCAGCGCGACGAGGACTACGTCGAGCGGCCGATCGGCTTTCATCCGATGGTGCGCGAGAAGATGGCGATTCGCACGATCGAGGACGGCGGCAAGCCGGCGGTGACCTTCTTCCAGGTCATCGAGCGTTTCCGCGACTTCGCGCTCATGCGCTGCCTGCCGAAAACCGGTCGCACGCACCAGATCCGCGTGCATCTGACGCATATCGGCCACCCGATCGTGGCCGACAAGATGTATTCCGGCCGCGAGCGGCTCACCCTCGCCGACGTTGCAGGCCCCGATCTGGCCCGCAGGATGACCGCCGACGAGGCCGCTTCGGTCCTGATCGACCGCCAGGCCCTCCACGCCCACCGCCTGCGGTTCGCGCACCCGCTCACCGGCGTCGAGCTGAACCTGATGGCGCCCGTTCCGACCGACATGGAGCGGACGCTGGCGGCCCTTCGCACCTATCGGTCGCCATGAGTGCGAAGGGCCGCCGCCGGGGGGCTCAAATCATTCCAGCGTCCCTGCGGCCGAGGTCGCCAGGTCGGCGTCGTGGGGGGCCGGCTTGCCCGCGCCCAGGACGCTGTTGTGCATGCCGTAAACGAAGTAGATGACCAGCCCGATGCCCATCCAGACGACGAGGCGAATCCACGTGTCGCCCGGCAGCGTGGCCATCAGGCCGATCGAGCA
>DAIDHB010000500.1 GCA_027452145.1 Planctomycetales bacterium
CATCTTCCACAACCCGCCGGATCGCAGCGACCCACGCGCCGATTTCCTCGCGGCCTCGCTCGAGGTGGTCAATCACCTCGTGGCCCATCGGTTTGCAGACGAGCTGGGGGTCGAGGAGGAGATCTGGTTCGTCGAGTACCACTCGCCGAGGCTGGCGATCTGGCGGCGGGATTCCGCGGACCCGTCGGGCCGTTGAGGCATCGGGCCGGCGAATCGAATCGAGCCGGGCCCCGACCGACTTCATGACCTACGCTGCTAATAGCGGGCCGGAGCCGGCCCTCGACGTCGGACGGGGCCTCGGCGCGGAGCCCGGCGGGACGACGTTCGCCCCGTGGACCGAGCGTGCGGCCGGGACGACCCGCGGCCGAGGCGCGCCGAGCGAGGAAACCGACGAATGTACCCGTTGCCCGTGGTGATCGTGGGTGTCCAGGACGATCAACTCCCGGCCGTCCGCCGCGAGCTCGCCCACCTGGGCGCCGACGTCGAGTCCGAATTCGCCTCGGCGGCGGCGGCGGCCGAGTGCCTCCGGCCCACTCGCCGGCAGCGGCGGCTGCTGGTCGTCCAGGTCGGACCCGACTGCGACGCCTCGGCGATCGAGCGCCTGGGCGAGGAGTTCGGCGGCTGGCCGATCCTCGGGTTGATCCCCGATGGCTCGACGGTTCGCGACGTGCTGGAGGTCAACCGGGCGGGAGCCTGCCAGGTGGTCGGGCTGCCGCCGGGACTGGCCGACTTCCACCGGGCGATGGGGATGATCGCGACGCAGTTCGGCGGGAAGCTGCTCGATCGGCACGTCTTCGCCGTCGCCGGGGCCGTCGGCGGCAGCGGGACCTCGACGATCTCGATCAACCTGGCGCACGAGATCGCCGTCAAGTTCCGACGCGGCACGATCCTGGCCGAGCTATCGCTCCAGGCGGGCGCGCTGGCGGCGCACCTGGACATCGAACCGAGGGTGACCCTGGCCGACCTCTTTCGCGAGATAAATCGGGTCGACGACCTGCTCGTCGAGAAGAGCCTGGTTCCGTACGCGGACGGGCTGAAGATTCTGGCCGGTGCCCAGGAATACGCGACGAGCGTCAGGGCCGACCCCGCCCACCTGGTCCGGATCGTATCGTGCTTCCGCAAGATCGCCGACGTGACGGTCCTGGACGTTCCCAACATGGCTCACGGCCTCGGCAGGACGGCCGTCGACGGCGCGGACCGCGTGGTCCTCGTCGGTGTCCAGAATGTCCCGTCGATCCGGTCGATGAAGATGTTCTGCGAGCACCTACCGGCCGAGCGATTGAACCACTCGGTCTGGATCGTGATCAATCGGTACAATCCGCAGCTCAAGGGCTTCACGGCGGCCGAGATCCGCGACATTCTCGGCGCCCCGCACGTGGTGACCGTTTCCAATGACTACCCGGCGGTGAACACGGCGCTCAACCACGGCAAGCCATTGCGGCTGGTGACGCCCGGCACGCCGATCCTGAAGGACCTGGACTCGCTGATCGAGGGGCTGCTGGGCCTCCAGAAGCAGCAGGTCCACTCGCCGCACCGGATGTTCGGGCGGATGCGCCGCGTGCTGGGGGTTTGAGGGACGTTCGCCGGGAGCGGCAATCGGGTCCGTCGCGGGCGCTTGACGCCCGGGGGCGAGTCCGTAGACTGAATCCCGGGGAACCTGGAGTCTTTCCCCGCCCGAGGGCCGGCCTTGCCGGCGGCCCTCGCGTCGCACCCCGGAAGCCGCGGGGTATTGGGGACAGGCACCTCGAAGACTCGGAGCCGGTTTCCATTATCCTGCGGCTCGTCTTTCCCCCGCGAGACCGAGCCCCATGCGCGCGATGCCCGTGATGCTGGGCGTTCTGGCGATCCTCGCCGTCGCCTACCGGTACTACAGCGCCTTCCTCGCCGCGCGCGTCGCCGCGCTCGACGATAGCCGGGAGACGCCCGCGCACCGGTTCAATGACAGCCAGAACTTCGACCCGACCAACCGCTGGGTGCTGTTCGGGCACCACTTCGCGGCGATCTCTGGGGCGGGGCCGCTGATCGGGCCGGTGCTAGCGATCCAGTTCGGCTACCTGCCGGGCCTCGTCTGGCTGGTGGTCGGCGTCTGCCTGGCCGGCGCGGTGCAGGACATGATGGTCCTGGCGGTCTCGACGCGCCGCGGTGGACAGAGCCTGGCCGCGCTCGCCCGCACCGAGATCGGGCGGCCCGCGGGGGTCGCGGCGGCCCTGGCGATCCTCTACATCGTCATCATCGCCCTGGCCGGACTCGGAGTGGTGGTTGTCAAGGCGCTGGGCGGCGAGAAGGTCGCGATCGAGGCGGGTACGGTCCTTGATCTGTCGCCGAAGGCCAGCATCGACGCCTCGATGAAGACAGGGGGCTCGAGGAATTATGTCATCACCGGCGGCGGGACTCGCCGGTCGGCGCGCGGCCCGGTGCAGAGCATGGTCCTCCCGGAGGAGTTCGCGCTCGAGGTGCCGGGCAATGCCTTCCTCAAGCGGAATCCGGACGGCCCGGGCATGGTGGTGCCGGAGGGAACGCGCCAGGTGGTGCCCGGCAGCGCCTGGGGCACGTTCACGATCGCGGCGACGATCCCGATCGCGCTCGTTGTCGGCTGGTACATGTACCGGTTCCGGCGCGGTCGGATCCTCGAGGCATCGCTGATCGGCGCGGGGCTCGTGCTGGCGGCGACGGTGGCCGGGGCCTGGGTCAAGGGATCGGATTACGAGCGGTACTTCTCGCTGTCGCGCGACATGACCGTGTTCGCGCTCGCCGCGTACGGATTCGTCGCGGCCGTGCTGCCGGTCTGGGTCCTGCTCCTGCCGCGCGACTACCTCTCGACGTTCCTCAAGATCGGGACCGTCGTGCTGCTGGTGGCGGGCGTGGTGGTGGTCAACCCCAGGCTGGAGGCCCCGCCGGTCAGCCCGCACTTCGCCTCGGGCGGCGGGCCGTATTTCGACGGGCCGATCTTCCCGTATGTTTTCATCTGCATCATGTGCGGGGCGATTTCGGGCTTCCACGCGCTGGTCTCGTCGGGCACGACGCCCAAGATGGTGGACCGCGAGGGGGACATCCGGATGATCGGCTATGGCGCGATGCTGATGGAGGGCCTGGTCGGCGTCGTGGCCCTGAGCGCCGGGGCGGCGCTGCCGAACTCGATGTACTACGACATCAACATCGACCTCGCGCGCCGGCCGCAATTCCTCGCCGAGCATCCCGACTTCGCGCAGTTCCTCAAGGTCTCGGAGGCCGACCCTCACGGTGAGGGCGCGGTCGACGCCGGTGCCGGCGGTGCTCCGGTCAGCAAGCTGGCCGTGATGGAAAAGGACGTGCAGGAGTCGCTGCACGGCCGGACGGGCGGCGCCGTCACGCTGGCGGTCGGCATGGCGCGGATCTTCACCGACGCGCTGCCCGGGATGAAGTGGCTGATCAAGTACTGGTATCATTTCGCGATCATGTTCGAGGCGCTGTTCATCCTGACGACGATCGACGCTGGCACGCGGATCGCGCGGTTCCTCGTGCAGGAGTTCCTCGGCAGGCTCTGGAAGCCGCTGGGCGACCTCAACTGGCCGCCGGCTTCCATGCTGGCGACCGGCCTGGTCGTCGGCGGCTGGGGCTACTTCATCTACACGGGGAGCGTCGAGACCATCTGGCCGATGTTCGGCATGGCCAACCAGCTCCTGGCGGTGATCGCGCTGGCGGTCGTGACGACCTGGCTGGCCAACTCGGGCCGACGCCGCTACGCCCCGGTCACGCTCGTGCCGCTCGCCTTCGTGGCGACCACCACGTCGACCGCCGCGTACCGCGAGATCACCGGCAAGTTCTGGAAGATGGCCCACGGCCAGGGGGCGCTCGCGGTTCGCGGCTGGCTGAATATCGGGCTTACCGTGATGGTCGTCTCGTGCGTGGTCGTGATCCTCATTTCGGCCATCGCGCGGTGGTACTCGCCCGTTCCGCCGGCCGAAGCGCCCGTCGAAGGTGGTCCGGCGGCCTGAGCCGATCGACGGTCGGTCGCGACCCAAGCAGTCGATCACCTGGCCGATTTCTGCCACCTGATGGCCGTATTCCTGACGATTTCTCGCATTCCGCGGCCGTTCCAGGCCTCGCGACACGACCGCGCTTGACCGATGATTCTGTTCAGAATAAACTTCTGTCCATGTGGGCGCGAGCGCGTGCGACGGCGAAGGTAGTGGGGCACCTGGACGCCGACTGTTTCTACGTGTCGGCGGAGCGGGTGCGCGACGAGTTCCTGGTTGGCAAGCCCGTGGGCGTGCTGGGCAACCAGGGGGCGTGCGTGATCGCGAAGAGCTACGAGATGAAAGCGGCGGGGGTCGGTACGGGGATGCCGATCTGGGACGCCCTGGTCAAGTGTCCGGGGGGGATCTACGTCAAGCGGGACTTTCGGTGGTACGAGGTGCTGAGCCGGTTGATGATGGGGGTGGTGCGCGAGTGGTCGCCGCGGGTGGAGTATTACTCAATTGACGAGTTCTTCTTCGCCGCCGAACCGCGGCGGGGGCAGACGTACGGCGAGCTGGCCGTCGCGATTCGCGACATGATTCGCGACCGGCTGGGCGTCCCGGTGACGGTTGGGATCGCGCGGACGAGGACGCTGGCGAAGCTGATTTCGGACGCGGCCAAGCCGTTCGGCGCCCTGGCCGTGATGGATCGCCAGGCCGAGGAGGCGCTGCTGGCCGACCGGCCGGTGACGGAGATCACCGGGATTGCCGGCCGGCGCGCGGCGAGGCTGTCGCCGTGGGGGATCTTGACGTGCCTCGACCTGGCGCGGGCCGACCGGCGGCTGGTGCGTTCGCTGCTGACGGCGGCCGGCGAGACCCTGTGGTGGGAGCTCAACGGCGAGGCCGTGCAGCCGATCCATGCCCGACGCCCGGCGCACCGGGCTCTGTCGCGCGGCGGGAGCTTCGGCGAGGCGACGGCCGAGCCGGTCGTCCTGTATGCCTGGTTGATCCGCAACCTGGAGCGGCTGATCGAGGAGCTCGAATACCACGACGTCGCCGCGGGCCGGATCACCGTCTACCTCGTCTACAAGGACGGCCAGACCGGCATGGGCCGGGCCACGCTGCCCGTCGCGAGCCAGAGGTTCGACGTGCTGCTGGAGGTCACGCGGCCGTGCCTGCGCCAGGCGTGGATCCCTCGGGTTCCGGCGTCGCACATGCACCTGATCGCCGAGGACCTCACCGCCCGGGGGGATTGTCCGCTGGGCCTGTTCGACCCGCCCGAGAGACGGCGGCAAGCCGAGGCCATCGCACGGCTGAAGCGAGAGGTCAATGCCCGTCAGGGCCGGTTCGTCCTCCGCAGCGCCGCCACTCTCCCGCTCGCAGGCATCTATCGCGATGCCGCCAATGAATACGATATCTGCGACGTTCGGGGGAAGGTTTGTTTTTAGTTACTGGTTATTGGGCATTGGTCATTAGTCATTGGTTATTAGTCATTAGTCGGGGATGCCGAGCCCGCGTCGAGTGCCCTTGTTCTGCTGCCGCCCCTGCCTTGTCGGACCACCGTGGCTGTCGTGCATGGCCGCGAATGACGAGTGACCAATGACCAATGACTAATGACCAGTAACCAATGTGCATAGGCATTGCCCTGTCATGGAGTGAGCTGCCCAGGGAGGTGATTGAGCGGCACGGGCTGGAGCGGCGAGTGCACGAGCGCGGGGGTGAGCGGGAGATTCGCTTTCTGTTCCGCGACCGGCGGCCGCGGCTGCCGATCTGGCGCGACGGGCGGATTCAGGTGGTGCGGTGGGGCAATGCGCGGGGCGAGAGCCGGTTCCTGCCCCGCACCGGCTGGACCTGGCTGTCGACGATCCAGGAGGGGTACTGGCGCAACCTCGGCCCGATCGCGGTGGATATTCCGGCCACCCTGGGGCTGGAGCGCGGGGTCTGGTTCCGCGTCCGGCAGGGGGTTCGGGGCCTGCTCGTCCCTGACGAGCGGGGGAATGCCGTCGTCTACATGATCTGCGAGCCGGCGAGTCACTATTACCAGGTGATGACCCGGTCGAATCGGATGCCCGTACTCATCGAGGAGCGCATCTGACCGATCCGGTGCACGACGCCGCTGGCCGCGATAAGATGGGCCGAGCAAGGATCGAATCGCCGGACCCGACCTGACTCGACTCGACTCATTGACCCAGGGGAGCCGACCCGTGGCCCAATCGTCTTCCAAGCCAGGATCGAAGCCAACGGCGTCATCGGCAGGCCAGCCGGCGCCGGCCGCGTCGCGTCCGTCGGGTCCGGACCCCGCTCGCCACGGCCGGCCGGTGGTCGTACCGTCAGCATCCCCGGCCGGAAAGGCGTCCTCGGAGATGCCGGTCGACGTGGCGATCACGGCGAGCCCGGGGCAGGGGGGGACGGTCACGGCCCGCAGGGCCGGCGGCCTGCGGGACATGGCCCTGGTGGTCGCGCCGTCGAGGGTAGGCGTCAAGGCCGCGCTCCAGCATCTGGCCAAGGCGGTGAACATCGCGTTCCAGACCGATTTCGGCGAGAATTATCTGGAATCCGTCTACCAGGCGGCGATCGTTCGCCGCGGCGAGGTCCACATCGTCCACCGGGAGTATTTCGGATTTGGCGAGGGCTGGTTCAGTCAGTTCGGCCGCCTCATCCGGTCGCTTCAGCTCAGCCTGGAGGGACCCGACCCGGCCTCACCCGAAGGGCAGAAGCAAATCGCCGAGAAGGGGCCGTCGACCATTCGAGGCATCCTCAACCTGGTCGGACGGAAGTTCGACCTGGTCTCCGAGTATGAGGACCGCGTGCCGGCATACGTCGAGCAGATGTTCGACCGCCTCGAAGCCTCGGGCATCATCGTGGGCTGGGACAGGAATGACTGGGAGATCTGGACGACCCAGATCGGGCTGGATATCCGCATCGCGCCGAAAGACGAAGTGACGGCCGGCGTCGCCGATCAACTGGAAGAAGCGCCGGTGTGACGGAAACCGACGAGGGCGTACCGCAGTCCGTCAATCCGCGTGGTCGTCGCCGGGCTCGGCGGCACGCAACTGGCCGAAGCCGCGGGTCCGGCGCATCCAGGCGCTGGTCTGCCAGTTGTCCACCGGCTCGCCCTCGAGCACCACGGGCGGCAGGGGCATCAGGAACCGAAGCGACAGCGCGTGGACGAAGGGCTCGTACATCCCGCGCAGCTCGGACAGCCGCGCGCCGCAGTCGCCGTCGTCGAGCTCGAGGCCGGCCGCGCGTAATGAGGCGCGCAGGTCGGCGAGTTTCGCGGCGGGCAGCCGATCCTCGGGCGGCTCGACGGGCGGGGCGTACACCGCCTGGCAGAGGTCGACGGCGACGTGCCGAGCCATGGCGAACGTCAGGTACGCCTGGTTCCGGACCGGTCCCGCCACGCTGGTGACGACGATTGCCGAGGCGTCCAGGATCACCGTCAGCGCGGCGACCCAGGACTGGTTGTCGTGCTGCGAGCGGTAGAAGCTCAGCACCGGGAACGAGATCTGACTTTCCAGGATCTCCGCCGCCCATCGCTCCCATTCGGAAAGGAGCTGGCTCAGCAGTTCCAGGTCGGCGTAGCGAGCGTTGCGCACGAGCAGGGTGCCGGCCGTCGGCGGCGAACCGGCCCGCGCGTCGAACAGGTTGATAGCGGTCTCGCGGCGGGAGAACGCCTGGTAAAGGACCGGAAGGTAGCCGATCACGACGGCGATGAATCCGAAGCCGATCCCGGTCTCCACGACGGCCAGGGACCGGCCGAGCCGCCCGATCGGGGTGACGTCGCCGTAGCCGAGCGTGAAGAAGGTTACGCCGCTGAGATAAGAGTAGACGTCCAGCCCCGGCCGGTCGCCGACCGACCCGCCGAGCGGCGTGCCGAGCGACCATTGCAGGAGCGCGAAGCCTCCGACCAGTCCGACCGCCCAGAGGGTGAACAGCACCAGCAGCGAGAGCGGCCCGAAATAGCTGAGGAACATGCTGCGGCGTCGGGGAATGCCGATGGTCCGCGCGACGGCCGTCCAGAGCCACCAGGACTGGAGGTAGAAAAAGCGAGTCGCGCGGAACGCCCGCGAGATCCGCCGCGGCAGGAGCATCGTCTCGAATGCCTCGAACAGGACGCCGAGGATCAGGGCGACTCCCAGCGCGGCGGTGAGCCAGCTCATCGGGTGGATACTCGCAGGAGGACAGTGCGATCGCGAAACACCTCGCGCCGAGGCGGTCATCTCCGCCGGGATCGAGGTGGATCAGGGGAGCGGTCCGCGATCGTCCGTCCCGGGCGGGTTAGGTTCTTTCAGGGGTTCTCGAGGGCCTTGATCCGCTGGCCGGCTGTCTTCGCGGCCGGGGTGCCGGCGAAGTCCTTGACGATCCGGCGATAGTAGCCGAGCGCGGCGTCCGCCTTGCCGGACTTCTCAAGGTTCTGCCCGATCCGAAGCAAGCCGGCGGCGCGATTTGCGGCCGAGGATGCGGGGGCTTTCTTCGTTCCCTTAATCGCGGTCGAACCGCCCTTGGCGGCCGGCGTCTCGTCGTCCGAATCGTCGCCGGATTCGGCGGCCGGCTTCTCCTCGGCCTTCGGCTTCGCCTTCGCCGGGGCGGTCTTCGTCGAGCGGCCCGCCTTCGGCTTCGCCGGTTCGTCGACCACGTCGCCCGAGAAGGCGTCCTCGAACCGGCTCACGCGCGCCGGGGCCGACTGGCTGGCCTTCATCGCGCCGGCCGACTGGGCCATCAGCTTGGCCTTCTTGATGTACTTCTCGGGGTTCTCGTTGAACTCGTCACGGCACCCGGTGCAGCACAGGGGAAAGGTCTGGCCGTTATAGGTGACGGTCATCGTCGCCGAGCCGCCGGTGACGATGCACTTGGGACGGTTGGACTCCGTCGTTCCGCCGGCGAGCGACTCGCCCTCCTTGGTGAGGCCGACCTCGATGGCGTGGCTGAACTGGACGGCGCCGGGCTCCTTGCGATCGACGGCCATCGTGTAGCGAATGAAGTTGCTGTTCGGCCAGATCGTCAGCCGGAGAGTGCCGGAGGCGGCGGCGCGGCCGGATGCCGAGCCGGCGGCGACCTGCTCGAGCACCAGGGACTTGCCGGACGGGCTGAGGTTTCCCTCGAAGGCGATCGGTGCACCGGCGGGTTTGGGGCCGTGACCGTCGAGCCGATAGAGCTTGCGCCCGGCGTCGTACGATAGCTTGCCGTCGGCGAGCACCTTTCCCCCCGCGATGGCCACCGAGAGGCCGGTCGGCTTGCCGGAGACGAACGTCCAGGCCCAGTTATGCTTCTCGGGCCAGCCGCGGAAGCTCTGAGCGGTGTCCTTGGGCGTCGCGCTGCCGTTCCACTGGCCGACCAGGTATTCGAATGGGGCGAATGCCGGCGGGATGTCCCGGTTGGTTGAGTCGTCGGCGCGGGCCGACGGGATGCTCCGCCAGCACGCCGTGAGCCCGAGGGCCATCAGGACCGTCGCCAGCGAGACCTGCACCATTCGATTCATGGCGAATCCCCTCTCGTGGTTCAGCGGGACGCGGGTTTGCGTGCGCCAGTACGGGGCGTGTCACCGGTCGCCTTCCGGAATGACTTC
>DAIDHB010000501.1 GCA_027452145.1 Planctomycetales bacterium
AGCAGGCGGTCGAAGCCCAGCACCAGCGAGAAGTTCTCGGTCAGTCCGCCGAGGACCACGCCGGCGATGTTCGAGCCGAAATCCACGTCGGGGTGGCGGCTCTCGCGGAACGCCGTCGCGAAGATCACGCCCGCGAAGAAGACCGGGATGTAGACCAGGCTGCACGAGGCGATCACCTTGGCCACGCCCGACAGCGACAGGAACCAGCCCATCGGCACCAGGATGTTGATCGCCAGCGCCGCGATCAGCAGCGCGAAATAGGGCCAGAGCCGCCGGGGCCTGATCGCCAGGACGAAAAGGTTGCTCAGCAGGATCATGGTGAGGATCGAGAAGAAGACCAGCGAGTTGACCATCCAGGTCGCGCCGAATAGCAGCGCCATGTGGACCACCCCCTTGGTCTCGAGCAGCATGAAGCCCGCCCCGAGGAAGAACATCCGGCCGTTCGGGCGCACGCGCCGCACGGGCGTGAACGCGAGGAGCAGGAGGAGCGAGAGGCCGGCCAGTAGCGCGATCCCGCGGAGGTTCAGCGTGGGGATCGCCGGCTGGTGCAGGTAGAGGAACGGCCAGTCATCGGTCGGGATCCGTTCGGTCCCGGTCAGGTCGACCGTGGCCGGCCCGATCTTCTTGAAGCCCGCGCCCCGGGCGCCGGCGACGACCGGCGGGACCGGGCCGAACCCGTTGATCGACTCGTTGAGCATCGGCCGCTCGCAGAGCCAGAAGAATCGGTCCTTCGCGAATCGGCTTCGGATCGCGTCGACCACCGTCGAGTCGGTGTTGCCCACCAGCAGGAACGTGATGTAATCGCGCTGGTCGTTGGTCGGGCCGATCGTGTCCTGGTAGGGCAAGGAGATCACCAGGGGCGGCGAGCCGAAGACCTTCTCGGCGAGCCGCACCAGGCGGCCGACGACCCAGCCCTGCCGGTAGAAGTTGTACATGGCGAAGACGCCGCCCGGCTTGAGCCTGGCCTTCACGTCCGCGAACGCCTCCTCGGTGAAGAGGAAGCTCTCCAGGCGGACGCTCGAATAGCTGGAGTGCAGCGCGAGCGAGTCGACGACCGCATAGCTGATCAGGTCATACTGGCGTTCGGTCTTGCGGACGAAGCTCCGCCCGTCGTCCAGGTGGATCGTGACCCTCGGGTCGTCGTACGGCCGGTTGGGGTGGTGCAGGCGCCCGAGGCGATTGATGACCGGGTCGATCTCGACGGCGTCGACATGCCCCGCCCCCTGCCCGAGCGCCGCCGCCACGTCGTTGCCCGACCCGGCCCCGACGATCATCACGTCCCGGAAGGACGGACCGCCGGCGTCGCGGTTCAGCAGGTGCGGCAGCATGTAGGCGGGCCCCGCCAGCTCGACGGGCAGCATGCCCTGGTGGCCCAGGTTGTTGACGTCGATCGACCTGTAGCGGGGCTTGTACCGAACCTGGTAATAGGGGGACCAGGTGACCTCGGTCGGGACTCCCTGGATGTCGCGCGGCCAGTCGGCCAGGCCGATCCCGCCGAGCACCGCCAGGCCGAGCAGCGCATTCAGCCAGCGCCGTCGGCCGACGAAGACCAGGCCGAGGAATAGCGCGATCGCGAACCAGGCCACCGGCGGCGTCCAGAAGTAGGACATCAGCCCGAACGCCGCGATGCCGGTCAGGCTCCCCAGGATGTCCGCCGTGTAGGCGGCCACGCGGTTTTGCACCGCGCCGAGGCGACGGCCCAGCTCCTGGCCGAGGCCGACGAACATGAGCGCGATCAGCACGAAGAAGAAGCCCGCCAGCACCTCGATCGGCACCACGAACCGCGAGGGGTCCTTCCGCCGGGCGTCGGTCCCGAAATAGATCAATTGCGGCGATTGCTGGCTGCCCACGTCGATCATGACCTGGCTGAACTTCTGGTATCCCCACAGGACGCCGCAAGCGGCGAGCACCGCGACCAGCGTCAGGGGGATGAACCCATGGATCAGCGACCAGCGCCGGCCCGCCGCCAGGCAGCCCAGCGAGACGCCCAGGAAGCAGGCCATGAGGACAATATTGGTGAAGAACGTGAGGAAAATCACCGTGCTGCCGAACCAGCGGATGCACGACAGCTCGAAGAACAGGATCAGGAAGCTGATGAGGAACAACTCGAGGTAACCACGTCGCAGCCGCCCCCCGTCCGGTGGGACCTCGGTCGTCCGACTCACGGTCTCAATGGGCATGATGGACCCAATCAACAATGGAACAGCGCGAACGAACGGAGATCTTGTTCCTGCCTGTGACCCGAGCGCTGGACCATCATCGTCTCAACCTGCCCGATCCGCAAGGAACCGCGAGTGGCGGCGAACCCGAGGTCTCCTCTTCACGCCCGGTCGGATGGGTCTCCGCATGGGCGATCACGGCCCGGCGATGTCCCCGCGGCATGGGCCCAGTCCTGACTTGAGCGGAAGCAGAATCAGCGGCCGGTCGTCCGCATCTTCCGGAAGCGGCGAAGCCTCTCGCGGTGGGTCCTCGACGGCCGGACGGCGTTGGCGAGCAGGATCGCCCCGACGCACCCGACCGCCATGGCGGCGTACCGCAGCGTCGGCAACCGGCCCAGGTCCGAGACGACCCACAGGGCGTTCATCCACATCCAGGCGTTGAGCGCCAGGTCGTCGTCGAGCCGCTGACCCGGCCGACGGTCCAGCAGCAGCAGGGTCAATCCCGAGGCCAGCGTCAATCCCGTCGCCACGTACGCCGGCCACGTCAGATGGGCGAGCCAGAGCCCGTCCATCGCATACCAGGCGACCGAGTTGACCGGGTCGACGACCCGACGGGAGAACCGTGCCGCCCGCTTCATGACGTCTCCACCTCGCCTGGCGACTCGTCCTCGCGGAGAACCATCGTCCGGCCGCCCCTGAGATGGTCATCATCCCCGGCCCCGTTGACCATGGCGAGCGATGCGAGTCCCCGATCCCGCCCCGTGTCGCCCCCCAGATCACCGAATTGTGGCAAGTTTGCGCCCCCGGATCACCGAATTGTGGCAGGTTTGCCCCCCCAGATCGCCGAATTGTGGCAGGTTTGCACCCGAAATCGCCGAGTTGTGGCAGGTTTTTCGCTCCTGGTGGCAGGTTCTCGACCCCCCAAATCGGCTCCTGGCGGCTGATTTTCGCAAGCAGTGGCAACTTGTGGCAGGTTTTTGACACCACCGCGGCGAATCGCGCCGATTCGTGCTCCTCGACCCCTATTCTTCTCCCCCCATATACAGGGTGTATCAGGTTTGCAAATCCTGTACGGCCCCCTCCCGAAAAACACGCCGAGAATCGCCGCAACTCCCTGTCCCCCATGCCTTAAAAATTTCTTGTTTTTTTGAAATTTTTCGCCAATTGGTAAAATTACTGCAATCCACACAATCAACACAGACACACCAGAGTGCCCGCAAACCCAACACCGACCCACATTCCTGCTTGCACGGATTCCACCAGGGGTTGCCCTGGGCAGACCCGCTCCGACCCTGGGTGCACCGGCGCGTCGCGGGCCGTGGCTTTTCCGCCGGTTGTTCGATGACCGGCCCCCCGATAGACTAACTCGCTCTCTCCGGGGGGCCGTCGACGCGATGAGGGACTTCCTGAGCCGGCACCTGTTCAGTCCCCTCCAGGGGATGACCGCCGGCACCTGGCGGTCGCTGCTCCGGCAGAACCGCTTCGCCGTGGATCCGCCCTGGTGGCCCCGGGCCGCCTTCCAGGCGGCGATCAGCCTGCACAACTCCACCTTTGCCCGCCTGGAGGACGCGACCCACGGCGCACGGGCGGCCGCCGCGCACGTCGAGCCGCCGGTCTTCATCCTGGGCCACTGGCGGCACGGGACGACCCACCTGCACAACCTGCTGGCACTGGACCCGAACCTCGTCGCCCCGACTCTGTATCAGACGCTCTACCCCCGCAGTTTCCTCACGACCGAGCGCGTCGTCCCCCGAGTCGGCCAGCCCTTGCTCCTGCGAAGGCGGCCCCACGACGACGTGGCGCTCGGCTTCGGCGTGCCCAACGAGGACGAGGTCGCCCTGGTCAACGACGGGGCGCCGTCGCCCTACCTCGCCTGGGTCTTCCCCCGCCGGGCCGACCATTACGATCGCTTCCTCACGTTCCGCGAGGCCAACGGAGATGAGGCCGCCTCCTGGAAGTCGTCGCTCGTGCGGTTCCTGAAGAAGCTGGCCCTCCGCGACGGCCGGCCGGCCGTGCTGAAGTCGCCGCCGCACACCGCCCGCATCGGCCGGCTGCTCGAGCTGTTCCCGGCCGCCCGGTTCGTCCACATCCGCCGCGATCCGTATCAGGTGTTCCGGTCCACGCGGCACATGTACGCGACGACGATGCGGTACTGGCGGTTGCAGTCGCCGCCGCCGGGCGACGAGGACGATCGCATCGTCCGCGTCTACCGCGAGATGTACGACGCGTATTTCGACCAGCGGGGGCTCATCCCGGCCGGACGTTTGTGCGAACTGGCCTACGAGGACCTCGAACGCGACCCGATCGGCCAGGTCGGTGCGATTTACGAGGCCCTCTGCCTCCCCGGCTTCGAGGCCGTCCGGCCTGGCATGGAAGTCTATCTGAAGTCGATCGCCGGATATCGCAAGAACGCCGACTCCGAGCTATCCGGATCGGTTCGCCAGTGGGTCGGGCGCGAGTGGGGCCGTTGCTTCGAGGAGTGGGGATATGCGCACGGAGAATCGGTGTGAGGATCGCCCATCGATCGAGACGAGCGCGGCTCGGGCTGCTTCTGCCGGCTTCGACTTCGAGGGTGGGGATTCCTTTTGTCCGCATATGACGCCGATGAACGCCGATGGGAAAGACGCGGATCGTCGGCTGAACCAGGTCGCCGTCGCCTGCCTCTTCTCGGTCTTTCATCTGCGTCCATCGGCGTCCTCTGCGGACGACTCTTCCTCCGATCGGCGTCATCTGGACCGGCCCGTGGAAATCCGCGATCACGGCCGCCCGTGGCAGCGAGGCGCCTATTTGACCCGCGTGATGTGATCTGCGGGCTTTCGGTTGTTGACGGTGTCGTCGAACTGCGCGACGAAGAACCAGGTCTGCCCGCCACCTCCGGTCACGGTGTCGGGCGCGTCGTCGTCGAACACCGTCTTCTTGGTCAGGGTGTACGGCCCGTTCAGGGCGCCGTCATTGCCGGTCATGAGGTCCGCGATCCTCTTCTCGAAGGACCGGTCGGTGCGGCTCCACTCGGCCATGAGGGCCGAGAGCGCCGCGGGAACGGCGTCGTACGAGGTCGTGCCCGCGATCAGGATATTGTCTCCGCCGCCGCCGGTGACCTGGTCGGCGCCGGCGCCTCCGATGATGATGTTCCGGCCGGTGCCGCCGACGAGGACGTTGGGCTGGGTATCGCCGACGATCAGGTCGTTGCCGAGGCTGCCGTACACGTCCTGGATGTTCGTGACGCCCTGCCCCACGGCCGACGCCGTGCCGACTGTGAGATTGACGGTGATGTCGCCCGGGAAGGCCGAGTAATCCAGCGTGTTCGTGCCGGCCCCTCCGTCGATCGTACCGGCGACACTCCCCCCCGGCTGGAAGGCGAACGTGTCCGCCGCACTTCCGCCCGTCAGGTTCTCGAACGAGGAGAAGGTCACGCCGTTGACGGAGCCGGAGTTCGCGCCGCTGATCGTCCAGACGCTGGGCGTGTCGGCGCCAACGAGAGTATCCGACCCCTGACTGCCGACGAGGTTGCTGATGTTGCTGAAGGTCCCGCCGATCCCGGGCGCCGTATCGGTCTGGAGGTTGACGGTGATCGGGCCGGCGAGGGCCGAATCGTCGAGCGTATCGCCGCCGCCCCCGCCGTCGAGGTTGCCGGGGATGCTGCCGGCCGGCTGGAACTGGAATCCGTCGGTCCCCGTGCCGCCAGTGAGGTTCTGGATCGAGGAGAAGGAGACCACGCCGTCGAGCGTCCCGCTGCCGGGGCCGGTGATCTGCCAGGAATTCGGCCCGTTCGGGGCGATCACGGTCGTCGTGCCGCCCGAACCGTCGATGCTGATGGAGACGCCGGGCGGCAGGCTATTCAACTGGACGGTGTTGGAACCTCCGCCCAGGCCGATGGTGATCTGCGTGACCTGTCCGGGGGCGTACTGCACGGTCTCGCCATCGAGCGTCTCCTGCACGCCGCCGGAGGCGGTCGTGTCGATGGTGAGCGTGTCATTCACCACGCCGAGCCGATCTCCCTTGATGCTCAGCGCGCCGTTATTCACCGCGACCTTCTGGGCCGTCCCGCCCGGGATGATGTAGTCTCCGCCCTGCCTGGACCAGTACGACTGCACCATCGTGCCGTTCTCGTAGCCGACGTAGAATTCGCCCTCGTTGTCGCCGATCTCGCCGGGGCTCTCCACCTGATTGGGGTAGTTCTGGGAGAACGTACTGGGGGCCGTCACGCTGACGCCGCCGTTATTCGGGTCCGTGAGGATCTCCGCGAGCTCGTGGGAGAAGACCGCGGTCATGGTGTCGAGCGCGGACAGATTCACAAAGGTCACCTGGTTCGCGGGCTGGTTCGCGGTCGGGGCGGGGTTCGGCACGGACGTTTGGGAGCTCGTCACGACGCCGTCGTCGGCCGAATCCGGGTCGAGGAAGCTCCCGGTGTTGCCGTTCGAGTGGTGGCCGAGCAGATTGCCGCCGAGGCTGTAGCCCTGGGGCGTGAACACCATGTAGACGCCATCGGGACTGGTATCGTCGGGCTCGGGGAGGGTTCCATTGCTGTCGTTCAGGGAGTCGGAAACGACGTTGTTGATGTCGCCGTTGTTCCCGTTGTCGTTGAACTGCTGCGGCAGTGCGTAGTGGCTGACTTAGGTCCCCGCCAGGTGGGCGTGGGTCGAGGCCCCGTACTCCGACAGGCCGCTGAAGTAGGAGCTGTTCAGGATGTTGGTCACCGCGGAGACGAGCGCATTCTCATCCACGCTCCCGTCGAAGCGGAAGCCAGTCGTGGCGCCGGCGGCGAAGATGAGGTACACCGGGATGTCGCCGGTGCGCACGTCGCCGCCGTTGTTCGTTCCCTGCCCGCCGTACTGGGCGGGGAACGTGAGACTGAGGACGGTCCGGTTCTCGAGCGGCTCGACCCGCGGTCGCTTTGAGCGATTCTCGCAGGTGCGCCGGGGAGCGCGGCGGTTGGTCCTCAGTCGCTCCCCGAGTCTCGTGGCGTAGCGGTGCAGGGACATGATGGGCTCCTCCGTCGAAGTGGTGCCGTGCCCGGCCTCGGGCCGAACCGAAGAAATGCGTCGGACAGGTCGGCGCGGGGATTCCCCCCGGGCTGCTCGTTCCTCGAATGTCGTCCCATCCCGTGGACGCGACCTGTCGATGAAGCTGGCCGCCTTTGCGATATGTGACGGGACTTCTCGATGCCGCAACGGATCGAATTGATCGGGTCAACGCCTCTGTCGCGAGTCAGATCCGTTATCAATCAATATCGTCGGCAACTTACATCTTGCCACCAGTCCGAGTCAAGAAAAATCCGGCAGGGTTCGGAGGATTTCACACCGGCCGGGAACAAAGGCGCGATCGACGCTGAAGCCACGGGCTAATCCTCCACCTCGAAGGCCCACGCCGGGCTCAGGCTCATGCCCATGAACGGGCTGTCGAACGGCCTGTGCGGTGTCCCGAGTTGATACCGGACGAACCCCGAGGGATGGTTCGGGTTCGGATCCGTGATGAGGGCGACGTTGCCGGTGGCCGGGTCGATCGCGGAGCCAGCGATGCGAAACAGCCCCGCCCGGGTCGGGAAGGTCGGGGCCTGGCCCGCGGCCACGCGATCGGCCAGGCTTTCGAGGGCGGGCCTGGAGACGAGGAACGCCAGGCGAAGCGGCCAGGACGACAACAGGGTCGCCAGCGGCGTCACGGCCATCGTGAGCGTCAGGATCAAGACCGGCAGGGGCCAGGGGTCCCGAGGGAAACGATCCCGCCAGGGCAGGGCGAGCGCCCAGGCCGTGCCGAATCCCAGGATCATGGGGATCCCGCAGAAGATGCCGGCGGCCTCGCCGATCCATCCCCAGCCCTGTTGGTAGACGGAGAGAGAGGCCACCAGGACGTTGGCCGCGAGGATCGAGATCCCGAAGCCGATCGCCGCTCGCCGGCAGTGACCGCGGACCGCGGCCCAGCAGCCGACGGCGAGCGCCAGTCCCCCCAGGCTGATGCCGAGAAGCCGACGCTGAGGCGCGTGGAGGAGCCAGAGGAGGACGGCCGCGAAGGCCACAACCGCTATGAGCCGCCTGATCGTGAATCGCATCAGGGGCCGTCGCACTCCTGGGGCCTCGACCATGCGAGCGAATGGTGCAGCGCGGGCAGATCACGCCGGACCCGTCGTATCCTTTTTTCCGACACTTTTCAAGACGCCCGCCGCATGCTCCCCGGAGGGCGCCGCTTCCCTTTCCAGGGAGAGACGGCCAAGCTACAGCCCTACCCGTCATGCATGCCGGCCGGGACGGGATTCCACCGGGCGACGCCGCCCGGGTCCGGGTCCCGGTCCGGGGACGTCTCTCGGACCGCAGTCGGAATTCCCATCGATGAACGACGTCACCCAGGTCCTTTCCGCAGCCGAACAGGGCGATCCGAAGGCGGCCGAGGAGCTTTTGCCGCTGGTCTACGACGAGCTGCGCAAGCTGGCCGCCCGGAAGCTGGCCCAGGAGCGGCCCGGCCAGACCCTCCAGGCGACCGCCCTGGTGCACGAGGCGTACCTGCGTCTCGTCGATGCGAACAGGGGCCGACGCTGGGAGAGCCGGGGCCACCTCTTCGCCGCGGCCGCCGAGGCTATGCGCCGGCTCCTGGTCGAGAACGCCCGCCGCAAGGGCTGCCTGCGGAAAGTTCGGTGCCAGTTCATGAACTGACACCGAATGGCATGTCGCATCAGTTGTTCGCTAGGCACGTCAGGGCAGTCAGGGTGGTCTGCCTTTTTGTGCGGTGGCATTTGTGGGCCGAGCCTGCGCGTGACGGGGGCATCGGCACGACGACAGCGTAGCGTCGTTCAACGGATACATCGGAATCGGTCTAGTTCGCAGCACTCCCGGGCTGAGAGTTCTCTTTCATCTTGAGTGGCGTCAGATCCTTGTTGACCAAACCGGGGTAGTCACTCGCGTATCGATACGCTCGGAATACAGAGTTTCGGCCGAAGCCGCCCGGTCGGCCCGGAGGTGGTCCACCGGGACCGGCGAATCGTGGACCTCGGTCCGGTGATGGTGCGCGGCCACGCCCGGCTTGACCCGCGTTTTCGCGTGTCTGTTTCAGCAGACCTTTTTGGGCGTCGTTCAGCAGGGTCTCCATCTGGCCGTCAACGGCTTTCTGGAGTGTCGCAATCGCCTCGCGCTGCTCCGCCGACAATTTGAGGACAATCTGGGTTGAAAGCGGCAGGATTTGTCCGGTGGATGCCATGTTGCCGAAGCCCCTGGAGTCGGCAGCTCGCCGTTCAAGTAGTTGCTTCTTCTGAGGTGCGTCGAGGATCGATTCAAGTTTTGCCAGGGTCTCCTTCTGGACTGCTTCAAGCTTCGTCCTCTGTTCCGCGGCCAGGTTGAGTCGGAACTGCAACATCGGCGGTAGGACGTCGGCAAGCGTCGTTGGACGAGCCGGCATACCTATAGGGGCTGAGCCGCTGTCCGAATTCACATACTTCCACACGATCGTTCCCTCCGGAGTCACCTCGAAGATGGTCGCGCTGAGGCTATCGCAGATGAGGGTGTTGCCATTTGGAAGCCGGTTCGCGCCGGCCATGACGAACGAGAACAAGTCTCTTTTGTTCGGTGCGGAGTACGAGTAAACGGCCTCTCGCGGCTCGAAAGGCTTGCCAGCCGTCCGCATGTAGTCGCCTTGTTTGTTGACCGGCAACACGATTTCGTCAACCGACGAGTAATTGCCGTCCGGTCGGCCGTTGCCGTTATTGAAAACGAGAATGTGCCCCTCGCCGGGATATCCTTTCGGGATCCAATGGGCGTCGTGCTGCGTGAAGAGTCGCTGGTCCGCGGCATTACCGGCGCGATACGAACGAGGGTTGCCCCAGCGGTACAGGATGTCTCCTCCGTAGCCGCGTCTGCCGCCCGAATGACTGGCGGCTTCAGCGGTCGTCGTGCCATGGTCGATGATCCAGAACTCGCCGAAGGCGCGAACGCTGATCACGACCTGGTCAAGCTCCGCGTTGTAGGCCACCGAGTTGACGTGGGTCCAATCCGGAACGAATCCCCTGTTGCCTCGCGCCGTCGCGCCGCCGACATAACCGATGCCCTTGAGACGGTCGACGCCCGCATTGCGATCGTCGTGTGCTTTCGAGGTGCCCGGGGCGACGGGGCCCCGGGCTGCCGGGCGAGGAGGTCCGCCGCGCATTAGGCCCCCAGGAAGGCCGAAGTCGCTGTCACCAAAGTTGAGATCGATAAGCTGAGGGTTCGCGGCGACGTCTCCGAAGTTCGCCTTTGTCGCATCGACGTCTTGAACCAGGTGGTCCCAAGCGTGCCACTCCCAGACGATGTCGCCACTGGTTTTGCCTGTTGGTTTGATCTCGACGACGGAATCGGCCAGCCACGCGGCCGGCATCTTCTCCGGACGTCGGCCCACGGCAATCGCTTCCTCCGCGGTCTTGATCTCCCAGACAATGAAAAGGACATTTCCATTCGGTAACCTGCAGACGTCGTGGTGGGCACCGCGCTTGTCGTCATGCAATTTGAATTCCCAGAGGAGATTGCCGTCCCAGTCGAATTCCTGAACCCGGCCTCCCTGGCCAGCGGTGGCAAACTGACGCTCGTTGTCATTGAGCGTGGCGGCTCGGAGAAGGTGCCCATTCTCGAGAAGGTAAGCAGACTGACCGGCGGTATACTTGCTCTCCCATGTATGAACGACTCGACCTTCCATGTCGATCAACCTCGTCATCGTCGAATTCAAGGGCGCAAGCAGGGTATACCCCTGAAATGCGCCAGGGTCGTTCAGCTGGAGGCCAGTACCCGGAGTTTGAGGCGTGGCGTGCCGCGGCTCGGCGCCCTTCGGTGCGGGGTCGTCTGCCCCCGCAGCAAGGGTCGCAATCGCAAGGGCAAGCCATGCGAACGGGGTGACGGCGAACCGACGAATTCGTTTGCAGCACGAGATCATGGGAGTGACTCCTGCAGGCGGCGATTGTGATGAGCCCGAATTAGCAGTCGAATGCTCAGATGTTCTAGCGATATCTCCCGTTCTGACCGATCCGCTCGGCGAGTCGCCGAGCGCGGAGTTGACCCAAAAGTCGCCCGCGTATGCCCCCCTGGCCGTCGACCAATCCCCAGGGATCGTCCTGCGGCAACCGACGCGTCGCGCGGTCGGGAGCTGGTCGCCCCATCTCACTTCTTCCCCGTGTAGGCCACACGCCAGACCGTGCCCGAGCCGTCATCCGTCACCATCAACGACCCGTCCTGGGCCACGGCCACGCCCGCCGGGCGGCCCCAGACGTTGCCCTCCGGGGTGACGAAGCCGACGAGGAAGTCCTCGTATTCGCCGGTCGCCTTGCCGTCCTTCATGGGCACGCGAATGACCTTGTAGCCGGTGCGGCGGGCACGGTTCCACGAGCCGTGCTCGGCGGCGAAGGCGTCGTGGCGGTACTCCTTCGGGAACTGGTCGCCGTCGTAGAACGTCATGTCGATCGAGGCCGAGTGCGACTGGAGGAGCACGTCGGGGACGATCCCCTTGTCCTTCAGCTCGGGGTGCTTCCCCTTGTACCGCGGGTCCTGGTTCGCGCCGATGTAGTACCACGGCCAGCCGTAGAAGCCGCCCTCCTCGACGTGCGTGATGTAGTCGGGGACGAGGTGGTCGCCCAGGCCGTCGCGCTCGTTCACCGAGGTCCAGAGCTGCTTGGTGACGGGGTTCGTGGCGAGGCCCACCGGGTTGCGTATGCCGCTGGCGAAGATCCGCTCGTTCTTGCCATCGGGGTCGAACGCCAGGATGTTGGCGCGGCGCTTCTCGCGATCGTTGTCGTCGTTGTTCGAGCGCGAGCCGACTGATACGTACAAGGTATTGCCGTCGGGCGAGAACTCCAGGTCCCGCGTCCAGTGGCCGCCGCCGCCAACGCGTTCGTTGCCGCTGGGGATGTCCTTGACGATCGTCTCGGCCTCGCCCGAGGCCATTGTGTCGCCGTTCTTGTAGGGGATGCGGACCACGGAGTCGGTGTTCCCGACGTAGAGATACTTCGGCTCGGGGCCGAGCGGGTAGAAGGCAATCCCGAACGGTCGCCGAAGCCCCGTGGCGAATACCTCGTTGACCTCGGGCTTGCCGTCGCCGTCGGCGTCGCGGAAGACGCGGACGCGGTTGGCGCGGCTCTCGGACAGGAACAGGTCGCCGTTCGGGGCGCGGACGATGACACGCGGCTCGGACAGCCCCTTGGCGAACTCCGTTACCTCGAAACCCTCGGGGGCCTTCGGCCAGGCCCCTTCAGGTCGAGGGGAGACGCGGGGGAAGTTCATGGCCGAGGGCGTGTCGTAGGGCGTGGCCAGGTCATCGACCATGATCTTTCGGCGCAGGCCCGGCGCGTCGGTCGAGAAGTCGCCGAGGGCGTCCTTGCCGGTGAGTGTGCGGACGCCGGGCATCGGATCGTCAGCCAGTGCCGTCGATGCGGCCAGGAAGAGAGGCATCAGGGCGGCGAGTCGGAGGCGATAGTTCATCGGGAGAGTCCCCTCGGTCTTTGTGGATTGGGTTGACGGGAAGTGAGTGAGGCAGTGGAGCTTCTCGCGAGTCGCGTGCAACGATCAGGGCCGGTACTGCTCGTCGCTGACCGGCTCCATCACCTCGACGTTCTTGCCGTCGAGACGCTCGACGACGGAGATATGTTTCATACGCGTGGTCGCCGTGGCATCGTGCCAATGCTTCTGATTCGGCGGAGTATGGACGACGTCGCCCGCCTTGATCTCCCGGACCTTGCCTCCCCAGCCCTGCACCCAGCCGGTCCCTTCCGTCACGACCAGGGTCTGGCCGAGCGGGTGCGAGTGCCACGCCGTCCGGGCGCCGGGCTCGAACGTGACGCTCGCGATGGCCAGGCGTGAGGGCTCCTCGGCCGGGAACAGCCGGTCGACGCCCGCCGAGCCGGTGAAGAAACCGCCAGGCCAGCCGGTGGAGGGCTTCTCGGCACCTCGCTTGACCATGACCGGCTTCTGGTCATCGGGCTCGGCGGCCTGGGGAGCGGCCGCTTCATCGGCGCCCCTCGCTTGGAAGGCCTGGGCGACCGCCGAGGCGAGCATTGGAATCAGGACGACCGCCCCGACGAGCGGCACCTTCCTGGGCCACTTGCCCCGGCCCCAAGGGGCGTCGCCGGAGCCACGGCGTGAGTCAATGATCCGCCCGAGCATGTGAGTCCTCCGGTGATCCGCTGCGCCGGATCGTTCGTCGGGTGAGCGCGTTGTGATCCGCCCCTCGTCAGCCGCCACGCAGCACGCTGAACGAGAGCTGGGCCAGTTGCCATTTTCCATCCTGCCGCACGTAGACCTCGGTCACCATGAATGGGTTTGTGACCTCGTTACCGCCAACGACGGCCAGCAGGCGGATTCTGTTCATGACGATCGCGGTGCTCCCGATGACTCGTACCGACGACTCCTGGACGTCCGCCTTCTTGTAATGGATACCCCCACTCTTGATGATGTCGAGCTCCCGCTTCCGATCCCACGTCCCGCCCATGTGGGTGAACATGGACTTCTCATGGAAAAGGCCTTCCAGGGCATCGACGTTCTTTTCGGCCATCCAGGTCCACTTCTGTTTGGACAGGTCGAGCAGGGCCTTGTCGGCATCATCCGCGACCTTCGCGGCCGGGGCTTCCCTGGGGGTCGCATCCTGGGCCCGGCTCGGCCCTGCCAGGGCGACCGCGAATCCCATCGTCAAAACGCACGCTGTCAGGAGACTCATGAGACCTCCAAAGGTGAAAGTGAAGGTGTGTCCGGGGTCTCGACGGGCTTCCGTTGCGACCCGTGCCGTGGAAATGGGGATTAGCGTGACTTCGCCGCTTTGGCGGACTGCTCGGTCACGTCCAGGCGAGCTTTCCTGGGATCGGGAGCAGTGACTGCCCATCCATCGGCTCGAAACTCGAGGATCTCGTCCTTCTGGGGATTGTAAACGGGCCATTCCGGCAGTCCTTTGCCGTTGGGATCACCGGTTTTGGCGAAGTTCGCCCAATAGGTGTTCATCATCCTGGCCACCCCTTGGTCCTTGGGTTCCACGTCGGCTCCATTCCGGCCGTAAGGGGCGCCGAATACATAAGGGATTTCGGACCCGTGCGCCGCGCCATACCGCATCCTCTGCCGCATCGAGGGGGAGACGTAGGAGAAAAGATAGAGGTAGGCCGGAGCGCCGTGGGTGACAAAGGCCCTCGCCGTGAAACGCGCCGGCTCCGCCCAGACCTTGTCCGTGTTGACCATCGTGAGCATCTCGGCGAATTCCGTGGCGCCGTCAGGGTTGTAGGCCGCATTCGCTTGGTCCTTGAGGCTCCCGAACAGAGACAACAGTTCTTCCTTCGACCTGGCATTGACGAAGCCGGCCGGCACTTCCGCGCTATTCGACCCGATGATGAGGGGAACCTTTGCCTGCCGCCCGGCCTCGTAGGCGCTCTCGGCCGTCTCCACCGCCAGCCGGCCGTCGAGAATCGGCCCGGAGTACGTGGGCGGCCCACCGGGGCCGGCGGTCTCCTGGCCCCTGTCGACGATGTCGGCGACGTCGAGCGCCCGCAGCTTGGCGAGTGCGGCCGCGTCGACGCCCTCGATCCCGTGCTTCTTGGCGAAATTCACGCCGATCGTCTCGGCCGAGACCGGATAGTGGCGATCGGCGTTGTCCTTGCTGATCGGCCGTCCGGTGAGCACGCCGTCCCGACCGCCGCCCGACTGGCTGATCGCCTTGTGGAACAGGCCGCGCGACAAGGGCGAGCTCAGGAGGGTATGCACCGAGACACCGCCCGCCGACTCGCCGAAGATCGTCACGTTGTTCGGATCGCCCCCGAACGCGGCGATGTTCTCCCGGATCCACCGGAGCGCGGCGATCTGATCCATATAGCCGTAGTTTCCCTTGGGTTCGTCCGGGTGCTCAAGGCTGAGCGCCGGGAAGGCGAAGAAGCCGAGGCGTCCCAGGCGGTAGTTGAACGTGACGAGCATGACGCCCTGCTTGGCGAATTCGACCCCCGACGACCGGGAGCCGCTGCCGAACACGAAGGCGCCGCCGTGGATCCACACGATGACCGGCAGCTTCGCGCCCGGCCCCGCTGTGGCGGGTCGCCAGACGTTAAGGAAGAGGCAATCTTCCGACGAGTTCGGGGCGATGCCGCCCGCTCCTCCTCGTGCGAATCCCGCCTGGGCGCAATCTGAGCCGAACTTGCTCGCATCCCGCTCTCCCTCCCACGACGGCGGCGGCTGGGGCGGACGCCAGCGATTGACGCCGACGGGCGCGGCCGCATAGGGGATTCCCTTGAAGATCGAGACGTCCCCTTCGGTCACGCCGCGTACGACACCGGACTCGGTGCGGGCCGTGGTCGCCGCGCCCGGAGCAGGCTGCTCGGGCTTGCTGACTTTGGTTTCTTGCGCCCTCGCTGAGGTAAAGAGGAGCGCGACGATGATCGCGGTGAGTCTCATGGGTCTCTCGCTCGAAAGTCGTGTGGTGGGTGGCCGACCCGCTCTTACATGGGAGAGTGAGCCTTCCAGAAGTCGATGGCCTGCGCGATCCAGCCCTCCGCGTCCGTGCCCACTCCCAGGCCGAAGCCATGGCCGGCGTTCCTGAACTTGCGGAATTCGACTTCGACTCCGGCCTTTCTCAGATCACGGACGCGCTGCTCCACGGTCGAGGCGTTGACGATCCGATCGTCCTCGCTCACCGTGACGAAGGTCGGCGGGAAATCGCCGGAAAAGCTGGCCTGCCCGGTGTAGGCGATGACGGCCGCAGCCGGCCTGGGGTGGTCGCCGCCTCCATAACCGGCGACGCCGCGCAGGGCGATGTTGCTTACCATCCGCGCGCCGGCGGAGGCCCCCCAGAGGGAATAGCCGCGTGTGTCGAGGCCGAGCTTCTCGGCGTTGCGGAACACATACGAGACGGCCGCCGCGAGATCCTCGCTGGCAACCCGCTCGTCCACGCGATACCTGATCACGAAGGCGTTTAGCCCCTTCCGGCTGATCTCCCGGGCGAGCGGGAGGCCCTCGTGGAGCGAGCCGACGTAGGAGAACCCCCCTCCCGGACAGACGATGGCGAACGGCACGCCCGGCTTTCCCCGGTAGAAGAAGAGGCCGGTGGGCCTCTTATCCGGATCCTCCTGCCGCTGCCGCTCGGTGTAGAACTCGTAGAAGATCGTCTTGCCGGCGTTCGCTTCGTCGATGAGTCCGTTCAGGGCGCCCACCACGACGTCGGCATCGACGTGACTGTGGTACGGCATGAGCGAGCCGACCCGTCCCAGACGTGTGTCGTAATATTGGGCGTTGTCTGCCCAGGGCAGCAGGTGCTCGCCGAAGTCATTGAAGGCCGGGTGCTTCACGATGCCGCGGACGCGATGGCCGACGGTCAGGTGAGCATCCTTCGCTTGCGGTTCCATGGGCGATTTCGTCGCGGGCGAGATGAAGGCTATCAATTCGGTTGATGCGGCAGCGAGCCCCAACCCCATGCCGAGCAAATTGCGTCGAGCGGTGCCTCTGAAGTTGCTGTTCATTTCTTCTCAGCCCTTCCAATCGCGTGCGCGCAGGTCAGGTCGCCGTCTTGCGGGTACTCAGGAACTTCACAATCGCGGGATCGCGGTGGTCGAAGAAGAGACTTTGTCCGGTTTCGAGCGCACGGATGGCGTCCATGTCTTCGCCATCGAGCATGAAGTCGAATATGTTGAAATTCTCGGCCATCCGGTCCTTGCACACCGACTTTGGGATCGCCACGACGCCTCTCTGCGTGAGCCATCGCAGGATCACCTGGGCCACGGTCTTCCCGTGCTTTCCGCCGATGGACCTCAGCACGTCGTTCTGGAAGATGCCGTTCTTGCCTTCCGCGAACGGCCCCCACGACTCGATCTGGACATTGTTCTCCCGCAGGAACCGCTGCGTCTCGACCTGCTGGTGGAAGGGGTGCGTCTCGACCTGGTTGACCGCCGGGGGCACCTCGTTGTGGAGGATCAGGTCAATGACCCGGTCGGGGTGGAAGTTGCTCAGCCCTATGGCCTTCGCCCGGTCCTCCCGGTAGAGTTCCTCCATCGCCCGCCACGCTCCGTACACGTCGCCGTAGGGCTGATGGATGAGGTACAAGTCCAGGTAGTCGAGCGCGAGCCGCTTAAGGGACCGGTCGAAGGCCGTCTTCGCCTTCTCGTACCCGGCGTCCGAGACCCACAGCTTGGTCGTGACGAAGAGTTCTTGTCGCGGCACCCCGCATTGCTTGATGGCTTTGCCGACAGCTTCTTCGTTGCCGTACGAGGCTGCGGTGTCGATCAGCCGATAGCCCGTCTCGATCGCATCGACGACGCTCCGCTCGCACTCCGCCGGGTCGGCCATCTGGAAGACTCCGAATCCCAGTATTGGCATCTCTCGACCGTTGTTTAAGGCGACTGTTTTCATTCATGCTCCTCACTTCATCCCGCTGTTCCACTCAGAGTCTGGCGGCCGTTCCTCGGTCCTCGTCGGCTGAAGTCATGCTAAATCCACCCGAAAGAAAGGCGGTATCACGATCGTCCAAAGTTCTAGCCCAATCCTCCACGGCCTGCGGGATTCGCATGCCCGCCAGCAGCAAATCGGCGTATACTGGGGCCATGAAACTCGGTGCAGCGGGAGGGAAGGAGCACATGGCGAACGACCGACTGGCGAGCCTGGCAGACGCGATCGGGCGGCATACCCCGGGAGACGGCGGACGCACCACGGCGGTGCCCAACCTTCGGCTAGCCCGCGCATCGGCCCCGACGGACTTCCTCCCGGTCGTCTACGAGGCCTCCCTGTGCGTCGTGGTCCAGGGCTCGAAGGAGGTGCGGCTCGCGGGCGAGACCTTCCGGTACGACTCGGCCCACTCGCTCCTCGTATCTGTAGACCTCCCGGTCACGGCCCGGGTGGTCGAGGCGTCCCCAGGGCGACCGTGCCTCGTTGCGCGAGTGATGATCAACGCGGCGGTGGTGGGCGAGTTCTTGGCCGACGGCCCGCCTCCGCTCCGGCCCGGGCCGCCGGCGCGGGCGCTCGGGGTCGCCCCGGTTGAGCCGCCGCTGCTCGACGCCATCACCCGGCTCGTGACCCTCCTCAACGCGCCTGAGGACATACCGGCGCTCGCCCCGCTGGTGCTTCGGGAGATCACCTACCGGATACTCGCCGGCCCGCACGGAGCGAAGCTCCGCCAGTTCGCCGCGGCCGGGGCCCCGGCCCACCGAATCGCCCGGGCGGTGCAATGGCTGACCGACCACTACGCCGAGCCGCTGCGGGTGGAGGAGCTCGCGAAGAGGGTGGGGATGAGCCCGTCGGCCCTCCACCTGCACTTCAAGCACGTGACGACCTTGAGCCCGCTCCAGTATCAGAAGCGGCTGAGGCTCCAGGAGGCGCGGCGGATAATGCTCGGCGAGGGGCTGGACGCGGGCGGGGCGGCGTTCCGGGTTGGCTACGAGAGCCCGTCCCAGTTCGGCCGGGAGTACCGGCGAATGTTCGGCACCCCGCCGGGGAAAGACGTGGCTGCCCTGCGGCTCGAAGCCCTGCCGACGTAAGTGCTGCGCCCGGCCCATCGCGTCGGGTTTAGGGATGGCGCCTTTGCCGGAGATAATTCCCTTGGCATCTGGCCAAGGTAGCCGTCTCAATAACGACCGAATACCGGACGGGCCAGTAGGACCTTGGCATCGGGCCATACGCGGCCCAAAGTCCGTCCCACTTCTCATCTCGAAATCAAAGTCCCGAAGCCTGCCGGTCACCGCGAGTTCCGGGACGGCCGGTGCCCTCTCGGCTTAGCGACGTCTTATGTCCGCCTGCTACTGGAAGGCCTCGTGGATGCCATCGATAAAGATCGTCCCCTTGATGACCTCGTCCAGCAGCGGCGAACCGTTCAACGATCGCCCACGTGATCTTCCGCAGGTAGGGCAGCAGGACCGCCGAGGTGAACGCCTCCCGCTGGTCGGCGGGGCGGCGGTCCCGGACCCGGGGCTGCCGGACCTCGATGGGCCCGATGCCGGTCTGGATGGTCCGCCCGGGCAGATGGCCGTTGTGGACCACCTGCTGCCGCCGGTCGTCATCCTTGAGGTGGAAGTGATCGTGGATCCAGGCGGCGACCTCGGCTTCGATGGCCCGGGCGAGCATCCTGCGAGCCCGGTCCCGCAGGAGCTCGGTGAGGACGTCCTGGCCGGTCGGCAGCGGCACGATGCTGATGTCAGTGGTAGACTCGTTCATGGCGGGGTACTCCTCGGCCTCGTGGGCCATATGGTGTGCTCGTAACGGTTGCATCACCGAGGATATCCCGCCGCCCTTCAAACTCCCGTACACGACTTTTGGTTATACCCCAGCATAGCCCGACGGCCATGCCTACCCACCCCCAGCCCTGCTGGTAGATGCAAAGGGGTGCCACCGAGGCGTTAGCCGCGAGGATCGAGACCCCGAAGCCGATCGCCGCTCGCCTGGCTCGGCCGCGGACCGCGGCCCAGCAGCCGACGGCCAGCGCCAGACTCCCCAGGCCGATGCCGAGAAGCCGACGCTGAGGCGCGTGGAGGAGCCAGAGGAGGACGGCCGCGAAGGCCACAACCGCCATGAGCCGCCGGATCGTGAACCGCATGCGGGGCCCTCGCTCCTCGCTATTCTCCCCTGAACCGGGGCGGGCGCTTCTCCAAAAACGAACGAATCCCCTCGCGATAATCCTGGCTGTCGTAGATCCGACTGCGCAGGCCCTGGAGCCGCTCGAACGTCTCGGCGCTCAGGGGACGGGAAGCCGCAAGCGTCCCCAGCTCGTCCTTGATCAGGGCGATGCACATCGGCGACATCTCGGCGATCGTCGCGGCGAGCTGGAGCGCCGTCGCCTCGAGGTCCTCACCGGGGACGATCTGATTGATCATCCCGTGGTAAAGGATTCGTTCCACCGGGATCGGACGGGCCGTGAAGAGCATTTCCTTCAGGAGCGGGGGCTCGATCGCGTTCATCAGGTTCAGGAAGCCCGCCGTGTTGTACGGCACGCCCAGTTTCGCCGGCGTCAGGGCGAAGGTAACCTCGGGGGTCGCGACGAGCAAGTCGCAGGTGAGCGCCAGTTCGCAGGCCCCGCCCCACACGGTCCCCTCGATCATGGCGATGACCGGCACGGGCATCGTCGCGATGGCGCGCACCGCGCGGCGGAGGGGGTCGTCGTATCCCAGGGGATCGCGGCCGGAGGTCGGCAGCTCGGTCGCGTCGTGCCCGGCCGACCAGACCTTCACGCCCGACTGGGCGCGCAGGATGACCGACCGCACCTGGCGCTCGGTCATCTCGTCGAGGGCCGCGATCAGCTCCTCGATCAGCGCCCGGCTGAGCGCATTGCGCTTGGCGTCGTTGTTCAGCGTGATGATCCCGGTCTGTCCGTCGATTCGCTTGAGCACGAGCGCCAATGGAAGCTCCTTCTCGCCGGTTCGCCAAGCCCAGCGGCCCACGCATGATGACCCGGCGACTCACGTCGCCGGTTCGCCAGGAGGGACCACCCCCCTGCCCTACAGCTCCGCACTTTCACGATACTCGCCGAACACCTCGCGAAGCACGCCGCAGATCTCGCCGATGGAGGCGCCGGCCCTCACGGTGTCGAGGATCGGCGGCATCAGGTTGCGCCGCTCGTCACCGGCGGCGAGGCGCAGGGACTCGAGCGACCGGCGGACCAGGTCGCCGTCACGACGGGCCTTGAACCGCGCCAGGCGATCGAGCTCGCGCTGCCTGACGTCCTCGGCGACCTCGAACAGATCCATCCGCGCCGGCTGGTCGTCGGTAAACGCGTTCAACCCGACCACGATCCGCTCCTTGCGCTCGACCTGATGGCTCCAGCGGTCGGCGGCCTCGTCGATCTGGCGGCGGACGAAGCCGGACTCGATCGCAGCGACCATCCCGCCCATCTCGTCGATCCGGCGGATCAATCGCTCGGCCTCGGCCTCGATGGCGTCGGTCAGGTGCTCGACGTGAAAGCTTCCGCCGAGCGGATCGACCGTGTCGGCCACCCCGGTCTCGTGCGCGAGGACCTGCTGGGTCCGGATCGCCAGGCGGACCGATTCCTCGGCCGGGAGACACAGCGCCTCGTCCTTGCTATTGGTATGCAGGCTCTGCGTGCCGCCCAGCACCGCGGCCAGCGCCTGGAGGGCCACCCGCACGACGTTATTATCCGGCTGCTGCGCGGTGAGCGTCACGCCGCTGGTCTGGGTGTGGAACCGCAGCATCGAGCTCTCGGGCAACGCCGCGCCGAACCGCTCCTTCATGATCCGGGCATAGAGCCGCCGCCCGGCGCGGAACTTGGCGATCTCTTCGAAGAAATCCGCATGCGCCGCGAAGAAGAACGCCAGCCGGGGCGCGAACTCGTCGATGTGCAGACCGGCCCGAAGCGCCGTCTCGATGTAGCAGATCGCATCGGCCAGCGTGAACGCCAGTTCGTGGACGGCCGTAGCGCCGGCCTCGCGGATGTGATACCCGCTGATCGAGATCGTGTTCCAGTGCGGGAGGTGCTCGCGGCAATACTCGAAGGTGTTCTCAATCAGGCGCAGGCTCGGCCGGGGCGGGAAGATGTACGTGCCTCGCGCGACGTACTCCTTGAGGATATCGTTCTGGATCGTCCCCCGGAGCACGGCCGGGTCGATCCCACGCTTCTCGGCGACGGCGACGTACATCGCGAGCAGGATGGCCGCCGGCGCGTTGATGGTCATCGACGTCGAGACCCGGTCGAGGGGGATCCCCTCGAAGAGCGCCTCCATGTCCGCCACGGTGTCGATGGCGACGCCCACCCGGCCGACCTCGGCGAGGCTCGAGGGATCGTCCGAATCGAGGCCGAGCTGCGTCGGCAGGTCGAAGGCCACGCTCAGGCCGGTCGAGCCCTGCGAGAGCAGGTAGCGATAGCGCCTGTTGGAGTCCTCGGCGGTCGAGTAGCCGGCGTATTCGCGCATCGTCCAGAGCCGGCTGCGATACATCGTCGGATGCACGCCGCGGGTGAACGGGTAGCCGCCGGGAAACCCGAGCTTCTCCTCGTAGCGCGAGAGCAGCTCGGCGTCCGGCAGGTAGAGCCGATCGACAGGGATGCCGGAGCCGGTCGCGAACGGGTCGGCCCGCTCGGGATGATGCGCGACGGCCTCTGCCAGGGTCGTGCGGGACCACTCGTCCGCCGCCTCGCGGATCTCCTCGGGGATCATCGGACCGCCGCCTCCTGGAGTGATTGCGATGATGATGATCGGAGGCCGACGAGCTTCTCGACGGCGGCGAGGATCGACTCGGCCGAGGCGCCCGGCGTGAAGATTGCGCGCACGCCGATCGACTTCAGGTAGGCGAAGTCACCCTCCGGGATCGTCCCGCCGCCGAAGACGACGATGTCGCCGGCCCCGCGTGCTTTCAGCCGATCGATCACCTGCTTGAACAATTCGCGGTGGGCGCCGCTGAGCACGCTGAGCCCGACGGCATCGAAGCCGCCCTCGATGGCGGCCTCAGCGACCTGATCGGGGCTCCGACGAATCCCGGTGTAGGCGACGTCGTATCCGGCATCGCGCAGCAGCCGGGCGACGTAGCGTGCCCCGCGATCGTGGCCGTCGAGGCCCGGCTTGGCGATCAGGATGCGAGCCCTGGACATTCCTGTTCTCCTCTTGCATGGCCGCCGTGGTGGTCATACAGGAACCCGCTGATGCGGTCCGGTTCCTGGGAGGGCGAGGCTCCGTCCGAGCCTCCCCCCGCGGCCCGGACGGAGCCTCGCCCTCCCGGATCAACCGGGAAGCATCAGCGGGCTCGCGAATCAGGCGCCGGCCTTCCCGGATTCGAGCTCGAGCACGCTCATGGTGGTCCGGAGCACGGCGTCGGGGTTCAGCGAGATGCTATCGATCCCCTGCTCCACGAGGAAGCGGGCGAACTCGGGATAATCGCTGGGCGCCTGGCCGCAGATGCCGATCTTGCGCCCGCGGGCCCGGGCGGCGCGGATGACGCTGGCGATCATCGTCTTCACCGCCTCGTTGCGCTCGTCGAAGATATGGGCCACGATCTCCGAGTCACGGTCGACGCCCAGGATGAGCTGCGTGAGGTCGTTGGACCCGATCGAGAAGCCGTCGAAGACCTCGGCGAACTGATCCGCCAGGATCACGTTGCTGGGGATCTCGCACATGACGTAGACCTCCAGCCCGCGCTCGCCCTTCTTGAGCCCGTGCTTCTCCATCTCGGCGAGCACGCGGCGGCCCTCCTCGACGGTCCGGCAGAACGGGACCATCAGCTTGACGTTGGTCAGGCCCATCTCGTCCCGCACCTTCTTCATGGCGCGGCATTCGAGGGCGAAGCCGTCGCGGTAGCGGGGGTCGTAATAGCGCGAGGCGCCGCGGAAGCCCAGCATGGGGTTCTCCTCGGTCGGCTCGTACCGGCGCCCGCCAACGAGATTGGCGTACTCGTTGGTCTTGAAGTCGCTCAGGCGGACGATGACGTCCCTGGGATAGAACGCCGCGCCGATCATGGCGACGCCCTGGGCGAGCTTATCCACGAAGAAGCTGGGCTTGTCGGCGTAGCCTGCGGTCAGGCGATCGATCTCGGCCTTCGCGGCCGGGTCGTCCAGCCGGTCGTAATCGATCAGGGCCATCGGGTGGATCTTGATGTAGGTCGAGATGATGAATTCCTCGCGGGCGAGGCCGACGCCGTCGTTGGGCAGGGCCGAGAGCCGGAACGCCTCCTCGGGGTTGCCGACGTTCATCATGATCTTCGTCCTGGGCCGGCGGAGTTCCCGGAGGTCCTGGCGCTGGACGTCGAAATCGAGCAGACCGTCGTAGACGAAGCCGGTATCCCCCTCGGCGTCGGACACGGTGATCGGCTGCCCGTCGCGGATCACCTCGGTCCCACGCTCGGTGCCGACGACGGCCGGCAGGCCGAGCTCTCGGCTGACGATGGCCGCGTGGCAGGTCCGCCCGCCGCGGTTGGTGACGATGGCCGCGGCCTTCTTCATCGTCGGCTCCCAGTCGGGATCGGTCTTGTCGGTGACGAGCACCTCGCCGTCGCGGAACTGGTGGAGGTCCTGGACCTGCTTGATGACGCGCGCCGGCCCGCGCCCGATCTTCTCGCCCACGCTCCGGCCCGAGACCAGGACGGGCCCTCGGGCCTTCAGCCGGTAGACCTCGATCGCATCGGCGCGCTTCTGCGACTGGACCGTCTCGGGCCGGGCCTGAACAATGAACAGCTCGCCGGTGCGGCCATCCTTCGCCCATTCCATGTCCATCGGGGTCGGCCGGCCGCGACGGGTGCTGTAATGTTCCTCGATCACGCAGGCCCAGCGGGCCAGCGCAAGGATGTCGTCGTCGTCGATGGCGAAGCGGTCGCGGTCCTCGGGTGGCACCGGGACGTTCCGGGTCATCCGTCCCCCGCCGACGTCGTAGATCAACTTGAATTCCTTGGTGCCCAGCATCTTCTGGAGGATGGGGCGGAATCCCTGCTGGAGCGTCGGCTTGAAGACGTAGAACTCGTCGGGATTGACCGAGCCCTGCACGACGTTCTCGCCCAGGCCGTACGAAGCGTTGATCAGCACGGCGTCGCGGAACCCGGTCTCGGTATCGATCGAGAACATCACCCCCGAGGACGCCAGGTCCGAGCGGACCATGCGCTGGACGCCAACGGAGAGGCCGACCTTGAAGTGATCGAAGCCCTTGTCCACCCGGTACGAGATCGCGCGATCGGTGTAGAGCGAGGCGAAGCAACGCTTGCAGGTCTCGAGCAGGGCCTGGCTTCCCTGGACGTTGAGATAGGTCTCCTGCTGGCCGGCGAAGCTGGCGTCGGGCAGGTCCTCGGCGGTGGCGCTGCTGCGCACGGCCACGTCGAGCGGCGCGGTGCCGCCGGCCGACAGCCGCTCGTAGGCAGCGACGATGGCCTGCTCCAGCTCGGCGGGCAGGTCGGCTTCCAGGATCGCCCCGCGGGCCCGGCGGCCCCTCTTGCCGAGGTCCTCCACGTCGCGGGTGTCCAGCCCGTCGAGGATCTCGCGGAGCCGGCGATCGAGGCCCGAGCGGCCGAGGAATTCCCAGTAGGCGTCGGCCGTGACGGCGAAGCCGTCGGGGACACGCACGCCGCGCGGGCTCAACGTGCGGAACATCTCACCGAGCGAGGCGTTCTTGCCGCCGACCGAGGCGATGTCGTCGATCCCGATCTCGGCGAACGGGCGGATGTACACGGTCGCATTCGGGCCCTTCATGATGAGCATTCTCCTGGCTCGGTTCGGGAAGTCGCCATCGTCGTCGTTCGCCGCATCGCCCCGACCGTCATGATCGGACTGCCCGAGCACCCATCGATCCGCCAAAAGAAAAGGCCCCTTCCACGCGACGGAAGGGTCGCATGGCGGGGCCTCACTCGAGCCGGCAGGTATCGCCCATCGTGAGCGAACCGAGGATTTCAGAATACCGGGATTTTACCTCGGTGTTAAGCCTCCACCGAAAAACATCGACCTTTGATGAGGCGTCGCGCACCTCCGCGATGGAGATCGCGCGGGGCTCGCGCGGCCGGGAGATCGCCGGGCGGGAGGCGCCGACAGGCCGCCGACCCCTTGTATTCGCGCGGAGAGTGCCTATGCTTGAGGGAGATCGCGTCGCTCGAGATGGGCAATGCGATCGCGGCCGGGGCGGCCCCACCGTGCATTCGAGGCATGGCTGGGGTTTTTTCATGCGCCCTGGGCGGGGCGGTGTCCACCGGAACCGGGGCAATCGCGATGGCCGAACCGAAGAAGCCGACCTCGAAGGACGAGCCCGGGGACGCATCACCGCCGGCGATCCGACCGATGCTGTTCTGGTATCTCGTGACGATCCTGCTCATCCTGTGGATCTGGCAGGACGCCTTCCGCCAGGTGGCGATGCGGACGATCCCCTACAGCGAGTTCAAGGCCCGGCTGGCGAAGGGCGAGGTCTCGGACTGCACCGTGGAGCAGGACGAGATCACCGGAAAGATCACGCCGAAGGCCGCGTCGGGCGCGGCGAAGGCCGAAGTGGCGAAGGCCGGCGAGGCTTTTGGCTTCCGCACGGTACGGGTCGAGGATCCCCAGCTCGTCGCGGACATGGAGAAGGCGGGAGCGGCCTTCAGCGGGGTGCGGCCGGGCGTGCTGTCGCAGCTCATCTGGGCGTGGCTGCTGCCGATCGGCATGATTGCGCTGCTCTGGTGGGCGATGTCGCGCCGGCTCGGCACCGCGGGCGAGTCCGTCCTCAGCTTCGGCCGAAGCCGGGCGCGGTTGATCGCCGAAAAGTCGACCGGCGTCACCTTCGACGACGTGGCCGGCTGCGACGAGGCCAAGACCGAACTGGTCGAGATCGTCGACTTCCTGCGCGATTCGGACCGATACCGCGCGCTGGGGGCGAAGATCCCCAAGGGGGTGCTCTTGCTCGGGCCGCCCGGGACGGGGAAGACGCTGCTGGCCCGCGCGATCGCGGGCGAGGCGCGGGTGCCGTTCTTCTCGCTGAGCGGCAGCGAGTTCGTCGAGATGTTCGTCGGGGTCGGGGCGGCCCGGGTGCGCGACCTGTTCCAGCAGGCCAAGGCCCAGGCTCCGTGCCTCGTCTTCATCGACGAGCTGGACGCGATCGGCGGCCAGCGCGGCATCCACATGAGCACCGTCAGCGACGAGCGCGAACAGACTCTCAACCAACTGCTCGTCGAGATGGACGGATTCGAGCCGAATTCGGGCGTGATCCTGCTGGCCGCAACCAACCGCCCCGAGGTGCTTGACCGCGCCCTGCTGCGCCCCGGGCGATTCGACCGCCAGGTTGTGATCGACTCGCCTGACCTGGACGGGCGCGAGGCGATCCTGAAAATCCACGCGCGGGACAAGCCGCTGGCGGCCGATGTCGACCTCCGGCGAATTGCCCGGTCGACCCCCGGGTTCTCGGGTGCCGACCTGGCGAATGCGATGAACGAGGCCGCGCTGCTGGCCGCCCGCCGCTACTCGGCGGCGATTACCCAGAGGGACATCGAGGACGCCGTGGAGAAGGTGGTCGCCGGCCCCGAGCGCAAGAGCCGGAGGCTCGTGGAGAAGGAACGGACCCGCGTCGCCTACCATGAAGTCGGCCACGCGCTGGTGGCCGCCCACTGCGAGCACGCCGACCCGGTGCGGAAGATCAGCATCATCCCGAGGGGCCGCGCGGCCCTGGGATACACGCTCCAGCTCCCGGCGGGCGACCAGTTCCTGCTGAGCCGCTCGGACCTCGTCGACCGCATCCGCGGCCTGCTGGGCGGCCGGGCGGCCGAGGAGCTGGTCTTCGGCGAGGTGACCACCGGCGCGGAGAACGACCTCGAGCATGCGACGGCGCTGGCACGACAGATGGTCGGCCTCTACGGGATGAGCGATTCGATCGGCCTCGTCCATGTCGGCCTGAGGCCGGGCCCCTTCATGCCCACAGCGCAGGACGGTGCGATCCAGCGCGATTGCAGCGAGCAGACGGCTCGCGAGATCGACGAGGAGGTCAAGGCGATGCTGGCCGACGCCTACCAGTCGGCCCGGCGGATCCTCGAATCGCACCGCCAGCAGCTCGATCGCATCGCCGGGGAGCTCCTGCGGCGGGAGACGCTCGACGAGCCGGCCTTTCGCGCGCTGCTGGACGGCCATCCGCTGGCGGAGCCGACCGCGGAGACCGCCGCGCCGTCGGCCTCCTCCAATGGGGTCCCGCTCGATCGTTCTCCTGGGTCTGTCCTGATTCCAGAGACCTCTTGACATAAGGTTTCGACCGCGATAATCTCGGGTCAGTTGATCGCTCACGCTGGGCATCGACACGATCGGCTGCGACAGCCCCCTCATGCGGAATCGCGTGGGAGGGTTTTTTGTTGCGCCCCCTTCTGAAGATCGGATACCCGGGCTCCTGCTTCCCGGCATGAGCCCGGCCCCGCGGTGACGACCGCCGCACGTCTGGGTCCGGGGGAAGACTCCCTCGGCTCCCCGGAGACCGCGGTATGTCCCTGCTCCATGAGCGATGCCCCGCGACCCGGCTGCACATCCTCCAGCCGGCCTATGATCCGATCTTCGAGCTCTGCCGCCGGGCGGCTGAAGCCGCGGCCTCCGACCGGATCGCTCGCCGGGGCGGCGGGCTCGTTCGACGATGCGCCTCGTGTGCCGGCTCCCGGCCATCCGGCGGAGTCGACGCGTCCCCCGTGCCTTTGACCAGGACTGCCGCGCATCCCTGAAACCCCGGAATCCCGCGTTTCGTGGACTGTGTTCGATTCACCAGTCGAGAAGGGAGAATACGATGACGGAGCTCAAGGAAGCCCCGAAGGCGAAGGCCGGCAACGGCCCCGCGACCCGGAAGGAAACGGCCCCCCCGGCGCCGGCGGGCGCCGCGGCGATGGGCCCGGTCGCGGTCATGCGGCGGTTCGCCCGCGAGATGGACCGCCTGTTCGAGGACTTCGGTCTCGAGTCGGGCCTGCACTTCCCCCGGTTCCTTAGCCGGGGGCACGAGCTGCTCCGGCGGGAGACCGGTCTCGTCCCGGCCGAGTGGTCGCCTCGGATCGACGTTCAGCGGCGCGACGGCCACTTCGTGGTCCGGGCCGACCTGCCCGGCATGAAGAAGGAGGACATCAAGGTCGAGGTCACCGCCGACCAGGTGACGATCCAGGGCGAGCGGAAGCAGCAGCAGAAGGAGGAGCATGAGGGTTATCGCTACAGCGAATGCTCCTACGGCTCGTTCTATCGCGCCATCCCGCTGCCCGAGGGCACGGAGACCGCGAAGGCGTCCGCCGAGTTCCACGACGGCGTCCTGGAAGTCACCGTGCCGGCGCCGGCCCAGCCCGAGGCGAAGAGCAGGCGTCTCGAGATCCGCGACGCCAGGTAGCCTCGCGGCCCCCCGCCAGTCCCGCCGCCCGGTCGACGCCGGCCGCGGCGGGGGACCGGCGGGGCCCCGATGTCCCACGATCGCGGAACCGATCCGCGGTCGCCGTGAGCTCTGAGCGTCTGCCCCGGAAGGGGACTCGCCGCATTCGTAGGCCGGGCCGAAGCCTGGCCTACGGGACGGCGGTCCGGAGCATTCGGCACGAACGCTGATCGGCCGCACCGGAGTCGGGGCGGCCCCATCGAAGCGGAGGCGGAGGACACCATGAGGAACGACCTGGAATTGCGCCGCGACATCCTCGACGAGCTCGAGTGGGAGCCGAGCATTGATGCGGCCGGGATCGGCGTGGCCGTCCAGCACGGCATCGTGACGCTGACCGGGACGGCGAGGAGCTATTCGGAGAAGCTTCTGGCCGAGCGGGCGGTCCGGCGGGTCAAGGGCGTCAAGGGCATCGCGAACGACATCGATGTGCAACTGCCCGGCGGCGCCGATCGCTCGGATGCCGACATCGCCCAGGCGGCCATCCAGGCCCTGAGGTGGAAGAGCCTGCTGCCCGCCGGCCGGGTGACCGTCTCCGTCAGCAACGGCTGGATCACGCTCGAGGGCCAGGTCGACTGGCGGTATCAGAAGGATGCCGCCTTCGAGGCCGTGCATCACCTGTACGGCGTGACCGGCGTGACCAACCTGATCGCGATCACCCCGCGGGTCTCGACAGTCGGGGTGAAGTCCCGGATCGAGGAGGCCTTTCGCCGCAGCGCGGACCTCGATGCGCAACGGATCAGCGTCGAGGCGCACGACGGCAAGGTGACGCTTCGCGGCGACGTCCCGTCGTGGAGCGAACGGCAAGAGGCCGAGAGGACGGCCTGGGCGGCGCCAGGGGTCAACCAGGTCGAGAACCTGATCGCCATCTCGCCCTGATCGCGCGGCGGACGGCGCCATGCGATATCGAGACCCGGTCCTGTCCACCGGCCGGGAGACGGGGGAAGCGCACTTCGAGGCCAGCAAAGGAGAGACCCGATGTCAGCGGCACGGATCAGAGGACCGTGGTATCGCGGTTGGGGCTCGGGGTATCTCCTGGCACTGTCGGCCTGTCTCGCCCCGGGCGGGCGGGCGATGGCCCAGGCGCCCCGGGAGGCGCCCCGGGCCGAGCCGGCGCGACGGGCGAGCCCGGCCGGGGCGGGCGAGGTTCGGCGCGGCGACCCCGCGCTCGACCAGAAGATCAACCAGGCGCGGGAGGAGATCGAGCTCCTCGAGCTCCAGCTCGCGACCAGGAAGGCGCAGCTCAATCTCGCCGAGGCCCGGCTCGCCGAGGCGCGGCGATGGAGGGGCCATTTCGAGAAGCTCTACCGGGACGGCTTCGCCAGCGAGGAGCGGTTCCTCTCGGCACGCGACGACGTCCTGATGCACGAGTCCCGCGTCGCCGGCGAGAAGGCCGGGGTCGCCGAGGCGGAGCTCCGTGTCAAGCAGGCGAGGCGGCGGATGGACTACGGCGAATTCCCGCCGGTCCCGCAGGAGACGCGGCTCGCCGAGCTGGAGCAGCGCCTCGCGGGCCTCGAGAGGAGCGTGGACCTGCTCCAGCAGGAGGTCGGCAACCTCCGCCGGATGCTCCGTCCCCTGTGGAAGACGCCGGACAACGTCGAGCGGGAGCCGGTGATGAAGCCGAGGTGAGGCCGAATTCGCAAATCTTTTACCGACATGCGCCGACATCTTGACATACAGCTTCCACCAGCGTATTCTCCAATGCATTGAGTTGCTCGAGGCGGGCAACCACGTGTCAGGGCCAGGGCGGCCCCGCGATGCATTCCCGCGTCGTCGGGGCCTTCGTTTGTCGAGCTACCCGTCCGACGATCGGACGGACGGATCATCCGCCGGAGAATGATCCCGCTGGCGCGGCGACGGACGCCGCATGATCGAGGGTCGCGAAGGTCCGGTTGCGCCGGCGTGCCTCGACGGCCCGGCCACCGCCCGACGTCGCCGTCGGCGCTACGGTCGCGCGGCCCGACGATTCCCGACCGGGAGCCGGAAGGCCCAGGCGACGAGATGCAAGGAGACACGACGATGACTCGATTCCGAGATCGCCGGCAGGCGGGAAGACGGTTGGCGCGTGAGCTCGCGGCCTACGCCGGCAGGCCCGACGTGCTGGTGCTGGGCCTGCCGCGGGGCGGGGTGCCGGTCGCCGGCGAGGTCGCGCAGGCCCTGGATGCCCAGCTGGACGTCTGCGTCGTCCGCAAGCTCGGCGTCCCCGGGCACGAGGAGCTCGCGATGGGCGCGATCGCCTCGGGCGGGGCATGGGTGCTCAACGATGGCGTGATCGAGAGCCTGGGAATCGCCGGCCGCCTGATCCAGGAGGTCGCCGATCGAGAGCAGGTCGAGCTGAAGCGGCGCGAGCTGGCCTACCGCGGCGATCGCCCCGCCGTGGAGGTTCACGGACGCACCGTCATCCTCGTCGACGACGGGATCGCCACCGGCTCGACGATGCGGGCGGCGGTGGCGGCGCTGAAGCGGCTCGGCCCCGCCAGGCTGGTCGTGGCGGTCCCGACCGCGTCGTCGGACGCCTGCGTCGCCATCGAGCCGGAGGTCGACGAGCTGGTCTGCCTGGTCGAGCCCAACCCGTTCTACGCCGTCGGCGTCTGGTACGACAACTTCTCCCAGGTCGACGACCAGGAGGTCCGCGACATCCTCGACAGGAGCGGCACCGCGGCGGTCGGACGGCCATCCCCCGGACCGGACCGCGCCCCCGAGTTCGGCGAAAGAAGCGGGCCGTGAGCCGGGGGATCCGGCCCGCCCCAGCCCGGCCGGACCCGGCCGGGCCCGCCTCGCGATCCGATGAACGCCTCGGTCACCCGTTTCGCGTGTAACGTTCCGATTGCAACCGATCGTCCCGACGATCTTCACCAGGAGCTTGATCATGTCCCGCTCTGAAGCGCTCCTCCGATTGACATCGCGCCTGATCGACCGCCGAAATGCCCTCCGCAGGGTCGTCGCCGAGGATGTCGGCCGCCTCCGTACCTCGTCGGAGATCGTCGGCGATGGGGACCAGATCGACAGGGCGGTCGACTCCGCGAACGACGAGATCTGCTCGCGGTTGGCCGAGATCGAGAGCCGCGAACTCGCCGAGATCGAGGCGACCCTGAGGCGCATAGCCGAGGGGAAATACGGCCGATGCGAGTCCTGCAAAGGTCGCATCCCCGCGGCCCGGCTCAACGCGCTGCCCTGCACGACGCGCTGCATCGAGTGCCGGCGCAGCGAGGAACGACGGGACCGGCCGCAGGCCGCGTATCGCGACGCCGCGGACTGGCCGGTCGCCGACGACCAGGTCGATTCCGGCGGCGACGGCGACGCCGCATCCCGCCGCCGGTGGTTCGGGCCCGGCTACCCTGCGTCGGCCGACGAGAGACGTCAGGCCATCGGCTGCGGCCGATCGCCCGGCAGGTGACCGGGGCGGCCGGGCCCCCCTCGCGAACGCCGGCCATGCCCGGACGCCGCCTCCGAAAGCCGCGGGATTGCGCGGTTCGGCCCGTGGTGTGCACACATCCCCCGGCGGATATCACGGTCTGCGGGATGTCGTGATGGGCGGGATCGAGCGCGAGGGTCGGACGGCAGCGGGATCGACCGGCATCGGCGCCACCGGGTGGCGCGCGATGACCGATCTCCTCCGACGGCGCCGCCACGCCCGCAGCGAGGGGACCGGCCCCGCGGAGGTCTGGCGAACGGTCGGCGACTGCCGGATCTTCGCGCGGGCCCCGATCGCGGCGGCGATGCCGGGCCGCCCGCCCGTCGTCCTGGTGCATGGTCTCGGCGTCTCCGGCTCCTACTTCCTGCCCACGGCCGAGCGCCTGGCTCCGGAGTTCGGGGTGTATGTCCCCGATTTGCCGGGACATGGCCGGAGCGATACCCCGGACGAGCCGATGGATATTCCTCGCCTGGCCGATGCGCTCGTCGCCTGGATGGACGCCGTCGGTATCGGCCGGGCCGCGCTCGTGGGCAACTCGATGGGCTGCCAGATCATCGTTGATGCGGCGTGGCGCCATCCCGCCCGGGTCGATCGACTCGTGCTCATCGGGCCGTCCGGCGATCCCCTGCGCGGCTCGGCGATCCGGCACATCCTGGGGCTGCTCGTCGGCATTCCGTTCGAAAGACCCTCGCTGATCGGCGTGGTGCTGGAGGACTACCTGCGCGTCGGAATCCGTCTCGCCGCCGAGTTCCGGTCGATGCTGGAGTACCGGATGGAGGACAGGCTGACGGCCCTCGCGGCGCCGGTGATGCTCGTGCGCGGGCAGCACGATCCGATCTGCCCCGGCCGATGGCTCGACCGGGCCGCCGGGCTCGTCCAGACCGCCGGCGTCGCGGTCATCCCTCGGTGGGGGCATGCCGTGAATTACAGCGCGCCCGACGCCGTCGCCGCCGCCGTCGCACCATTTCTGCGGGCCGGCGGCGAGGCAGCTTCCCGCCCGTCGCCGGGGAGCTCGGGCGAGGCCCGAAGCCGCCCGGACGCCGCCGATCCGCGGGCGGCGGCGGGCCCGGGGCAATGGGAGGAATCCGGGAGCCGTCTGCAGGCCGCGAGCGGTGCGACCCTCTTGGGATGCGCATTCCACGAGGCAACGGCCGATGGTATCATCAACACTCAACCTGGGAGCTCGTCGGGCCGCTCGCGCGAGCGGAACGGCGCGTCGAGGCTTGCGGGGCTCCGTCTTATCGGTCGAAATCGCCCTCCCCAATCCCCGGGTCCCACCCGTGGGCCCGCGACGTCGGAGCCTGGACTCATGCACCGATGGGGAACGTGGGCCGGCTGCCTGACTCCGGCCCTCCTGATCGTCGTCGGGACCACGGGCTCGGGCCAGTCGCGGCCGCGAGAGGAGCCGCCGCCCGCGCCGATCGCCGCGGCGGCGGCTCAGGATGCGATCGATCGGTTCGTTGGGCGTTATTGCCTTGAATGCCACGACTCCGGCGCCAAAAAGGCCGGGCTCGCCCTCGACGACCTGGACGCCGCGGCCGTCGGGAGGAACCTCGAAGCCTGGGAGAAGGTCGTGCGCCGGCTGGCCGCGCGCCAGATGCCCCCCGGGCGTCGCCGGCGGCCGTCGGAGGCCGAATACGATGAGGTCGTCTCGGCGATCGCCGGAGGGCTCGATCGCGCCGCCGCCGAGCACCTCGACCCGGGGCGGACCGACACGTTCCGCCGCCTCACCCGGACCGAATACCAGAACGCGATCCGCGACCTGCTGGCGCTCGACGTCGACGCCTCGGCGTTGCTCCCGCCCGACGAGTCCAGCCGGGGCTTCGACAACATCACCGTCGGCGACCTCTCGCCGACGCTCCTGGACCGCTACCTCACGGCGGCCCGGAAGATCAGCGGCCTGGCCGTGGGGAGCACCGGGCGATCTCCCGGCGGCGAAACGTTCCGAATCCGGGCGGACATCACGCAGGAAGAGCACGTCGAGGGGCTGCCGATCGGCACGCGGGGCGGGGTCCTGATCAACTACCTGTTCCCGCGCGGGGGGGAGTACGAGGTCCGGCTCCGCCTGGCGCGGGACCGCAACGAGCACGTCGAGGGCCTGCGCGAGCCGCACGAGCTGGAGGTGCTCGTGGATCGCGAGGCCCGGGCCACGTTCACGGTCAACCCGCCGAGGACCGAGGCGGATCATCAGACCGCCGACGCCCACCTGAAGGCCCGAATCCGGGTCGCGGCCGGCCCGCATCAGGTGGGCGTGGCGTTCGTCAAGCAGCCGTCGTCGCTGCTGGAGACGAAGCGCCAGCCGTATCAGGCCCATTACAACATGCACCGGCACCCCCGGCTCACTCCGGCGCTCTATCAGGTTTCGATCACCGGCCCGCACGGGCCCTCGGAGCCGGGAGAGACTCCCAGCCGCCGCCGGCTGCTGGTCCGCCGTCCGACCGGGCCCGAGGACGAGGAGGCGTGCGCCCGACAGATCCTCGCCACGCTCCTGCGCCGGGCCTATCGCCGGCCCGTCACCGAGGCCGATCTCCGCAAGCCCATGGAGCTCTACGGCGAGGCCCGCCGGGACGGCGGCTTCGAGGCCGGGATCGAGATGGCCCTGAGCGCCGTGCTGGTGAACCCACAGTTCCTCTTCCGCATCGAGGCCGATCCGCCGGATGCCTCGGCGGGCTCGGTGTATCGCGTCTCGGATATCCAGCTCGCATCGCGGCTGTCGTTCTTCCTCTGGAGCAGCATCCCCGACGACGAGCTGCTCGATCTGGCCGAGCGCGGCGAGCTGTCCCGGCCCGAGGTGCTCCGCGCCCAGGTCCGCCGCATGCTGGCCGACCCGCGATCGCGAAGCCTGGTGACGAACTTCGCGGGCCAGTGGCTGCACCTGCGCAACCTGGAATCGATCACGCCCGACCTGCGGCTGTTCCCCGACTTCGACGACAACCTGAGGCAGGCCTTTCGACGCGAGACGGAGCTGCTGTTCGAGGAGATCGTGCGCGAGGACCGCAGCGTCCTCGACCTCATCGCACCGGACCACACCTACCTGAATGAGCGACTCGCCCGGCATTACGGCATCCCCCACGTGAACGGCGGCCGGTTCCGTCGTGTCGACCTGGGTGCCGATCGGGTTCGCGGCGGACTGCTCCGCCAGGGGAGCGTCCTGATGGTCACGTCCTACGCGACCCGCACGTCTCCGGTGATCCGCGGCAAGTGGGTCCTGGAGAACCTGGTCGGCACGCCACCACCGCCCCCGCCGGCGAACGTGCCGGCGCTCAGGGACAACACGGTCTCGTCGTCGTTGTCGGTCCGGGAGCGCCTGGCCGAGCATCGCGCCAACCCGGCCTGCGCGGGGTGCCACGACCGGATGGACCCCGTCGGCTTCGCCCTGGAGAACTTCGACGCGGTCGGCCGCTGGCGCACGAAGGAAGAAGGCCGGCCCGTCGACGCGACGGGGGGCCTGCCGGACGGGAGCCGGTTCGAGGGAGCGGGCGGCCTCGAACGGGCCCTGCTGAGTCGCCCCGAGCTGTTCGTCGGGACGCTGTCCGAGAAGCTGCTGACGTTCGCCCTGGGCCGGGTCGTCGAACCTTGCGACGCCCCGGCGGTGCGCCGGATCGTCCGCGAGACCGGCGGCAGAGGCCATCGGTTCTCGTCGATCGTCGAGGCGATCGCGACCAGCACGCCGTTCCTGATGAGGAGAGCGGAATGATCGTCACGAAGAAGGCCCTCCCGCGTCGGACGTTCCTCCGCGGCCTCGGGACGACGCTGGCACTGCCGCTGCTGGACGCGATGATCCCGGCGATGACGGCGGCCGGCGCGACGGCCGCCGCCCCGGCCCGGCTGCGGCGCCTGGGGTTCGTCTACATGCCGATGGGGTGCGACATCACGCGGTGGACGCCCCCCGGCGCGGACACGCTCGACGAGCTGTCGCCGACCCTCAGCCCGCTGGCGCCCGTCAAGAAATACGTCACGGCCATCTCGAACCTGGAGCTGCGGAACGCCTACCCCGGCACGCACGCGACCTCCAACTGCGCGTTCCTGAGCGCGGCCCGGGCGAAGCTGACCGAGAGCACGGACTATTACCTGGGCACGACCGTCGACCAGATCGCGGCCCGGCACATCGGCCAGGACACGCAGCTCCCCTCGCTGGAGCTGTCGATGGACCTGCTTTCGACCGTCGGCCAGTGCGACAACGGCTACGCCTGCGTCTACCAGAACAACCTGTCCTGGTCGTCGCCGACGACGCCGCTGCCGTCCGAGGCCCACCCGCGCATCGTCTTCGAGCGCCTGTTCGGAGAAGGCGGCAGCGCCGCCGACCGACGCGCCGCGCTGAAGAAGAGGGCCAGCCTGCTCGACTCGGTCACCGACGAGATCGCCCGGCTGCGGACGCAGCTCGGCCCGGCCGATCGCGAACGGGTCGGCCGATACCTGGAGACCGTGCGCGAGGTGGAGCGCCGCATCCAGAAGGCGGAGGCCGACGCCAGGGACCGCGTCCTCCCCGACCTCGACCGGCCCGCGGGCGTCCCCGCGTCGTATGCCGACCACGCCCGGCTGATGTTCGACCTCCAGGTGCTGGCGCTCCAGGGGGACGTCACCCGCGTCATCACCTTCCAACTGGCGCGCGAGACCAGCGCCCGCACGTACCCCGAGATCGGCGTGCCCGACCCGCACCACCCGCTGACGCATCACGGCAACGACCCGGCCAAGATCGCCAGGATGGCGAAGATCAACCGGTTCCACGTCTCCCTGTTCGCGGAGTTCCTGGCGAAGCTCGCGGCCACGCGCGAGGGCGACGGCTCGTTGCTGGACCACGGGCTGTATCTCTACGGCAGCGGCATGGGCAACCCGAACCTGCACGACCACACCAACCTGCCGATCCTCGTGGCCGGCGGCGCGGCGGGCCAGATGCGGGGCGGGCGTCACATCCGGTTCGCCGAGCCCACCCCGCTGGCCAACCTCCACCTGACGCTGCTCGACAAGGTTGGTGTGCGGCTCGATTCGTTCGCCGACAGCCGGGGCAAGGTCGACGAGCTGTTCGAGCCGCTGGCGATCTGAACTGACAACGAGAGACCATCCGACCGGAGTCCAGGCCCGATGGAGTCGAACGCGATGCGGCCGATGGGGATCGCGGCATGGGGATTGGCCCTCGTCCTCTCGACGTCCGGATCGGCCTTCGACCGCCCGGGCGCAGCCCTGGCGGACGCCGCCGAGAAGGGGGATCGGGCGGCCGTCCGGATGCTCCTGGAGCGCGGCGAGGACCCCAAGGCCACCCAGGCCGACGGCATGACGGCCCTGCACTGGGCGGCCTATCGCGACGATCTCGAGACCGCCAGGCTCCTGGTCGACGCCGGGGCCGACGCCCGGGCCGCGAACCGTTACGGCGTGACGCCCCTGCCGATCGCCTGCGCGAACGGAGACGGGGCCATGGTCGAGCTCCTGCTCGGAGCCGGGGCCGACCCGAACACCACACTCCGCGGCGGCGAGAGTGTGCTGATGACCGCCGCCCGGACGGGGAAGCCCGAGCCCGTGAGGGTGTTGCTCGCCCGCGGGGCCGACGTCAACGCAAAGGAGCGGCGCGGTCAGACGGCCCTGATGTGGGCGGCGGCCGAGGGCCATGTCGAGGTCGTCCGGATGCTGCTCGAGGCCGGGGCGGACTTCCGTACGCCGCTCCCGTCGGGCTTCACGCCCCTGGCCTTCGCGGTGCGCGAGGGGCGGGCGGAGGTCGTCCGCGTCCTGCTGAAGGCCGGGGCCGACGTCAACGAGGCCATGAAGCCGAAGCGGACCGGGGGACGAAGCCCGGCGCGGGGGACCTCGCCGCTGATCCTGGCCGTGGAGAACGGCCACTTCGAGCTGGCGGCCGCCCTGCTGGAGGCGGGCGCCAACCCGAACGACCAGCGGTCCGGCTTCACGGCCCTCCATACCCTGACGTGGGTCCGCAAGCCGAACCGCGGCGACGACGAGAGCGGCGACCCGGCCCCGATCGGGTCGGGGAGCCTGACCAGCCTCCAGCTCGTGAAGAAGCTCGTGGAGCACGGCGCGGACGTCAACGCCCGGCTCGAGCGAGGACAGTCGGGCCGCGGCGTCCTCAGCCGGGTCGGCGCCACGCCGTTTTTGCTCGCCTCGATGACGGCGGACGTGCCGCTCATGAGAGTGCTCCTCGAGCACGGCGCCGACCCGAAGATCCCCAACGCCACCCACAGCACGCCGCTGATGGCCGCCGCCGGGCTGGGATGCCTCGCCCCGACCGAGGAGGCCGGGACCGAGGACGAGGCGGTCGAGGCGGTCAAGCTCGCGATCGAGCTCGGCAACGACGTCAACGCCGTCGACGACAACGGCGAGACCGCGATGCACGGCGCCGCGTACAAGAACTTCCCGAAGGTCGTCCGGCTCCTCGCCGAAAAGGGTGCCAGGGTCGAGGTGTGGAACCGCAAGGACCGGTACGGGTGGACCCCGATGTCGATCGCGGAGGGCCACCGGCCGGGCAACTTCAAGCCCTCGCCCGAGACCATCGACGCGCTCCGTCGCGTGATGCACGCGGCCGGCGTCGCCCCGGCCCCGGACCGGGCACCCTCAGGGCCCCGCGAGGGGTCACCAGCGGCCTGATATCGATGAACGACCCGACCGGCATCGCCGCGGTGACGATCGACGGCCATCAGTACGTCCACGTGACGGCCGCCGGCAGTAACGCCGTGGACGAGTTCGCCGTCGACCCGACAAGCGGCCAGCTCTCGTTCAAGGGGACGGTTTCTTTCCTGCTCAGTGACTTCCAGGCGGTCGTCGCTGCCGACGTCCCGAATCAGGGCGAATTCCTCTACACCGACGGCCAGTTCGTCTTCGTCACCGCGTCCGTGGACAAATCGCTGACCGTCTTCGAGCAGGGCGCCGGCGGCCTCCAGTTCGACCAGCTCCTGCGCGGGGTGGACGGGCTCGACGAGCCGTCCGGCCTGGCGATCAGCGCCGTCGGTCCCACCGATTACACGGTCGATGTCGCCTCGCAGGCCGGCTTCGGCCTGAACACGGGCGGCCTGGTCCAGTTCGACGTGCAGCCTCCGTCCCAGCAGAAGCCCATCTCGCTGGCGATCCAGTACGATTCCGTCAGCTCTGGCGGGTCGCCTGGCGGGCGATTCGCCGGCCTGACCCTGAGCACGGGCTCGGCCGGCGGCCCGTAAACCGTCACCCAGGACCAGGGCGTCACGCTGGCCGCTACCGCCACGGCGCCGTCGCAGGCACTCGCGGCCGGCGATCCGTCCACGCTGAATGCCTCGTTCACCCAGCCCGGCTTCGACGCCAACGGCTTCATCGAGACCTACAAGGCCGCGATCGACTGGGGCGTCCCGGTGACCGTCACCGTGGACGACAACCAGGGTAATTCGGCGACGGGCACCTTCAACGTGACCGTCGACAACGTGGCGCCCACCGTCGCCGCCGGACCCGGCCAGCAGGCCGGCCCGGGCGTCGCGGTTGTCATCGACTCGACGTTCAGCGACCCCGGCTTCCTCGTCGCCGGCGCCTCCGAGACCTATCAGGCCACCGCCGCCTGGGACGACGGCTCGACCTCGGTCGGTGACGTCCCGGCCTTCCGCGATCCGGACGCCGCCCTCTCGGACCGGATGCTCGCCGGGATGCTGGGGCGGGGCGTCCTCACACTCCGCCACGGCCCGGAAGTATCGGCTCCGGCATTCCGGTGTGCCGAAGGGGCCGCGGTAGACGTCGCGGCCGTTCAGTCGGACGACGCCCTGACCGCTGGCCCTGTGAGGCGACGGTTTCGGATACCGATCCGCGTTTTGAGGAAAGACACGATGCGGGCACCCACTTTCTCAGTACGTCCTGGTGAGGACATCCAGGGAAACGGGCCGCACTGCCTTTGGGGCCAGGTACGCATCTCATGCGTTCGGCCGGACTTAGGATTTACGCATCAAGAGGCGCCGCCCGGATTCGAACCGGGGAATGACCGCTTTGCAGGCGGTTGCCTTACCACTTGGCTACGGCGCCGGAGGGTCCATCTTAGCGGGCGGCTTCCTTCGTCGGCAAGACCGCTTCGGGGCACCGATTTGAGCGCGGAAGCCCGGTCGCCGAGTCAGCGGCCGGATGTCCCCCTCACATCGAGCGTCCGTCCGAGCGGGCCGGCGAGGGCCTCGAGCTGGCCGAGCAGCCGCTCGAACCGGGCGAAATCCAGCGTCTGGGCGCCGTCGGAACGGGCGTGGTCGGGGTCGGGATGCACCTCGATCAGCAGGCCGTCGGCGCCGGCGGCCAGGGCGGCCAGGGCCATCGGCGGGACATAATCGCGCCGGCCCGTCCCGTGGCTCGGGTCCACCAGGACCGGCAAGTGCGACATCGCCTTCGCCGGCGGGATCACCGAGAGGTCCAGCGTGTTGCGGCTGTGGTCCGAGAACGTCCGGACCCCGCGCTCGCAGAGGATCACCTCGTAGTTCCCGCCCGACAGGAGGTATTCCGCCGACATCAGCCACTCCTCCAGCGTCGCCGAGAGCCCGCGCTTGAGCAGCACCGGCTTGCGCGCCCGCGAGAGCCGCCTCAGCAGGCTGAAATTCTGCATGTTCCGCGCACCGACCTGGATGATGTCCGCGACCTCCTCCACCGCGTCGGCGTTCTCGGTGTCCATCAGCTCCGTGACGATCCCGATCCCCGTCCGCTCGCGGACGCGGCGGAGGATCTCCAGGCCCTCGTGGCCCAGTCCCTGGAAGGCGTACGGGCTCGTCCTCGGCTTGAACGCCCCCGCGCGGAGGAACCGCACGCCCCGCTCCATCAGCCAGTCCGCCGTGCGGAAGATCAGCTCCTCGTCCTCCACCGAGCATGGCCCCGCGATCACCGTGAACGCCCCGGCGCCGAAGGTGCCTTGCGGCAGCCGGACGACCGTATCGTGCTCGTGCATCTCGCGGCTGGCGAGCTTGTACGGCTTCGTGACCCGGATCAATTCCCGCACGCCCGGCAGGACCTCGAGCGTCCGCGAGTCGACCATCCCCGTGTTCCCGGTGATCCCGATCGCCGTCCGGGTCGGCCCGGGCATCGGGTGCGGCGTCAGGCCCAGCTCCTTGATCGCCGCCAGCACCCGCTCGATCTGCTCGACGGTGGAATGACTCTGCATCACGACCAGCATGACTCGTCTCCCTGGCCTTCCCCACCCACCGGCGCGCGAAACGGCCCGATCCGGTGCGCCTCCATCATAACGGATGCGCCCCGGGTCGGGCCGTCGAACTCTCTCTCCTCCCCGGCCGCCTGACTGATTGACCGGACGGACGGACGGGCGGCTCGGCTCATTCATCGCCAGCCGCGGCGATAGCCATACCCGCCGTGGTAGCCGCCGTGATGGCGCCAGCCGTCGCGATCCCAGTCGTAACCCCTGCCATAGTAGCCCCTGCCGTAGCCGCCGCCGTAATAGCCCCTGCCGTAGTAGCCGCCGCCGTAGTAGCCGCCGCCCACCATCGGAGCGCCCACGACCACCGGCCGCTGCACCACGACCGGCGCGCCGACGACCACCGGCGCCCCGACCACCCCGCCGTAGCTGTAATAGCCCGGGTAGCCGAACCCGCCGAGGCCGTATCCGCCCGGGGTGAACCCGCCCCCGGCGAATCCGAAACCGAACGCCTGGGCATGCGCGGAGCCCGCCCCGAACCCGAACAGCCCCACCGCCATCGCGCCGGCCAGCACCACGGATCGACCGATCGTCTTCATCGTACTGTCCCCTCACATGGTCTCGTGGAACCCCGGCCTCTCGCCGGAGCCGCTTCGTGCGTCCCCGGCCGGATTGCCCGGCCGCGAGGACCACCACCTGTAGTACGTCGTTCCCGCCGAAAAGGAGCAATCCTCGACCGGCCGGACGACCGGAGGGGCGGCGCGGCCGGCCGCAAGTCTCACGGATGTCTCCGTTAAGGGCCCGGCCGATCGGTTGGCGGGCCGAGGAATGGATGCCCCGCTTGAGCGTCGGCCCCGGGGCGCCCACAATGGTGATCATTCATCCGCCAGGGAACCCGACGAACCGAGGGCGAGCCGCGACCATGACGACGACCGAGACCTGGGGCGAGGACGACTGGGACGCGATCGAGGACCAGCCGAGGCCGGCGGAATCCGCCGACCCGGACGGCGAGATGACGACGGGCGAGGACCGATCGGCGGGTCTCAGGCGGCGGGCCGTCCTGAAGGGCCTGGCGGCCCTGGCCGCAGGCACGATCACCTTCCGCCGCGCGCTGGCCGTGCAGGCCGAGCAGGCGGCCGGCCGCGTGACGGCCGAGATGGTCAAGCAGGCGGAGTGGATCGCCGGAATCGACTTCACCGACGAGGAGCGCGCCGACATCGCGCGCTCGCTCGACGAGAGCCTCCGCTCGTTCGAGCAGCTCCGCAAGGTCGACGTCGGCTACGACGTCGCGCCGGCGCTGACCTTCTTCCCCTCCCCGCCGCGGCCGGCTGCCGCGGTCGCGCGCAACCGGGCGACTCCGGTCGACCCTCGGATGCCCGCGCGGCCGGGCTCGGACGAGCAGCTCGCCTTCCTGCCGGTGACCGAGCTGTCGAAGCTGGTGCGGACCCGCAAGGTCGGCTCGGTCGAGTTGACGCGGCTGTATCTCGCCCGGCTCGAGCGGTTCAACCCGCTGCTCAACTGCGTCGTGACGCTGATGCCCGAGCTGGCGATGAAGCAGGCGAAGCAGGCGGACCGCGAGATCGCCGCCGGCCGGTATCGCGGCCCGCTCCACGGGATTCCCTGGGGCGCCAAGGACCTGATCGCCTACCCGGGCTATCCGACGACCTGGGGCGCGACGCCGTTCAAGGACCGGGTGATCGACGTCAAGGCCACCGTGGCCGCGCGGCTCGAGGAGGCCGGGGCGGTGCTGGTGGCGAAGCTATCGCTGGGCGCACTGGCGATGGGCGACCAGTGGTTCCGCGGCCAGACGCGCAGCCCGTGGGACCCGCGGACGGGCTCGAGCGGCTCGTCGGCCGGCTCGGCGGCGGCGGCCGCCGCCGGGCTCGTCGGCTTCGCGATCGGCAGCGAGACGCTCGGCAGCATCGTCTCGCCCTGCCGCGCGTGCGGCGCGTCGGGGCTGCGGCCCACGTTCGGCCGGGTCAGCCGGCACGGCTGCATGACGCTCTCGTGGTCGATGGACAAGATCGGGCCGATCGCGCGCTCGGTTGAGGACTGCGCGCTGGTCTTCGACGCGATCCACGGCGCCGACGGGCTCGACGCCGCGGCGGTCGACCAGCCGTTCGCCTGGCCGGCCCCGGTCGACCTCGCGCGGCTGAAGGTCGGATATGTCGAGGACCCCCGCCAGCCGACCGACGGCCGAGCCGACCTGCACCTGATGCGCCAGCTCGGCTTCGAGCTCGTGCCGATGACGTTCCCGACCGAGCTGCCGGTGCGGGCCATCACGATGATGCTCGGCACCGAGGCCGCCGCCGCCTTCGACGAGATCACCCGGCGGCACGTCACCGAGGGGCTGAACTCCTGGCCCAGCACCTTCCGCCGCGGGCAATTCGTCCCGGCCGTCGAGTACATCCGCGCGGCGCGGGTGCGGACCAAGCTGATGCAGGCCATGGCCGAACGAATGGAGAAGGTCGACCTGTACGTCGGCTCGGGACTCGACCTGCCGATCACCAACCTGACCGGGCATCCGACGGTCGTCTTCCCGGTCGGCTTCCGCGACCGCGAGGGGCGTCCGATGCCCGGCTCGATCACGCTCACCGGCCGGCTGTTCGACGAGTCGACGATCCTGGCCGTGGCGCACGCCGCCCAGCAGGCCGCCCGGGAGAACCTCGCCCCGCCGCCGGTGGCGAGGTTCCTGGCCGAGGGCCCGGCCGACGACCATCGGGCCGGGTCCGCGGGGAGCCATTGAACGGCGCGACCGACGGGCGGGCGGGCCCGGCCCCGGGCGTTCCGGTCAGCCGTGATGCCCGTGACGGCGGGCCTCGGCCCGCGTCAGGGTCCTCGGCAGATGCGCGAGGGTCCTCAGCCCGACGTAGTAATTCGCCGACGTGCTGGCGAAGTACGACGGGTTTCCATTGTATCGAACGTAGATATATTTATTCGACACCTTCGGCGGGAACTGTAGCAGCGTGGCGACGCCGTTGACGAGCGGGACGGACTGATAGAACGCCCGGCCGTTGATGAAGAAGGTGACCGACCCGGGCGGGTAGCCCGATCCCGGCGCGATGGGCTGCACTTCCGCCCGGATCTCGACCTTCACCAGCCTGCCGTGGCGGCGGATCGGCAGCAGGGTGATGATCGGCTGCGTCCCGGCGGCCGTGACGTACTGGGTCAGCGTGGAGGACTGGCTGCTCTGGAACGGCGCGTTGGCGAGGAAGACGGCGGTGACCGCGTGCGCCCCGTACGCCAGGTCCGAGGTGGTGAAGCTGGCCTGGCCGGTGGAGGCGTTCAGCGGCACCAGGTCCGCGAGGGCGTTGTCCACGACGAAAGCGACCGAGCCCGTCGGCTGGCCGACGCCCAGGCTCGCCGGGTGGACGGTCGCCGTGAAGGTGATTGGCGACCCGACCGCCGCGTATTGCTGCGACGTCGAGAGCGTGGTGGTCGTCGCGGTCGAGGTCACCACGCTGAGCGTGCCCGGCAGGTCGGTGATGCTGTAGTTCTGCGCGGCGCCGCCGGTGATGTTGATCGGATAGGTGCCCGGCGGGCTGGCGGACGTGGCCGTCGTCGAGAGGGTCGGCTGGGTCGTCAGCACGGAGGTCGTGTCGGTGCCCAGGAAGCCCTTGGCCGAGTAGGTCAGGGTCGGGACCGGGCCACCGTAGTTCATCGTCTGGTTGTTCGCGATGAGGGTCAGCGGCGCCGGCGTGATGGCGGCCATCAGCCCGGTCGGCTGCTGGAGGACGTAATTCGTCGCATTCGGGCCCTGGAGCGACAGGCCGCTGACCGTCACCGGGATGCCGGCGCCGACATTGGGGCTGGCGAAGGTCCCGGTCGCACTGAGCGTATTGAGCGAGACCTGGTCGTTGAACAGCACGCCGCTAAGCGCCGCGGCGGAGGTGTCGAGCACCGCGAGGGTCGTGGTGTCGTATTCCTTGTTCTGGGCCGTGACGCCCGAGACGGTCAGCGTGGCCGGGTTCACGGTCAACGCGACGGGCGACGACGTGCTCCCCGCGTAGGTGAAGTCGGTCGCCGTCGGGACGAAGACGGCATAGAGCTGGTGCCCGGTCGGGCTGACGCCCAGGTTGTTGATCGAGGTCGAGGCCTGGCCGGTGGTCGTGTTCACCGGGGCGCTGGCGATCTCGACGCCGCCGGCGCCCGGGTTGCCGTCGAAGAACTCCACCGTGCCCGTCGGGATGCCCAGCGACCCGTTGACCTGGGCGGTCATGCTGAAGGGCTGGCCGTAGGTGACGGGCCCGATGATCGGCAGGAGCGAGGTGGTGGACGGGGCATTCACGACGGTCAGCACCACGTCGCGCCCGGCCCCGCTGGTACCGAGGTAGCTGATCCGGAACAGCGAATTGCCCAGGTTCACGGCGCCCCCCTCGGGGAGCCCGGCGAAGACGCCGGTGATGGGCGCGCTGGTCCCGTTCTTGACGATCGTCAACTGCTGACTGGGCGCCGGCGTGTAGTCCGGGCCGAGCGTGGCGCTGAGCTTCGCGCCGCCGAGGGTGATCGTGCCGGCGGAGGAATTCACGGCGAGCTGGGTGTACCCGGTTGCCCCGTTGCCCGGGGTCGTCCCGTCGAGAATCGCGACGTACGAGGACGCGCTGTCGAGCGCCACGCTGCCGTTGGCCGTCAGCACGCTGGGGCTCGTATGGCCCGGGCTGATCGTCCCGCCCACGCTGGTGATCGCCCCCACGCTGCCGTTGCCGCCCAGCGTGCCGCCGTTGTCCTGGACGCCGGCGATGGTGCCGTCGACCAGCAGCGTCGTGCCCGAGGCCACCGTGGTCGTGCCGGTGAAGGTGTTCAAGTCGAAGAGGTCGACCGTGCCGCCACCGGAAACGCTCAGGCCCACCGTCCCGGTCGGGCCGCCCGTTTCCGACAGGACGCCCTTGATGTCGAGCTCGGTGCCGGGGGCCACCGAGACCGGCGTCGCGGCGGCCGTGAGGGTCGTGTTGATCGAGTAGGTCGAGATCCCGGTGTAGCTGGCCGAGAACCCGCCGGTCAGGGTGAGCGTGTTCGTCGTCGGGGATGCCGGGGCCAGCGAATAGCCCGGCGCCTCGATCGTGATCCCGCTGAACGAAGTCCCGCCGGCGAGGTCGTCGACCGTGGTGAAATTCGTCGCCGTGGACGGGAAGACCAGGGCATCGCCGGCCACCGGCGTGGTCCCCGCCTGCCAGTTGGACCCGACGCTCCAGTTGCTGCTGGTGCCGCCCGTCCAGACGTCGACATTGGACAGGACCACCCGCGTCTCGAGGCCCTCGATCACGGGCCGATGGCCGCGGCGCACGGCCGGGCCGCGACGGCGGGCCGCCCATCCGCTCGCGACGGTCTCCCGGACCCGCCCCGCCCGCTCACCCCAGAATGATCCCAGCATCGGCCCCCCTCCCTAATCTCCGGACGTCCGTCCCTATCCCTACCACCCCACGGGCCAGCCGGCACCGGGGTCTCGTCGGCCTCGGGTGCGCGACTGGCCGGCCACCGCCCGCCGGCCTCGCGGCGGCGAGGACGGGGGATCGCAATCCCGGGCGGGAGGGTGGCGCGGGTTCTCCCGGGCGACCGGGAGAGTCCATGTTCATTCTAACCGCGCCTTCTCGTCCAGGTCCGCGACGGAAGGCGTTCGGACCGGCCGCCCGATCGCATTAGTTCGGCCGCAAGGGATCGCGCGGCTGTGACGGCCGCGCGGCCGGCCGTTTCCAGCCCGTCAGCGGACTCGCGCGAGCCTCGCCCTCGCGGAGCCGGTAGCCCGCGCCGGCCTCCAGCCCCGGATGGCGGTCGACCCGGCCCGACGGCCAGGAAACCTCGACCGATTCGACCCGGTCCGCATTTCCGAGGCCGAAATGGAGCCGAGGATCCCCCGCCGACTGGTAGCTGCCGCCGCCGATCCGCCAGGCCACCTGCTTCCGGCCGCCCGCCTCGACCACGACTCGCGCCCCGACGCCGTCGCGGTTCGATCTCGTACCCTCCAGGGCGATCGTGAGGAAACGGCCGACATGCTCGCTGCGGTTGTGGAAGTATTCCAGCGCGTCGTTCTGGGGGAGGATCACGGCGTCCGGGCGGCCGTCGTTGTCGAGGTCGCCGGCCGCCAGCCCCCGCCCCACCCGCGGGACCTCCCAGCACGCGCCGGACGTCTTCGAGATGTCCACCAGCCGGCCATCGGGCCGGTTGGCGTAGAGCCGAGCGGGCATCGCATACGGGAAGTTCGGCCGGTTGTCGTTGACGTGCCCGTTGGCGATCATCACGTCGAGACGGCCGACGTTCCCCACGTCGGCCATCGCGCTGCCGAAGCCCAGCAGGTAGCGGGTCGCCAGCCCGAGGCCCGAGGCCGAGCTCCGGTCGTCGAACAGCCCCTGCCCGAGGTTGTGATGATAGGTCGCCCCCTCGCCGTAGAAGTTCGTGACCAGGAGGTCGGGGCGGCCGTCGCCGTCGAGGTCGCCGCAGGCCACGCCCATGCCGGCCTGGTATCCGCCCGAGGCGCTGCCGGCCACTCCGGCCTCCAGCGCGATCTCCTCGAACCGGAAGCCCCCCTTGTTGCGAAAGAGGTAGTTGGCCGTCCCGTCGTTGGCGACGTACAGATCCACCCGCCCGTCGCCGTCGAGGTCGCAGGCGACAACCCCGAGCCCGCGCCCGGTCGTCTCGGTCAGGCCCGACTCGTTCGTGACGTCGACGAACCGGCCCCCGTCGTTGCGGAACGCGTGATCGGGGGCCGGCTCGACCTTGCTGGGGTCGCAGTAGAAGTACTCGCCGCGCTCGTTGGTGCAGGTCGGCGGGTGGGCCGGGTCCCACTTCATGTAGTGGCAGACATACAGGTCCAGGTCGCCGTCGCCGTCGAGGTCGGCGAACGCCGACGAGCTGGGATTGTCGCGGTGGCCGGCCAGCCCGGCCGCGTCGGTGACATCCTCGAAGGTACCGTCGCCCCGGTTGCGGAACAGGACATAGGCGTCGACGCGGGTGACGAACAGGTCCGGGTCGCCGTCGTTGTCGTAGTCGCCGACGGCGACGCCCATCCCGTAGCCAAGGCGCCCGGCGATCGCGGCGATCCGCGAGCGCTCGGTGACGTTCTCGAAGGTCCCGTCCCCCAGGTTGCGGAACAGCCGGTCCCCGGCATCACTGGCACTCGAGCCCGCGCCCGGCGGGCCCGCGGCGTCACGGAACAGCGGCCCGCCCTGGACGCAGTAGACGTCGAGCCAGCCGTCGCCGTCGTAGTCGATCAGGCCGACGCCCCCCGACATCGTCTCGGGCATCAGGTGGCGCGCGGTCTGGCCGTTGTCGAAGACGAACCGCAGGCCGGCGGCCTCGGCCTCATCGGCGAAGCGGATCGTCGGGGCGTCCGACACGGGCGCGCCCCGCGCGGAATCCGGGCGGCCGGCGATCGCCGCGGGAGCCGATCCCAGCAGGTCGGCCAGCCGCTCGGCGAGCCGGGGGCCGGAATCCTCCGCCGGCCGCTCGAACGGCGACGAGAGGGCGATCGCCTGCTCCCTGAGCGCCGGCGAGAAGTCCGCACCCGCGCGGCTGGCCGTGCCGTCGCTCGGGCCCGGCGTCGTCGCGGCGCCCGGGTCGAGCGCCTCGGCGACGAGCGACCATCCCTTCGCGTCGAAGCCGCGCCCCAGCGTGCGGGAGAGCCCCGCGAGCTCGCCCGCGTGGACCGCCGGGACGGGCTCGAGCAGCAGCTTGCGGATCCGGTCCTGCGCGCGGTCGACCCCGGCCTTGCTCCGTCGCAGCTCCTCCGACCGGCGCGTGTCGCCGCGCTGGAACTCCAGGACGGCGAGGCGCTCGAGCGCCGGCGCGTCGCCGGGCTCGTCGGCGACGAGGGCGGCGAGCTCGCGCCGCTCGTCGTCGAGCCGGCCGAGCCGGGCGGCGATCCAGGCGCGGAGCGAGGCCAGCTCGGCGGGCTCGAGACCGGCGGCGGCGAGATGACCCGCCGCGTCGCGGACCCCGGCCAGGTCGCCGGCGCCGCGGGCCAGGGCCAGCCGGGCCTTCCACACCGCCGGATCCTCGGGCCGGCGGCCGGCGGCGCGGTCGAGCCAGCCCGCGGCCTCGCCGAAGCGGCCGGTGAGGATCGCGACATTCGCCCGGCCCAGCCAGACCCGATCATCCTGCGGGTCGGCCCGGTCGAGCGCCCGCTGCTCCCACGCCTCCACCGGCATCGGCGAATGATCGAGCAGCCAGAGCTCGCGCAGCACGTCGGCCGGGTCGGGCGTGCGTCCGGGCGAGCGGCACCACGACGCGCGAAGCACCCGGCGCACGTCGTCCATCCGCCCCTCGCGGCGATAGAGCAGGCTCTGCGTCCGCTCCATCTCGTACCGGATGGCGTCGTCGGGGATCGACGAGGCCAGCGCCTGGTCCAGCACCCGCTCGGCCTCGGCGTAGCGCCCGGCCCCGATCAGGTTCGTCGCGCGGAGCGAGGAGGCGCGGGGATACTCGGGGCTCGACGCCGGCACCCGCGCCCAGGCCGCCAGCGCGGCGTCGCGCGCCGACGGATCGAGGCTCCCCTCGCGACGGCCCCGGGCCAGCTCGCTCTCGCCCAGCAGCAGCAGCACCTCGCCGTCACCCGGTCGACGCGCGGCCATCCCGCGAAGCTGCTCGGTCGCCCTGGCCCAGCGGCCGGCCTCCATCATCCGCCGCGCCTCGGCCAGCTCGGCACGCCAGACGCGCGATCCGTACCACGCGTACCCGGCCACCCCCGCGGCCGCCGCCACCGCCGCGACCGCCACGACCAGCATGGGAGCCATCCGCCCGCCCGGCCGGTCCCATCGAATGAACATACTCCGCTCGCTCCCCTGCCCCACCGCCGCCACCGCCAATCGACCCGGCCGCCGCCTTCCGCGCACGCTCTCCCCCGCCATCTTCGCGAACCGGGACGGCGACCGGCAAGCGCGGCGAGTGCGGGATCCTCCGGGGTAGACAACCCTTGACCGATCTCCTAAGATATTCATTGAGAGCCCGGCCGGAGGAGCGCGAGAGCGGCCTGACCATTGGGTTGCGACCATCTCGCGAGTCGACGCGGGCCCTAGTTTTCCCACCCGAGGAACCAGCCGGCCGGTCGTGCGGCCGTTGCGAGGAGCGCGAGTCCGGCTTGCAAGGAGCCGTGATCGACGCCCGGGATGCTGAGAGTGTGGGTGCGGCTGGGCGTCGCCTCGGAAGAGGCGTCTCCATGGTGGCCCCCGCCTCGTTGCGTCCCTCCGGGTCCCGATGAGGCGGGGAACGATCGTCCCGCCGCGCGCGGTCATCCGTCGCGGGCGGCGACAGCTCGACCCTCGACTGCATGCAATGCAATGCAGCCGAGGAGGGGGATGCCGCTGCGCGTGTGCGCCGACCGCGGGGATCAAGGGTGCCCCGGGAGATTCGCCGGGCGCGGGTGGCCGATCGCTCCGTCGAGGGGCGCAGGGCCTCGCCGTGCGGCGGTTCCGTTCCGAACTCATCGAATCCGAGAGGGAGAGCACTTTATGCCATCGCGTCGTCCGGGCTCGCGCGGCTTCACGCTGATCGAGCTGCTCGTCGTCATCGCCATCATCGCGGTGCTGATCGCACTGCTGCTGCCGGCCGTCCAGGCGGCACGCGAGGCCGCCCGCCGCGCCCAGTGCACCAACAACCTCAAGCAGCTCGGGCTGGCCCTCCAGAATTACCACCAGCAGACCAACGCCGTCCCGGCCGTCAACATGTTCCTCGGGTCCTCCGCGGGCGGCTGGGGCTGGGACCCCACCTGGATGGTCTTCCTGCTCCCCATGATGGAGCAGAACACCATGTACAACGCCTGGAACTTCTCCGCATGGGCCGACACCATGGACGGCGGGCCCCCCATCAACACCACGGTCACGTACAGCGCGATCGCCAGCCTGCTCTGTCCGTCCGAGAATCAGAAGGCCCGCCCGTTCCAGCCCTACGCCCCGACCAACTACTTCGGCAATTACGGCGGCCCGAACGTCATCCGCATGTGGTCCGGTGCCATCGTGCCGTTCTACACCGTCTGCACCCCGGCGAATGCCAGCAGCGGCTTCACCGTCGGCCAGGGCTGGTGGGGCGCCGACAGCAACCTCGGCTTCTTCGGCCTGGAGAGCTTCACCGACGGCACCTCCAACACGGCGGTGATCAGCGAGAAGCTCATCGGCAACTCGAATGGCAGCCCGATGCCCTATGCCGGCAGCGGATATTCCGCCAAGCGCGGCATCTTCCTGACCAGCAACATCCCCTATACCTTCAACAGCCAGAACCAGGGTATGGCCATGATGGGGATGCAGGGCTGCAAGGCGCTCTCCGGCTCCCAGGCGGCCAGCCCGAATAGCTGGATGCTCGGCTTCACCTGGAGCGTCGGCTACCAGTGGCACTGGATGGTCAACGCCTACAACCACTACAACACCCCCAACGGCCTGACCTGCCTCAACCCGAGCGACCAGACGACCCAGGGCTGGGGAGGCTACGCGGGGATGTCGCCGCCCACGAGCAACCACCCCGGCGGCGTGAACGTCGCCTTCGCCGACGGCTCGGTCCACTTCATCAAGGACTCGATCTCGCCCCAGGCCTGGTGGGGCATCGGCACCCGCAACGGCGGCGAGACCATCGGCTCCAACCAGTATTGACCCGCACCGGCGCCCGCGGCGCACCCGCACCTGCGCCGCGAGCGATCGTCCTTTTCGAATCCATCCCGTCCAGGAGGATCATCGATGCGTCGATCTGTCATGAGTGCCCTGGCCGCCGGCGTGTTCGCCGCGAGCCTCGCCGTCTCCGGCTGTAGCGGCGGCGGCGTCGAGGAGGGCATGCCCGCCGGCGACCTCAAGCCCCAGCCGGTGCCCGAGAACGTCCAGACGAAGATGGGCCCGCCGCCGAAGAAGCTCCCCGAACCCGGCAAGACCGGAGCCCTGTTCGCCCCTTCGAAGACCCTCGTGCAGGTCTGATCCAGGGCCGGTCCCGAGGAGAAAAACCGAAGGAGCCCGCAATCGCCCCGGTCGAAAGCCGGGGCGATTTCGCGCGCCGGGCTCGACCCGCGACCCCAGCTCTGCGATAACCAGACGGTCCCGACCGGATTCCCCGGCCTCCGGATCGTCGCACGTAAGCGGGCGCCGCGGCGACGAGGACCCGCCGGGCCAGGGCCGGCGTCCAGATCACCAGGAGCGCACCATCATGTCGGACCTTTCCAGACGAGGATTCATCGGCTCCGCGGCGCTCGGTCTCGCCGCGGCCGAAGCAGGGGCAAACGCCGAGGCCGACCAGGCCGACTTCCCCTTCAAGAACAACGTCCCCGACGCGCTTCTGGCCGGGCACGAGCTGCCGACGTTCAAGTTCGAGCTGGAGAAGTCGACGCCCGGCAAGGTCGTCGGCGGCAACAACGCCCGCGAGGCGACCGTCAAGCAACTGCCGATCTCCAAGGGGATCGCCGGCGTCTCGATGCGCCTCGAGCCCGGCGGCCTGCGCGAGCTGCACTGGCACGCCACCGCCGCCGAATGGGCCTACGTCCGCGAGGGCCGCGTCCGCACCACGGTGATTGATCCCGAGGGGAACTTCGAGATCAACGACTTCGGGCCCGGCGACATCTGGTACTTCCCTCGCGGCCACGGCCACGCGCTCCAGGGCCTGGGGCCGGGGACCGCGCACTTCATCCTCATCTTCGACAACGGGTATTTCTCGGAGTTCGGCACCTTCAGCATCACCGACTGGATCGGCCATTCCCCGAAGGAGCTGGTCGCGAAGAATCTCGGCCTGCCCGCCGAGGTGATCGACCGGCTGCCGCGCGAGGAGGTGTACTTCGGCCGCGGCCCCGCACCGACCGGTCCGCCCGACCCCACCCCGCACGGCCGGCTCAAATCGCCCCGGCTGACGCATAAATACGAGATGCTCAAACAGGACCCGCACTCGGTCCACGCCGGCGGCCGCGAGTGGCGCGTCGGCGCCGACCGGTTCCCGATCTCGCAGACCGTCACCGGCGTCGTCCTCGAGCTCGAGCCCGGCGCCCTGCGCGAGCTGCACTGGCACCCGACCTCCGACGAGTGGCAATATGTCCTCTCGGGGAAGGTCCACGTCACGATGTTCGGGTCGCACGGGCGCTACCGCATCGAGACGCTCGAGGCGGGCGACGTCGGCTACATCCCCCAGGGCTACGGCCACTCGATCGAGAATGCCAGCGACTCCGGGTCGGCCCGCGTGCTCATCGGCTTCAACACCGGCCACTACGAGGCGATCGACCTGTCGAGCTGGATCGCCGGCAACCCCCGGAGCGTGCTCGAGAACAACTTCGGCATCCGCGCGGCCGACGTGGACAGGTTCCCCCGCGACCGCGTCTTCATCGCGCCGAAGGACGGACCGCCGCGGCACAAGGAAGGCTACGACGTCTTCCCGAAGGCCGAGCCGGATCGACGCTAAAAGGCTGCCTTGGAGGGGCGGCGGGCTGGCGTAAGGTGGGCATCGCCCACCGGTCGATGCCTCGAACTGGTGGGCGATGCCCACCCTACGAAACGGTCTCGAAGCCTTCCCTTTCGGGCACATTCCGCGCGTCAGCGGCGAATCCCGGGCGCCGCATTGCCCATCGGCCCGTCCCCTGCGAGCGGCCGAGCCGCTTGATCGCATCGACGGGATTCGCGTATAGTCGGTTTCACTGATGCAGGCCGATCCGGGCTGATCGCCCGTCCGCGCGGGGCGCGGAATTTCCCAGTCTCCTGGGCCGGCGTCTGTGCCGTCGATGGCTCCCCCAGTCTCGCGAGCATCTCCTTGAGCGAGGAGCAACGATCATGAAGTGGCGATTCTCCGGCCTCATCGCGATCGTGGCAGTCGGGGCGCTCTGCGCGGCGGCCGGAGCCCAGGAAACCGGACGCGGCCAGCCTGGATTGGGCGCGGGCGTATCGGGGCTGGCGTCCGCCCGCGCTGAGGAGGAGCGGGCGATCCGCGCGATCCTCGACGGACTCGCGAGCTCATTCGAGAAGGGAGACGCCGGCGCGATCGCCGGGTCCTTCACCGAGGACGGCGAGGCGGTCGACGCCGCTGGCGGCACCATCCAGGGCCGCAAGGCCCTCGCCGAGCACTATGCCTCGCGGATCGCAGCCTCGCCCGGCGACAGGATGACGATCGAGGCCGAGTCCATCGCGATGATCGCGCCCGGCGTCGCCCGCGTGCTCGGCCGCACCCGGCTGGCCCCGTCGGATGGCTCGGCCGCCGTCGTCGGGCGCTATGCCGGGATCCTCGTCAAGCGAGACGGCCGATGGCTCCTCGCCAGCGTCCGCGAGATCCCCGAGGCCGATCTCACGCCTCACGAGCGGCTCAAGGAGCTGGAATGGCTCGTGGGCGATTGGGTCGAGGAGAGCGACGAGGCCGTGGTGACGACCTCCGTCGCCTGGGCGGACGGAGGCAATTTCCTCCTGCGCTCCTTCGACGTCCGGGTGAAGGGCAAGCCTGCCCTGTCGGGCACCCAGCGCATCGGGTGGGACCCGCTCACCAAACAATTCAAGTCCTGGGTCTTCGACACGCAGGGCGGATACGGTGAGGGACTCTGGATGCGGCAGGGGAACCAGTGGGTCATCAAGGCGACGGGCGTCCGCCCGGACGGACGGGTCGCCACGGCGACCCAGGTGCTGACGTACGTCACCAGGGACTCCCTGCGCTGGAAGTCGATCGACCGGACGCTCGGCAGCGAGATCTCGGGCGATATCGACGAGGTGCTGATGGTTCGGAAACCGCCTCAACCCAGGTAATCCCGCCGAGCAAGGCTCTGGCCTCGCAGACCCCAACGACCGCATCGAGGGCACCATGACAACGAGATGGATGAGCATCGCGGTCGTCGCAACGCTGGTCGCGATCGCGACGAGCGGACTGGCGCAGGCGCAGGGCCGCCGCGGCGGCGGGATGGTCGGGAATCGCGGCGGCGGGGCGGCTCGCCCCGGGGGCGGCTTCGGCGGCTCTCCGTCGTTCAGCGCGCCGGCCGCTCGGCCCTCTCCGGGTATCGCCAATCGACCCGGGGGTTTCAACCCGGGCGCCGTGGGCCAACCGGGCGGCGGCGGGATCAACCGGCCGAATCCCGGCGGCACTCCGGGCCAACGCCCCAACCCCGGCGATCGCCCCGGCCAGGGGGGCGGCGGGATCGGCAACCGTCCGCCGTTCGGCGGGATCGGCGGCGGCAACGGACAGGGACCGGGCAACATCGGCGGCAATCGACCCGGCGCCGGCGGACAGGGACCGGGCAACATCGGCGGCAACCGCCCCGGCGCCGGCACGCTCCCGGCCCGGCCCCCGCAGCCAGGCGGCCCCGGTAATCGCCCGGGCCAGGGAGGCGACGGCGTCAATCGACCCGGCGGCGGCCTCGTGGGCAATCGGCCCGGCACCGGCGCGGGGCGGCCCGGCTACGGAGACAACCTCGGCGTCGGCAACCGGCCCAACATCGGCAACAACGTCAACCGGCCCATCAACTCCGGCAACACGAACGTCAACCGGCCGAACATCGGCAACAACACGAACGTCAACCGGCCGATCAACTCCGGGAATGTCAACGTCAACCGGCCGACGAACGTCGTCGGGAACAACATCGGCAGTAACAACGTCGTCAATCGATCGACCAACATCAACAACATCAACAACTACGGAAACATCAACCGTCCCGTGGGCAACTGGGGCGGAGGATACGGCTATAGCGGGGGTTACCGCGGCGGATACCGGGGCTACTGGGCCAATCCCTACGCCTCCTACCACGCGGGGTGGGTCAACGGCTACTGGAACGGCAATTACGCCCGCGGATCCGGGTGGGGCTGGAACAACTGGGGCATGAACGCCCTGGGACTCGGCCTCGGCATCGGCGTGGCCTCGTGGGGCCTCGGCAGTCTCTGGAATACCTGGGGCTATTCGACGTACGCCAACCCGTACTATCAGACCGCCGTCGTCCAGCCCTCGACGGTCGTGGTCCAGCCGGTGGTCTACGACTACTCGCGGCCGCTGGACCTGACGAGCCCCGCCCCCGCCCCGGCGGTCGTCGACCAGGCCGTCGCGAGCCTGGATTCCGCCCGGGCCTCGTTCCGGTCCGGTGACTATACTCAGGCGCTCCAGCTCGCCGACCAGGCCATCCAGCAGACGCCGAACGACCCGATGCTGCACGAGTTCCGCGCCCTCTGCCTGTTCGCCCTGGGACGCTACGACGAGGCCGCCGCGCCGATGTACACGGTCCTCTCGTCGGGCCCCGGCTGGGACTGGACGACCCTGTCGGGGCTGTATCCCGACGTCGAGATCTACACGCGGCAGCTTCGGGCCCTCGAGGCGTATTGCACGGCCAATCCCCAGGCGGCGTCGGCCCGGTTCCTGCTGGCCTCGCTCTACATGACCCAGGGCAGCAACGACGCGGCCGCGGGCATCCTCAAGCAGGTGGTCTCGCTCCAGCCGCGGGATACACTCTCATCGCAGCTCCTCGCCGCGCTGACGTCGGCGGCCTCGACTCCGGACCAGGGGACACCCTCCGCCCCAACCGCCCCCGCGCAGCAGCCGGAGACCCAGACTGGCGCGGCACCCGGCGCCACCACAAACGCGCCGACCGACGGGAATCCCCCCGACGGTCCGCCGCTACCCGCCGGTCCCGTGCCTGCGAAGCTGGCGGGCGTCTGGTCGGCCAGCCCGGCGAAGGACGTCGCGATCGCGCTGACGATCGACGCCGGAAAGGGCTTCACCTGGAAGGTGACCGACCGGGGCCAGACGCGCCAGTTCCAGGGCCAGGCGACGTTCGACAACGACGTCCTGGCGCTCGTCCCCCCCGACATGCCGCCGATGGTGGGCAGCGTGAAATGGGACGACGACTCCCACTTCCGCTTCAAGGCAATCGGGGCGCCTCCGGACGATCCGGGATTGGTCTTCGGCAAGTGAGTCTGGCGATGGAGCCGCGGGATCGCGCCAGCGCACTCGGGGCGCCCACAGATCTCGCGGCCAGGCGAAATCACCTGCCAGCTCCGATCTCGGTCTGACGCGGGCCGCTGCGGGCCGCGCGCATGCGCCCGGAGATACAACGACTGGGCGGAGGACCGTGCCATACCGTTACACGACCATTTTCATTCGCCACTCCGCAAGAAGAGGTCGTGGGAGGAGCTCCACGGCCAGTGGCCGGCCATGATTGTCCTCGCCCTCTCCCGCAGACTCCTAACCCGCTCCATGGCCGACTGCCGGCTGGATCGGGCCCGGCGCGCACAACGGACGCGGACCGCTATCTGAACAAACGAACCCAACCGCGCCTGCCCGTCGGGCAGAAATTGGGTTTGTTTTGCTCAAATCCACCCCTGGGACACCGTTTCGGCGCCGAAACCGACGAACGCGTATGAAGAATTTATGAAGATTGGGTTCGTTCGCGCGATTTCAGGTGGTTCGAGCCTCGAAATCCCCGCCCGGGACCACGTGCACTCATCTTGACCCTGCTGCAAGCAACAGGGCGCTGATCTAACCGGCAGCCGCTCATTCGCCGTCCCACGACGCATGCGGAGAGGCCCGTCGCCTGTTTCGGCGGCCGGGGTCGCGCACCATCGTGGATGCACCGCCATCCCGGGCGGGATGACATTCTTACCATCGTCCAAATTGCCAAAGACGGACCGGACATCCTATATAGACGCCGGCCGCGCGATTTTATTCCCAACTTTTTTGGAATTTCCGATTATTTTTGGTTCCCGTTGTAGCGGATGAGACGGATCTGGTCCGCGAAAGCGATTTCGAGAGGTCCGACTGCGGCACTGACCGGCCCGCGGTCAAGGGACGGTGCAGGGCTATTCGGCGGGCCGGGCCGGGACCGGGCGGGTGTCGCGACCGGCCGCTGGTGGATCGGGCGGTCTTTTCGCGGGCGGCGGCGGAGCGGGTGAGTAGGCCGGGCCAGGTCGGACGGATCGGTCGCAGCGAGTCGACGGTGCTCTGGGTCAACCGCGACCACTCACAATCGGCCAGCCCGTTCGACGCCGGGCTCGCCGGTCCCGATCAACGTCCAGAACTCGGGTCCTGGCCAGGCTATCGGGCAGGCGTTCAGGTTGGCCAGCCGCCGCACGGTCGGCCGCGACACCCGTCCGGTCCCGGCCCCGTCTGCCCGGTGGCCCAGCCTGGTGGCGATTTAGGAAGAATGGGCAATCTCGCCCGGGCGGAATGTGGACCGCATTGGCGACATGGATGACGGCCCGCGGCCTGGTGCCGGGGCGAGCTCGCGGATGCGGTCCTCAATCCAGGCCTTGCGGTCGTGCTCCCCCTCGCCGAGCAGGAACGCGCGGCGGACGCCGCGGGAGACGCAATGATACCAGTGCGAGACGGCGGGATCGACGAAATGGGCGTGTGCCATGGTCAGGGATCGACTCCGGATCGAAGCGGGCGGCTTGTCAGATGCGGCCCGTGCGACCCATGCAATCTGGCGACCGCGGCAGGACGATGCAAGGGAAAGGTGCCCTGTCCTTCATGGGATTTCCCCGATCCGGACTGCTGCCGAAGAAGCCAATCACGGTAAGAGATCCGCCACGGGGATCCGGCCGGCCACGGCGCCATCGATCACGAGCGACACCTCCTCGCCAGGCTTGAGGATCTGGCACGATCCGTACTTGCCGCGATGGGGCTTTGTGTAAACCTCCACCTGGCGCTCGACCAGGTTGATGATCCAGTAGGCCGGAATTCGGCCGCGAGCGTAGGCCGCCCGCTTCTCGCCGCGGTCGCGGTCGAGACTGGTGTCCGCCACCTCGACCAGCAGGCCGATGTCCCTGGGGCCTGGATGCCGACCGCGGAAGTCGTCGCGGCTCCCCCGGACCAGCGAGAGGTCCGGCTCGGGCTCGTCGAATCGCGTAATCCGTACGGGCTTTTCCTCACGAATGAACCAGCCGAAGGGAAGAAGGCGCCCTAGACGGTCGTGGGCTGTCTCGACCGCCCAGGTATGTGGTGGTTTCTGAGTCATCTTCCTGACCAATAAACCATCGATCAGCTCGACGCGCGGATCGTCCAGGACCCCGGCCGTCGCGAGGTTCTCGTATTCGTCGACGGTCATGCGATACACGTCCGGCGCGGCCAGGCACGACGATCGCGGCGGTGCAATGGCGGACATGTTGAGTCACCTCGCGAGGGGGCACGGTTCAACCTTCCATCGTACTGCCAATACCGAGCCCGGTCGAGTGCCCAATCGGCTGCGACCACATGGATGGGTGAACGTCTCAAAAGTGGGCAGATAATTTCGTAGAACGAAGGCAAGAAAAGGGACGGAGCTAATACCGAGTGCTTGCATCCAATACTAGGGGCAAGAGAAGGGGATGGAGCTGGTACCGAGTGACTGCATCCAATATTAGTTCCGTCCGCTTTTTCGCTCCCGCGTTGACCCCGTTTGACCCGTCTTGCTCCTCCGGGAAGATCTGGCCATCATCTAGCCAGAATGCCCTTCGAGATCATCTTATCGCCCGAGGCCCTTGACGATCTCCGACGCCTCGGCGCGTTCGAACGGGCCAAGGTGCGCGACGCCCGGAGGTCCACCTGCGGCATGAGCCGACCTGGGTCAGCAAGAGTCGGATCAAGCGCCTGCGGGAGTTGACTCATCCGCAATATCGGCTCCGCGTCGAGGATTTGCGGGTCTTCCATGACGTCGAGGGCGACGAGGTCCAGGTCCTGGCCATCGTGGAGAAATCCGACGCGGACGACTGGCTCAGAGAGGTGGGAGGGGGAGATGAGGACGGTCCCGCTGTCGGAAGTGAAGGATGACCTGTCGAAGTATTTGCGACTCGCCGAGACGGAAGAGGTCGTGATCACCCGGCACGGGAAGCCGGCCGGGGTGCTGATCGGCTTCGGGTCGGAGGACGACTGGTTCGACTACCGTCTCGAGCACGACCCGGCCTTCCGGCGCCGGATCGAGTCGGCCCGGGCGAGCCTGCGGCGCGGGGAAGGAGTGCGGCTCGAGGATGTCGGGGACTGAGAGTGTGTGTGAGATGCCTCACCGGCGAGTCGAGCCGAGACGACTGCTCCGTCTCCGGATGACGCGGATGGGAGGAAGAGTCGTCCGCAGATGACGCAGATGGACGCAGGTGAAAGACGGAGACGATTCGGGCTCGGCAGCCCGGTCCGGCCGACGGTCCACGTCTTGCCCATCTGCGTCCATCTGCGTCATCTGCGGACAGAACGAATCCCGATCCCTGAGATTGAGGTCGGCAGGAGCGGCCCGCGCCTCGCTCGACTCGATCGACGGACGATTCTCACACAGCCTCTGAATCAGCGCCCCATCCTGTTTGGCGAACCGATCGGCCTCGTCTCGACCGGCAGGCAGAACCGACGCCGATCACGCGCCAGACGGCCCAGCCGTCCGGGTGATCGAAGCATGGCCCGTTCCGGCCTCCGGCGAAGGTCGGGAGCACCGACATCCCCGGGCCGAGCCAGCCCGTCCCGGCGGCCAGGAACCGCCGCCGGACCCCGACCCGCCGCCGTCGGGGCTCACCGGTCCGGATCGGGTCGGACCGATCGGGCCGGTCGCGAATGAGGCGGTCGGACAACCGTCGATTCGGCTCCTGACCCCGTTCCGCGTATGACCCCGTTCCGCGTCCCGGCTCCTGACCCCGTTCCGCGTCCAGCCATGCTCCCCGCCGGATGTTCGGGCTGAGGATAGCACAGTAATCCATTAATGCAATCATGCTAGTAGATTGACGGCACAGCAGATAGCCGGATAGCTGACTTCCCATTCCATCTGGGTTCTTGCTAGAATGTACGCCTGTATGTCACGCGGGAGTCACTCAGGAGTTTCTCCGATGGGACGCAACCTCTTCGGCGGATGGCAGAGCACCTCGGGACATTCGGTTCACGAACCGAAGCGAGAGGGCTACGACGTGGCCCAAGTATGCATGAACGGGCACATGGTCAATCCCGCTTCACAAGCATCGCCTGAACATAATAAATCATATTGCGATACATGTGGGAAAAAGACCATTACGGCATGCCAGAGCTGCAACACCCCTATTCGAGGATTGTTCTGGGGCACTTATTCAGCCAGCGAACCTGCGCCGCCCAACCACTGTCACCAGTGCGGCCAACCGTTCCCCTGGACTGAGGCGAAGCAGAAGGCCGCACTGGAACTATTCGCCGAACTGCTCGACCTGGAGCAGGAGCAGCGGGACGAGCTCGCTCGCGACTTAGAGGCCATCGCCGTCGACCAACCGCGAACGCAAGTCGCCGCCCTGAGGCTCAAGCGTCTAATCGGCAAGGTGGGGAAGGAGGCGGCGGGGATGGTGCGAGACATCATCGTCGGCATCGCCAGCGACGTGGCGGTCAAGGCCATCTACCCCAACCAGAAATGAGGCGATCCATGCCCGAGATACTCGAGCCTTTCCCCGAAATCCGAGAACTCGGGGCGGATCGCCTCCGGCAGATCTGCGATGAATGGTGCCGAGGCCCGGTCGCGTCCGAGTTCGGCATCGTGGGGATCAACGTCTCGCCGGACTGCACGAAACTGGGCCCGATCTTGCAACTCTCCGCCAGCAATTATAATCGCGGCGACCAGGTTCATTTCCCGGTCGACCGCATCGTCAATTATATCATCGATCAGACCTTCCCGGAGGCGGAGGGGGCGATCCTCAAGGCAAGGCTCTCGGATCTGAGGAAGAAGGCCGGACCGTTCGTCTTCCAGCGTTTTGTCGTCTCGATCGATGCCTTCAACATGGCCACCCGGTGTCCATCGTGCTCGCACGGACTGATCTCTCAACATCGCATCTTCAGGGGGCAGCAGTTCAACGTCGATCCCATGGATCCGATCGCGTGCCCCCGATGCGGAAGTGAGTTCACCCCGCAGAGCAAGGACTTCTTCCCCGTAATGGGACTGCCCGGAGAATGAGTCGGCAATCGTGGCCGTTGCCAGTATCGAGTTCGCGTGTTACCGGCCTCGGGAAATGGGGAGGATCGTATGAAGCGAGACATGGGTCTCATCAGGAAGATCCTAGGCTCTGTCTGTTATTCGACGATCGTACAGTGGATTGATCGGTGAGAACCTCGGTTTTCCCGGGAGATTCGATAGCCGCAAGTTCTGACCGGGCCTGAAAATCGGTTTCTCAGACAGAGCCTAGTCCTGACCTAGACACGATCGCGACGGAGCGTTCTATGAATCTCTCCGATCCAGAAGAACGTCGACAGCTCGTCGAACTTATGCGGGGCAATCCGCCTATACATACGCTGCTCACAAACCATCTGGAAGATTACGTACGTCTGTTCAAATGGCCGGATTTTCACAATCTCTATCAAGGTGGTCTGCTCTCGATACAGGGGCCAAACAACGTCCAATTCGGCTTTCACTTCGAATCCCTGCTCGAAATCACCGGCCTGCTCACGCGGTTGGAACGATTTCCAGGATTTCCTGCGCTCATTGAAGGATTCCGGAATCCCACGCAGGTCAAGGCGACCATATTCGAGGTCCAGGTCGCGGCTTGGTGTGAGTCAAGGAAGGTCTGCCGGTCTATCGAGTTCTCACCGGAGGTTCAGATCGGGGACGGCATTAAACGCCCTGAGTTTCTTTGGCAGACCACCCTTGGCGACATCTACTGCGAGTGCAAGCAAGAGAACTCGATAGACAGCCACGCTCATAGGAGAATGAAAACGCTGTTTGACGTTATTGGAAAAGCCTATGAGGAGAACGCCCCGAAGGACAAGACAACCAGGCTGGATGTCATCATCCAGCATCCCGCCCCTAACGGAACCGAGAAAATCATCTGGCGGTTGGTTCGTGATGCCGCATTGCGTCACGAGGCTGGCACATGGGGCGGCGAGATCGTTGACCAAGTGGTGACAGTGCGCATGGCGACCGAAAGCGATGATATGCCTGACATTATCGGTTGTATGCAATATCAAAACAAGGTACTAGAAGGCGGTCCTGAACCAGCGCTCTCGACGAAGGCGAGATACACGCTGACGATGTCCGTGATGGAACATCGGCTGAGGCAACTTGCAAAGCTCGTTCGTGACGCTCGGACACAGTTGCCGCCGAACAAATCGGGGGCGATCTTTATTGACATTGGCGGCAGCCAGGTTTTCGTGGACAAGCTCAATGAACTGATTGCCCAGCCTGAGTATGCCAATATCGCATGGGTTTCTCTATGGGAAGGTGGACAAGCGTTGAAGGCCGTTATACGACATGGCCAGCCCTGTGATGCTCGGCTCGCCGAGGGCAAATAGCGGACCTCTGGAGACTATCTACCTGTCCCCGCTGTTGGTCATCAGCATTCGCCCCTGGGTGTTGATCTCGACGTCGCCGTTTGCGTGGAAGCGAATGAAACACCCGGTCTGATGCTTCAGGCCGACTTCCCTGGCTTTAATCCCCGCTTTGGCTATCGCAACGCGAGCCTTGCTGATCGCCGACTTGTCGCGTACAGGGAATCCGCATTCGAGGCATTCGATCAATGCTTCCAGCAGATCCGGCGCTGCGGCGATCAAATGTGCGTTGGCCTCATTCGACTCATCAGAGGGATGATCGCAACTTGGCCCTTTGGAGTACCGATGCTCATGGCCGCAAATCGACCGCGATGAATATTCTCTAGTGAGATTCCCTCCCGGTCAGTGGCGGGGATGGCCTCGTATTTCGCAGTCCTGATCTCGAGGGTCTACGGGCCACCTGTATACCGAACGGACGGGCTTTCGCTATTTTCAGATTCAGGCATAATAACCTCACTCATTGACAAGCGAGGCGAGCGCAGCACAATCATCGCAGGATGCAAGTACTACGCTTTTATTATATCAGCTCTGACACGAACATTTCCCGGTGCCGCCGCACGCCGGGCAAGGAAGCTTGATGTCCGGCCCTGGGGGAACTCCCGCCGGGACTGGCGAGCTTGATGAACTCGAAATTCTCCCCGTTCCGCCACAAGTCTGGCACTTGCCCGTCCCCCCGCACTTCGAGCATGTTCCCGACATGTCGGTCTCCTCTCAGATGACTCTTCCCGATCGTCTGTCACGCCAACAGCGTACGAGGGCCGCTCGGTCAAGGCAAGCGTTCTAGGGGTCTGTCTGCTTAACGCCTTTCGGTGAACTTGCTCCGAGATTCCGTCTCCGAGGATTTCCTTCCCATGCTCGGCCGGCTGGGCTCCTATCCCGCTCGACACGGCCTCCGATGGCCTTCTCCCGGCCGCCGACGGCCCATCCCGTCGGTCCGAAGGAGGGCAGAAAGGACAGGCACTTTTTCGTTGCGCCACGCTCCCACGATTGCAAGGCCGCGTGTCGACGGCGGTAAACTGCCTGTCCTGGTGTCGGGCCGTGTCCTGGTGTCGGGCCGTCCTGGTGTCGGGGCCCTTGCAACCGCTGCCGCGCCGTGGCGATAAAGCCGGGATTCGCCAGCCGTTCGGCCACCCATTGAGCCGAGACCGGCAGAGGCTGGCCCGTCCTGTCGCGAGGAGGAAAGAGCCGCCCCCAGCGGCGGACGACCTCCTCATCCGACCAGGCGTCGGCGACGTGGGGATCGAGGCGGATCAGCAGGTGCAGGTGGTTGTCGAGGATGGCGAAGCCGGCGACGGCGAAGATTTCCGCGAGTTCGCGGATGCGGTTCTTGATCCAGGCTTTGCGATCATGCTCTCCCTCGCCGAGGAGGAACGCGCGTCGGACGCAGCGGGAGACGCAGTGATACCAGCGCGTGACGGCGGGATCGACGAGGTGGGCGCGTGCCATGGTCATGGATCGGCTCCGGCTCAAAGCGGGCGAATCGTCAGAGGCGGCCAGTGCGACCCATGCAATCTGTCCTTTTGGGGCCATGCTTTTGGGGCCACTATGTCCTTTTCGGGCCACTACTCCTTTTGACTATTTGGCTACCCAGCCGGGCGGGGCCGGGTAAAATGGGGCTGTCCCGGGTAGGAGGGAGACGCCGATGCCGCTGCGAGACCATTTCCGCGCCCCGGTCGAGGACAAGCATTCGTGGGATGAACTCCACGGCATGTGGCCGGCGGTGATCGTCCAGCACCTTTTTCCAATCCTGCCCGAGGGGTACATCGCCGCGCCCCGCGTTCACCTGGGCACGTCTTTCGAGATCGACGTATCGACCTACCGGCGGGACGAGCCGAACCTCGCCGAGGGACCGCGCGCCGCGGACGGCGGGGTGACTGTCGCCGCCTGGGCTCCTCCGAAACCGACGCTCACCCTGGAGACGGAACTGCCCGACCAGGATGAGTACGAGGTTAAGGTCTACGACGCGCGCCACGGTCGACGTCTGGTCGCGGCGATCGAGATCGTCAGCCCCTCGAACAAGGACCGTCCCGAGAGTCGACGGGCGTTTGTCGCCAAGGTAGCCGCTCTTCTCCAGCGCGGCGTCAGCGTCTCGCTCGTGGACATCGTCACCGTCCGCCAGTTCAACCTGTACGGTGAGCTTCTGGAGCTGATCGGCCGGAGCGACCCGATACTCGGGGTCGGACCGCCCGGACTTTATGCCGTGACGATCCGCGGCCGCAAGCGCGCCGGCAAGCGGCCCTTGCTGGATAGCTGGTTCTATCCGCTGGAGGTCGGACAGTCGCTGCCGAAGTTGCCTATTTGGCTGGATGCCGACCTGGGCGTCTTCCTCGACCTGGAGGCCAGCTACGAGTCGGCGTGCCGTGTACTTTGGATCGAGTGACTCCAAAGACTCCCAAAGGCTCCAAAGCAAAGGCTCCAAACGACAGGCACTTTTTCGCCAGATGATGTCCCAAACTCAGTGGAAAGTTGGCCTGGCGACTCCGGCTGAAAACGAGGTTAACCGGCCTTGGCTTGATCAACAAGCGACTGGTCTCGGGACGGCTCGTCCAGGGCCGCCTTGAGCATCCAGAGGTGCCTGT
>DAIDHB010000502.1 GCA_027452145.1 Planctomycetales bacterium
ACCTCGGGCGCCGCGTTCGACGACCGCGGGATGGCGCAGTCCAGCATGGGCGTCGACGCCCAGGACTTTGACGGCGACGGCCGGCCCGAACTGCTGGTGACCAACTTCCAGAACGAATACGCGGCCTTTTATCGGAACCTCTCCGAGCCGGCGCCGGACGCGGCGCCGAGCGCGGCGCCAAACCGGGGGGCGACGCGGCCGGTCCTGTTCCAGGAATCGGCGTCCACCGTGGGTCTGGTTGCCGACAGCCGGCCTTGGGTGGGATGGGGCTGCGCGCTGGCCGACCTCGACAACGACGGCTGGCCCGACGTGTTCATCGCCAACGGACATATCGACGACAACCGGAAGGACCTGGCGCCGACGCTCAGCTACCCCGAGCCGCCGCTGCTCTATCGCAACGTCCCCGCCGGCGGGACCGCGGCGTCCCGGCAGGACGGAGCCGAGGCGCGCCGGTTCGAGCTGTCCACCCGCGACGCCGGGGCCTATTTCGCCACCCGGCACGTCGCCCGAGGCGCGGCGTTCGGCGACCTCGACGACGATGGCGACATCGACGTCGTCGTCAACCACATGGACGGCCCGCCGGCGATCCTTCGCAACGACACGCCGGGCGGCAATCACTGGATCCGCCTGATCCTCGTCGGCACCCGGAGCAACCGCGACGCGATCGGGGCCAGGGTGGAGGTCGAGGCCGGCGGCCGGATCATCCACCGGCAGCGGCAGGGGGGAGGCAGCATGCAGTCGACGAACGACCCGCGGCTGCTGATCGGCCTGGGAGGGGTCGACGAGGTCAGGCGGCTGACGATCCGCTGGCCGTCGGGCGCGACCACCACGCGCGAGCACCTGGCGCCCGGCGCGACCTACCGGATCGTCGAGCCGTCCGCGGATTGATCGGCGTCTGGCGTCGCGCGGGCCCTCGGCCGCGACGCCACGACCATCGCCGCGCCGACGGCGGCGAGGATCGCGACGGCAAGCCGGGCCATGAGGCGGGTCTCCCACGTCGCCGAGACGAAGCGCGCAGTCCTGGCCTCGGGGAACACGGCGCCGACGAACTCATAGATCACGGTGCCGACGGCCGCGCCGAGGACTCCGCCCAGCGCGGCGCGGGCCATCAGGCGGCGATCGCACAGCCCCAGCCCCAGCGCGAGCGCCAGGCCGCCCGCCGCCCCCGCGGCCGACCAGATGCCGGCGTGGACAAGCAGGGGCAAGAGCAGGTCGCGCGCGGCATCGTCGGGATAGCGGCGCTGGTAGGCGGTGTAGGCGGGCAGCAGGGCCGCCGACATCATGCCGGTCGCCACGAGACCGAGGACGAGCCCAGAGCAGGCCGCCCGGCCGGCCGCGCGGCGAGACCCGCGGGCCAGGCCGCCGGCAGTCCCCAGTCCGATGCCCATCGCGGCGCCAAGGATCAGGAACGCCAGCGCCGCGTTCCTGGCCACGGCCGTCGCTTCCTCTTGGCGACTGGTGATCCTGAGCGTCAGGCCGTGCGAGTTCACGGCATGGCGCGGCGGCTGGATCAGCTCGACGCACCCCTCGCCGACGACCCAGGACGCGAGCCCCGCCGCGAGCCCCGCGCCGAGGACGCAGGCCCAGAGCCGGGCGCGGCTGACCGGGCGATCGGACGACATCTCGGGCGCGACCGGCGGCGACCCGGTCGACGGCGATGGCGGGGTGGGTGTGGGGTCGTTGGGTTCCATCGCGCCAGGCCCCCTTCTGATGAGAACAGACAGGCCGCCGGGTTGGGCGGATCGGTCTCCTTCGTCGGTAAACGATTGTAGCTGATTCGCGCGGGCAATGCCCTTCATTCGGTCGGAAGCAGGGCATCTCGCGGGCCGAACGAGTCCGGGCCTTAATGGACGCCTCGCGCGGCCGGGATGACCTGCCGGCGAGGGAACCGGTGCGGGGCGCGGGAACGACGGTCCGGTACAGGTTGCAGGCGACGACCGCCGGGAGCGGTCGGAGCCGCGGTGGCGATCGGTCAGGCCGCGGGGGGGCCGCGGGTGTGGTTCTGGGGATGCGCTCCTTGACAGAAGGGGTCTCGCGGCCATACGTTGCAGTCATCCGAGATCGTCGGATCTCGCGATCCTGCCCGGATTCCCCGCCTACCACCTTGGGGTCCTCGTTGTCGGACCACAGGACAGGGACCCTCCAGAATCGGAGCCCAGCCCATGATGGACGCGAACCGTCCAGTCTCCTCTCGCCGTGAACTGTTCCGGAACACCGGCCGCCTGGCGGCCGCCTCCACCCTCGCCGGTGTCGCCCTCCCATCCGTCCACGCGGCGGGATCCGATCTGATCCAGGTGGCCCTGGTGGGCTGCGGCGGGCGCGGCACCGGTGCGGCTGCGAACGCGCTGTCGACCAAGAGCGGGCCGATCAAGCTGGTCGCCATGGCCGACCTGTTCCCCGAGAAGCTGTGGAACAGCTACAAGAACCTGCACGGCGACAAGGATCTGAACTGCAATATCGACGTGCCGATCGAGCGGCAGTTCATCGGCTTCGACGCCTACAAGAAGGCGATGGACTGCCTGAAGCCGGGCGACGTGGCCATCTTCGCCACCCCGCCGGCGTTTCGCTGGGTGCACTTCACCTACGCGATCGAGAAGGGCCTGAACGTCTTCATGGAGAAGCCGCTGACGGTCGACGGCCCGACCTCGAAGCGGCTGCTCGAGCTGGGCGAGAAGGCCGGCAAGAAGAACCTCAAGGTGGGCGTCGGCCTGATGTCCCGCCACAGCCGGGCGATGCAGGAGATGGCCAAACGGGTGCACGACGGGGAGATCGGCGAGATCGTCCTCCAGCGCGGCTACCGCATGCACGGGCCGGTCGGCTACTTCGAGTCGCTCCCCACGCCGCGGGGGACCACGGATCTGATGTACCAGATCCAGCGGTTCCACAGCTTCCTGTGGGCCAGCGGCGGCAACTACAGCGATTTCTACATCCACATTATTGACCACCTCTGCTGGATGAAGAATGCGTGGCCGAAGAAGGCCCAGGCCCTCGGCGGCCGCCACTACAAGAAGAGCCCCGGCGGCCTCGAGTACATCGATCAGAACTTCGACACGTACTCGGTGGAATACACGTACGCCGACGGGACCAAGTTCTTCTTCGACGGCCGCTGCATGACGGGCTGCGACCAGCTCTACGCCAGCTACCTGCACGGCACCAAGGGCTCGGGGATCGTCTCCAAGGCGGGCGACATCGGGCAGCCCTCCAGCCTGTACAAAACGCAGAGCCTGAGGCGCCCTGATCTTCTCTGGGAGTCGAAGATCAAGCCCGAGGAGCGCGATCCCTACCAGAACGAGTGGAACGACCTGATCGAGGCCATCCGGAAGGACAAGCCGTACAACGAGGTGAAGCGGGGCGTCGAGGCGAGCCTCGTGACCTCGATGGGCCGCATGGCCGCCCACACCGGCCAGGAGATCACGTTCGAGGATATGCTCAACTGCAAGCACGAGTTCGCCCCGGGCCTCGACAAGATCAACTCCGACTCGCCGGCGCCCTTGCAGGCCGACAAGAACGGGAAGTACCCGGTCCCCAACCCGGGCATGACGAAGAACCGGGAGTATTGACAACCGCCGGCGGTGCCGGGCGAATCGAATCGCCCGGGCGCCGGAAAACGACGATCGACGGACAGGGCGGCTTGCTGCCATCGGACCGGTCCAGGTCTGTTGCAGGAAGCGCCCTGTCCGCCGGTCGGGCTGGCCGGAATCGATTCGGGCCGCTTCGGCGGACGAAGCTGCCTCCCGCAATCGGGTCGGTCCGACCGTCCCGACGGGCACAGCAGGCGTCCTGGCCAGATCCTGTGTCACTCATCGAGTGACCCTCCGCCGGGGCCCGAAGGAACGGATCGTCGACGCCGACGAGTTCCCAATTTGCCTGGGGTCGGGGATAATCAGCGTCGTTGAAGTTACGGCGCCTGGGCCCCTGGACGTCCGAACGATGCGTCGACCTTCGAAACCCCCGATGGTGCTTGTGCTGCTCCTGCTCCATGTCCCGGGCGGCACCGTGCTGGTCCGCCGTGGCGAGTCGCGGGCGGCCAGGCCGTCGGCTCCGATGCGGGCTGTGCTCGTCGCGCCGGATCGGGTCACGCCGGGCGCTCTGGCGACGTGGAAGGCCGGGGGAATCGATGCGGTCGTGGTGCCGCTCGACGAGGCTACGCGTCGTCGATGGGGGCCGATGGCGCAGGCCGTCGAGCGGGCGGGGATGGCGCTGTGGCCGTGGGTCGAGGTCGCGCGCAACCCGGCCATGGCCGACGCCCACCCCGAGTGGATGGCCGCGGTCGGCGGGCACCACGATGACTGGCGCAAGCGGTTTCCCCGCGCCCCGGCGAAGAAGCCCGGCGAGGTCATCAAGGCGTGGCCCTGGGTCCCGATCGGTTATGCACCCGCTTTCGACGCCCACCGAAAACGGCTCGAGTCGCTGCTGAAGGATCTACCGGGTAACTGGACGGGGGTGTTCCTGAGTGACCTTCAGGCCGGCCCCTCGTCGTGCGGGTGCGGCAACGATCAGTGCCGCTGGGCGCTCGACTACGGAACGCCGGCAACGGCGGCCCGCACGCCTGGCGACGACGCCGCGGCGCGGCTCGTCGCGGAGCTGGCGACGAACCACCCGGCCAAGGTCGTGATCCCGGTCTGGGTGACGGAATGCGAGCTGGTGGATCTGCCCGATGCCCGCGGAGGGACCGGACTCTGCGGGCGAGTGCCGTGCGCCGAGAGGGATTGCTGGCCTCGCTACGCGCGCAACTGGGATCCGTTGCTGAAGCGAACCGCCGGGCCGATTGCGGTGGGCATCTGGTCGGGAGCCTTCCGTCGCGACGCGGCGAGCTGGCCGGCCACCGCCCTGGCCCTGTTCCGGGCGCCACCGCGGGGCGGTCGTCCGCTGGCCGCCGAGCGGACCATCGCCGTCATCGAGGCGTGGAACAGGCCCCAGGCGGACGGAATGGCGCTCGCAAAGCGATTGGACGCGGCCGCGGGCGGCTGGGTACTGGCCCTCGATCCGGTCGATCAATCCTGGGAGCCGCGCGCAATCGCGGCGGCGGGCGGACACTGAGTCATTGGCGCGACCACCTGATCGTCGAGCCGGACCATCCCGATTTGCTGCGAGGCTACCACCATGCTAACCCTGGTCGTGACGATCGCGGCCCTGGCCGCCGGGCCGGGCGATGACAACGGACCGAGGACGCTTTACCGTCCCGAGATGCTCGAGACGCTGGTCAACCCGGCCTGTTCGCACTGCATCGACGAATCGCGCCGCAAGGCGGGCGAGCTGCGCGACGACGACCGGGTGCTCGCCTGGATTCGCGGCAAGTACGACGGTGGGGCGATCCCCTACCGCTGGTTCCTGGTGCCATACCGCGTCATCAGCGACACCTACGGCGTCTTTGTCCACGATGCCGACGCCGGCTTCGTGCGGGGATATCCCGCGTCGCTCGACTATCGGTTCCACGGCTGGCGCAACGGCATCATGGTGATGCGGCACAGGGACGGGACGCTGTTCGACTGCCTGACCGGCGAGGCATTCGACGGCCCGCGCAAGGGCGAGCGATTGACGCCGATCCCGACAATCGAGACGAACTGGGGACCATGGCTGAAGGCCCAGCCCGGCACGGTCGCCTACGCGATGGTGTCGCGATTTCAGCCGCAACCAATGCCGAAGACATCGACCCCCGAGTCCCGCTCGACCCGGCCCCCAGCCGACCCGCGACTGCCGGCGGAGGAGCGAGTCTTTGGCCTGGCGCTCGGCGGCGAAAGCCGCGCCTGGCCGCTGGGATCGCTGGGCGATCGGGCAGGACTGCGGAAAGGGAAGCTCGGCGGCCAGGAGTTCGTGATCCTGTGGGACGGGCGCACGCGCACCGCGTCGGCGTACGCGCCCGAGACCGAGGGCCCGAAGCCCCAGACGGCGACGCTCGCGCCGGACCCGGGCGATGCGGAGGCGCCGTGGGTCGATCGCGAGACGGGCTCGCGATGGTCGATCGCCGGACGCGCGGTCGCCGGCCCTCGGAAGGGGCAGGCGCTACGCTGGCTGCCGGGCGTGATGGTCAAGTGGTACGCCTGGGCGGCGAGCTATCCCCGGACGGCCGTCGCCGGTATCGAGACGACGAACGGGACGGCGGCGGTCAAGGTGCTGTCCTGTCATTCGGAGGGGACTCCCGCGCGCATCACGCTGGTGCTGGAAATCCAGCGGGAACCGGCGGATCTCGACGCCCAGGCCGAGTCCGACTCCGCCATCGACGCACTCAGGCGGGGCATCGACGATCTCGAGGACCAGATCAAGCAGGCGGGCAACGACGCCGAGGCGAGGAAGGTCCCGGAACGCTTGCTGCAAGAGGCCCGTCGGATGGCCAACCGGCCGCGCGGCGACCTGCCCGGCTCATTTAGCATGATCATTATTTCTATATTCAAGGGAAGGAATCAGCCCGTCCACAGGCAGTTCTCGGCCTTGCCCGTCTGGCGTCACGCCGTGGACTCGTCGCGATACAGGAAGGGCGAGCCGGTGCGATGCAAGGCCGCCCTCGAGACCAATCTCGGAAAAGGCGATTACACCATAATGATTACGCCTGTTGATATCATGGCTGCCGAGTATGGTGGGAGCGATGCCGTGGACCTGGTCGTGGGCGGATGAAGGAGGCCCATCTCGGGCCGTACGACGTCGCCCCGATCGTCGAGGGCTTGGATTCCCGCCTGGTGGAAGATCGCAGGGTTCCTTCGTCGAGTCGGCGAGTGAAGAATGCGCCATGTCGGACGGGAAGGCCGCAAACCCACCTGCGGCTTTCACCGCCGATTTCCACGGCCGGGAAAATAATCAACTTTTTTCGGCCTCCTCATCCCTGATTTCTCGAGGATTCGCCGCTACGAACCGTCCAGCGGTTGATTATTTCCTCGGCCCGAACCGGCCAGGCGGGCATCGTATCTAC
>DAIDHB010000503.1 GCA_027452145.1 Planctomycetales bacterium
AACGGGCCGTGGGCTGGTACAAGGAATGCCGTCGGCTGGCCACGCGATACGAGAAGCTGGCGGTCAACTACCTGGCGTTCTGGTTGGTCGCCATGATCGAGAGGTATCTCCGCTTGTTGGGTTTGCCAGACAGAGCCTAGCCTGCGCCGGACGGACGAGTCAAGCGGCGAGTCCGCCGGCAGCCGCCGATCCGATCGACCGATGCGCCCTTCGGAGGGCCGTCGGCTTGCGGGCCGTCCCGCGCATCGATTACTACGGTGGCAGGGCGATCCGCAGCTCCCGTCGGGCTCGCGCCCGACCGATCCCTCAACCGGTGTTGCCGTGTCGCTGCATGCACCCCGATCCCGGATCCTCGTCGCCACGCGGGGCAAGTTCGGCTACCTGCTGGTCGCCCTGCTCGCGCTGCTCGCCAGCACGCCCATCATGGTCGAGGGCCGGGCGTGGAAGACCCTGATCGCGCTGTTCGTCGCGGGCGTGCTGGTTGCCGGGCTCTATGCCGTCCGGCCCGGCCGGCATGCGTTTATCGCCGGGCTGATCCTGGCGAGCGTCGAGTTCGGCGTTGGCCGGCTGGTCGCCGCGCACGGCTCGCGCGGGGTCCTGCTGGTGCAGATCTTCCTCTGGATCTTCGCCCTGACCTATGTCACCACGACGATCCTGGAATGGGTCCTCGGCGAACCCGAGGTCACGCTCGAGACTCTCCAGGCGGCGTTCTGCGTCTACCTTTTGCTGGGCCTGCTGTGGGCCTATCTCTTCGCGCTGATGGCCGTGCTGGATCCGGCCTCGTTCCAGGTCGTGAACGGCCCGCCGCTCGGGTGGGTCGACGCCGACGCGAGGCGGCTGGGCTTCCTGCGGTTCTTTGTCTTCAGCTACGCCACGCTGACGGGTACCGGCCGCGGCGACCTCGTGCCGGCCAACCCGCTGGCCGACATGGGCGCCTCGCTCGAGGCGATGTCGGCGCAGGTCTACCTGGCCGTCGTCATCGCCCGCCTGGTCGGCCTCCAGGCGGGCCGCCGGGCGAACTCCCGCAATGGCGAGGACGGGTCCGGATCGCCGGGGTCCGCGGGCTGACGCCTCACACGTTGCGATAGAATCGAGGAAAGGGAGCGAAGAGCCGAGATCGGAGCATCGACGTCGGCCGAAAGGTCGTCCAGTGTCCAGCGATTGGTGTCATGCCGCCGAAGGCGGCCGCGGCCCACTCTCCCCGACTCCTCGTCCCGGACGCGAGAGTTGGTCAAGCTCTCAGCCGGCCGCGCACAGGCGGGCGGGCGGGCGGACGGGCGGGCGGTGCCTCGCGAACCGACCGGCCGGCTGACCGTGGTGACGGGTCGATGAGGGCTCGTGAGGGGCGCTCAATTGCTAACATGTGCCGGCCGTCGCATAATCGAAGTTGGAGTGTATTTGCGGCCCAGGAAGAATTGCTGCACCTCGCATTGTCGCTCGCCTGGTCCCGTTGATCCTGGCTCTGTCGGCCGGGTGGACCCATTCCGGTCTGAGGGAGTCACACGGGGCCACGCCATGCCGCACCGACCGTGAGAGATCCGGAGGGCATTCTCGTCGTGGGCATCGGAAATCGATCTTGCTCGCATTTCCTCGGTGGGGCTCCTGATGGGCTGTCACGCAATGGGGCGACCTACGTCCAGAAACCAGAGGTACCGAAACCATGCGAACCTGGATCATCGGCAGTGACGGGGATTGCGACGTCGTGGTCGCCCAGCCAAGGGTCTCGCGGCGCCACTGCCGCCTGACTGAATTGGTTGACGGATTCCTGCTCGAGGACCTTGGCTCGTCGAACGGGACGTATGTCAACGGTAATCGGATCGAGGCGACTGAGCGGGTTTCGGCCGAGGACCGGGTTACGCTGGGTGCCCTTGTTGCGTTGCCGTGGCCGCCGGATTCGGGTGCACCGGGGGCGACGATCGTCCGGATCGGCCGGGCGCCGGACAACGAGATTGTCCTCGATGATCACCGCGTCTCGTCGCATCACGCCCGGCTACTCGTCCGGCCCGGCCGGACCTTGATTGAGGACGTCGGCTCATCGAATGGGACGTTTTTGAATTCGCCCGATCAGCGGGTAACGCAGTCAACCCCACTCTCCGACCTGGACACGGTCTACTTCGGCTCGATGGCAGTACCGGCGGCGCGGCTCTTGCCGGCGACGGCGCCAGTGCCGCCGATGCCGGCCGAAGGATCGCCGGCCCCTGCCCCAGTCCGGGCTCCGGAGGCGTGGAGGTCGCCGTGGACGATGGCGGTGCTCGCGCAGGCGCCGGCGATCGCGATCCTGATCGTCCTGTCCCTCGCATGGCCGGGCGGCTCTGAGGGAATCGCCTCGTCGGCGTTCGCGACGGCGGCCGCGGCGGTCTGGCTGGGGGGCTCGCTGGCCGGATGGGCGTTTCTGATCGGCCGGGTCACGATGCCTCGGATGCTCGGGTGGCTAGGCGCCGCGGCGGTGATCCAGTGCGCCGTGATGCTGACGATCGTCCGCATCGGTGGCGGATTGCGAGGCCCGTGGATGGCGGAACACGGCGTGCTGACGCTGGCCTCGGCGATCGGGCTGGCGCTGGGATGGCTGGCGTTCTCGACGGTTCGGAAACCGGTCGTCGCGGCCGCGGCGTTGCTGGTCGCTTTTGCGGCCATGACGGCGATGGGTGGGCGAATCTGGCGCCTGCCCGATTCTCGCCCGCTCGCGGTGATCGCCGTGGCGATGCCCACCCGATGGGCGTTCGAGGGGCTACTGCTCCTGGAAGACGAAAGGCCAGTGAACCCCGGCGCTCCGGGTCCCGACCTCGTCGAGGACTACTTCCCGGTCGAGAGACACCGCATGGGCCCGAAGGCCGACGCGATGGCACTGGGCTTCATGCTCATCGGCCTGGCCGGGGCATCCGCCTTCGTCACGACGCGCCCCAAGGCTGCGACCTGATCGGGCCACGACCTGACGGCAGGTTGCCAGATCGCCATCATCGCCACGATGCAGGAGTAGCAGCCCGGGGCCTTATGGACGGACGGGCGCGGCGATTTGCTTCAGGTGATCGAGGCGGTCGAAGGCGGCGGGGTGCGAGCGCAGGTGGTTGTCGATCGGTGAGAAAATGCCCTCGCCCTTCGGGAGGGCCAGGCGTTCCGCCCGAAAGTCCGCCAGCTTGACCCGGCCATTCTCGAAGCCGTTGTCGCGGGCATACCTTTTCAGCATGCGAAGGAACTGTCGGCAGTCGTGCTCCGACCGGAGCTTCCTCTTCATCCGATTGTAAGCCCAGGCGTCGGCATCATACTCGTACTTACTCGGGAAGCCGTTGGGGATGACGAACAAGTAGAGCTTTTGCAAGGTGCCTTCGCTGTACTTCCGGAACTCGCGGGCGCTCAGGAAGGTCAGGGCATGGCGCAATTCGACGTGCGCGATCTCGTGGCCGACGATGAACTCGAGCGGCGCGGGCTCGTCCTCCGGGCACATTTCGAGGAGCTTGCGGGTGACGTAGACGTAGCCGCCCGGATGCGAGAAGGCGTTGGCGACGTCGGAGTTGAGGACATAGAAGTGGTACTCGCGATCCCTGTTCTTGAGCTGGTCGAGAAACAGTCGTGCGGCTTCCTGCACCCGCTCCCGGCCGGGTCTCGGGTCCTCGGGGTTCAGTTCCAGGATCAGGCGGTTGAGCTGCTGGCCAAGCTCCTGCTCGGCCTGAGGCGTCATTTGGTCGAGGGGCCAGTTCCTGGTCAGCTCGGGTCGGCTCCAGAAAGGGTCGTTCTTCCACGCGGCCACGCGCTCGGCCTCCGCGGTGACGGGCGTTGAGGGTCGCGGTTCGATCGGCGGCAGGGATTTCGCGGGTACCGCGGGTTCCTTCGGATTCCGGTCGGATTCCTTGCCGGTGTTCACCGCGACCTGTGAGGGCTCCGGTGGGTGCTCCACCAGCGGCGGATTGATCGCCTCCCGCGGCTTCTCGGCGGCAGGCGATTCGATCGACGGAGACAGTGCCGGGATCGGGGCCGGCGGCTGATCAACGGTCGGAGGAGGCGGCCCGGCCGCGAGGCGTGCCTGCCGCAGGGAGTCGCGGTACGACCGGCCCTCGTTATCGACGATCCACGACGCGACGATGAGATAGGCGCAACCCACCGCGATCAGGACCAAGGAGCGAACCATGACGATCGGACCCTCCGGAAGCATTGCCGCGATGGATCAGTTGGGCCGCTTGCCCGTCGTCGCCTCGCGATGGACGACCAGGGCCCGGTAGAGCCGAGGATAGAGTTCCCGCTCAACCGAGGTCTCCGCGGGCGCGAAGGAGAGTTTGTGCCGCTGCATGAAGCGGACCAGCTCGTCGACGGTGGTGCCCGAGTAGGAGTCGATCTCGCGGAAGACCGACTGGAGATCTCGTCTCATGAAAAGGCCGGGCGAGCGGCGCATCTTGTCCAGTTGTTCCTTGCCCTCGACGTAGAGCTTCTGATGCCGGGGATCGAGCACGTGGGGGGTTCGCTTGAAGAGATCCTCGAGGTCGTCGAACGCCTTCTCGATGTCCTTGATGGCCGACTCGGTCATCTTCTCTTCCATCGCCAGCTCCAGGGCGTCGTCGACGGCACGCTGATACCGGGCGATGGCGCGTGCGAATCGCCCGTCCTCAAACGCCACCGCCCGCTTTCCCTTCCCCTTGAGCGAGAGTCGGCCCATCGAGAAGGTCTCGCCCTTGTCGGCGCGCTGGAACGGGATGCGGCGGATGACGTCGGCGTCGAGCGGGATCTTCGCATATCGGGCGGCCGACTCGGAGACGCTCTTGTCGAGCAGGTCGTGCAGCACGGAGTTGAGGGCGGACCCATCATTCACGTCACGGGCATTGGGATGGTTGTCGATGCGATCACGGCGATCCTTAAAGGCCTTGGCTTCCGCGGCACGCTGCTCCTTGCGACGTTCGGCATTCTCGCGGTTCTCGTTCTTGACGACGTTCCACATGTACTCATTGACCATGATCGACGTCTCGGCGTTGATTCGGTTGGCGACCGCGTGGCTGTATTCGGCGAAGCCCAGCGAGCGGAGGAAGTCGCCCTCGGGCGTCGACACGGGGTAGTACCGCTGTGCCCGTGCGGGAGCGCAGGCGAGAGACAGAATCGCCAGTGATGTCAGGATACGTCTCGGCATGGTCGGCACCTCACGACTCGGGTTCACCTCATGTCGCTCATGGCAGTTTGATCTGAAAGCGCTGCTCGCCGATCTGGAAATGGACCATCGCATCGACGGTGATCTGCGGCATCCGCACCCAGAGTCCGTTGACGGCCTTGTTGTGCTCGGCATGCCACGAGCCCTGGGGCTTGCGGTACAGCCTCACGTGCCTGGCGTCGCAGAACGGGTCATCCAATCGATGGATCGGGCAGGACGGATCCGAGCCGATCCAGTACTCGTCCCTGACCAGGAGGGTGCGGTTGCCGATGTCGCCGCCGATCAGCTCGGTGAGGGCCGGCGGCCGGTACGGGTTGGGGGCATCGTCCCAGCCCCGGGTCGCACCCCGGCCGGACTCCTCGGTGCCGAGGCCTTCCGTCGCCCCCGGCGCAATCTGGGGCGTGTCGAACCGATAGCGCCCGCCGCCGACGAGGATCTCGGCGGCGTCGGCCAGGTGGGTCTTGCTCACGCGAACGAACATCCCGTGCTTGCTCTGGAGGTCGGTGATGACCCACCGGTGCATCCCGCCGACGAGTTGATAGGTGATCTCGACGTGCCGGCCCGACATCCGGCCGTCGAGCGGGAACTTCAGGTCTCCCTCGGCCCGCCCGATGACGAACCGGGGCTCGCGGATGCGGATGATCTCGCCTTCCATCCGGCCGTCGTCGAAGACGATCAGCATCGGCACGGGCGGCCGGGCCGTCGGGCGGAACGGGCTGGCCGACCGGACCGGGGCGGGTTGGGGCTCGGCCGCGGCCGCGACTGGTGGCCGCAACGGCGGAGGGGATTGGATCGGTGCCGCGGCTGCCGGCGCCGCCGGGCCTGGTGGCTGGCTTTTCAGGCCGGAGAGGAACGCCTGGCGGACATCTTCCTCAGTTTCGATCAGGGTGCTGGATCGATCGACGGGGGCGCCCGACTGGCCGGACTTCGCTGGCTGGGACATGGTTCGTTCCTCCCGGTCATGACGGTGACAGGTTTTCTTCACCGGCCGTCTTTTGCCCGACCCGCGCGACCAAGGTTGGGCTCGCCCCCGACGGCTGCAAGCGGCGTGATCCGAACATCACGGATATGGATATTAGTGTCCCAGGTCTGGAACCCCGGCTGGCAGATGATGTCATGCTCCCCCTCGGCTCGGGCAACCTCCTGCTTGTTGATGAGAAATCGGATCGTGCGCCCCTCGCATCGGACCTCGGCACGGTTCCATGTACCCACGGGCCCAGCCGCACTGGCCTGCCTCTTGACAGTCTGTGTACGGTAATCAATGGGGACTTTCCACTCCTCCGACAGACGGATGTCGCCGACGTCGGGGTCGGCGCCTGATCCGGCGAGAACGCAGGCTACCTCATCGACTCGAAAGCTGGACTGATTGATGTGCATGGCATGCTTCACGCCGAGTGCCAGGCGGCAAGAAGCCAGGTGTGTCCGGCCATTCTGCGGGAGAAGGTAATCGAAGGTCATCGAGAAATCGCGCATTGCGCGTTTCCAGAAGATCCTCCCCTTGTCGAACGAGCTCGGCCCGATGAGCTCAGCTCCGCTCATCCGGAAGACGGTGACAGGATCGATTTGCTCGCCTCGCCAGAATCCGTACCACTCGTTGAAACCGTGGGCGAACAAGGGAATTCCCTCGTCGCGGGCTGCGCCAGGGGCGTTGCCCTGCGGGCGTCCGAGGGCGTTATTCAGCGGGCGTCCGCGGGCCCCCGCACCCGGCGGTATTGGCTGATTGATCGCATTCGGGGCAAGCTCCCGGATTTCGATCTTGCGGAACTCGACCACCGTGCGATTGTCAATTGTTAGTTCCAGGGCAACGTGTCCTTCGGCATGGCGGGGTTGCTCATCGACGAAGTCTGACACGACAGTCCCTTCCACCAGGGTGATAAGCCGCTTTCCATCGGCGATGACTTCGAACGTAAGCCATTCTTCATCTTCGAGCGGAAGGTTTGTGAGCCTCGGTACGGGTCTGCTGCAGACGGTCAGTTGTCCCCCGGCTCTGCCTCCGATCTGAGCTTCGTAGCTGGCGCCCCAGGCCCCCCCAAAAGGCACCCGGAAGTCAAGTCCGCTATTGCCGCCGCGATTGATCCGCACCAGTGCCCTCAAGTGGAAATCTCGGTAGTCCCCTTTCTCGGAGTAGAGGTGGCTGTTTTTGAGCCCAGCTCGGCCGATCAGGATCCCATTCTCGACCCGCCAGTTGTCTGGTTGAGAAGGATGGATTTTCCAACCCTTCTTATCCTTCCCGTTGAAGAGGGACAGAAAGCGGTCGCGGTTTTCAACAGGGCCGGCACCCTCAATGCCGGGAGTCACAAGTCTGAGCTTGAAGGTTCCGTGTTCCGGCCCACCGGGTCGGGACCAGGTCATCGCGATTTCGCGGTCGAGGATCTTGCCGACATTGTCTCCTCCTCGATCACTGCCGCGGATCATCCGGACGTCCCGTGCGAGCCAGCTAAGCTGCCCGTCCTTGATGGTGCCACGGATCTCGCGGGTGTCATTCCCGACCACAAAATTCGCCCTCAACCGCTCGCCCGTTCGCTCCATCACCGTGAAGGTCCTGTTGACTTGATCGGCCTTCCAGACCGAGCCGGGTTGGAGCAGGTCGGGTGCTGGTTTGCTCGGCGCGAGGCCGGCCGCGCGATCGGGGGCGGCGGGGGCTCCGAGGCCGCCTGAAGCGGGCGCCTTCTCCTTTGATCGCTCGGGCGGCTCCATGCTGACGGTGCCGGAGGCACCACCTGTCGTCGGTGATGATGGGACGCTTGGCGTCTCCCAGGCCTTCAACGTGCTCCCGGACCCGGCGTAAATCCAGCGGCCATCGGGGCTGAACTGGGCGAACGCAGGGTGCCCGGAAAGACCCATTAGTAGCTTCGACTCGCGTCCGGTTTTCGGGTCCCAGACCCGGACAATGTCCTCGCGGGCGATGCTGACGGCGAGCTGGCCATCGGGGCTGAATTGAACTCCGACGACAGGCCGATGGTGCCCTTCGAAGGTGGCGAGGCACCGCCGGGATTGCACGTCCCACACCTTTGCTGTCCCGTCTAAGCTGGCGCTGGCGATGGATTTCCCGTCGGGGCTGAAAGCCACTCCCTGGACTCGCACCCGGTGCCCGTCGAAGGTTACGCTCTCGCCGCTCCTGATGTCCCAGCACCTGATCTCGCCCAGCTTCCCGGTCCCTTCCTGCCCCAGATCGGGGCCGCCCCCACTCACCAGGTAGTTGCTATCCGGGCTGAACGCAGATGATGTCCCAAACTCAGTGGAAAGTTGGCCTGGCGACTCCGGCTGAAAACGAGGTTAACCGGCCTTGGCTTGATCAACAAGCGACTGGTCTCGGGACGGCTCGTCCAGGGCCGCCTTGAGCATCCAGAGGTGCCTGT
>DAIDHB010000504.1 GCA_027452145.1 Planctomycetales bacterium
CGTCGCGACCGCGACAACGGCCCAGCGGCCGCCCCGTCCGTCTCTCACGCCGCTCGACCCCCTCAAATGACTCACGCCGCAACCGCCCAGGTGTCGCTGGCGCGACCGAAAAAGTGATGCGCTATCCGACCGAAACCGACATGTCCAGGGCGCCCGGGGAGTGGACGCAGAGGTTGGCGTCGGAGTTTCGTTGCCCTCGCTCGTCCATGCGGAATAACTCTGCCGCACGTGCCAGGCAAGGGCCCGCTCAGCGAGACGGAGACCAGCCAGGGCTCCGCCTCTCGATCACCTGATGTCCCTCGGGTCCGAGTCCTGCGGGACACCGGGCCAGATCTGTTCCATGTTCCTCAACACGAAACGGATGGGCCAACCCAACCGGGACCGGGACGAGTCCGATCAACCTCCTGAAGTGATCTTCATCGCCTCCAGGGAACGCCATCGAGAGCCAGGAGCCATAATGCCCGATATCGGTATAGGTCATCCGTGATTCCGAGGGGTCCACAAGGAAATCGCACTGGATGACGTGCCGGTGCTTGATCTTCTTCGCCCCGAGATAGCCCATGAGCACCGAGAACCGCTCGTCGAACGGCGTTGCCACATGCCAGAAGTAGACCGTGGCCAGTTCCAGGCTACGTGGTTGGGTGAAACCCGGGTCAAAATACTCGTGACGCCTGGGGAAGACCGGGCACTCCAGCGCACCAGAGAGCCAGCGTTGGAGGAACTCGGTGGCCCCGAACGGGTAGACGACGTGCTTCGGCCCACGGGACTTCCACACGACCAGGGGCCAATCCTGGGGCAGAACGTCCGTCAGCCAGTAGAGGGTGTCCCCGTCATCCGTGGTCGCCCAGGGGAACAGTCCGCCGGGCTCGGGATAGATGGGGAGTGGAAAGTACTCCGGAAATTCGGCATGCATCCCCCGCTCGTGCTGCAAGATCATGTCGTCCAGTCGAGCCAGGAAGCTTTCGGGTTTGAGGAACGGGTTGATCGGGTTGAGGAAGTCGGCGAAGGTCCGGGTCCCGTAATGCTCGATCATCTCACGATAGTCCCGGGGGAGCCTCATCCCGAGCTGCGCCTCGATGATACCCCAATCGCCCATGCAGGCGGCATGGGCCCGGAAGCTCTCGTTGCACAGGCCGAGGTCCAGGATCGAGCCGCGGGTTCCCCTCGAACGCCGCCCAGCGTCTCGAATCGGTGAGAGTCGATGCCCGCGAGGGGTCAAGGGCGTCGCGAGGCTGCCCCGGTCGAAATGCGTCTCGCCGCATGTCTTCGCCCCGGATACCTCGGCCTTCTCCCGCTTCGGTTTCTCCCGGAACCGGACAAGCCTCGCGTCTTCCCCGATCGGGCCAATCGGTCGTTTCACTTCGCATGGGCGATCACGAAATCGACGAGCTCCTGGCACTGGAACCACCCCGGCCACATGTTGTGCCCCTGTCCCCGGACGACCTTGAGTGTCATCTCACCGCCGAACCGTCGATAACGCCTGGACAGTTCCGCGGAGTTCGGCTCAATCGGGACGACCGTGTCCACGTCTCCGTGAATATGGAGGATCGGTATGCCAGCCCTTGCCAGGGGCTCGACCCGATCCACGGGATTGTGCAGGGTGAGGGCTTCCGTCAGTCGGGCCGGGGTCATCCCGTAGGCACCGGATGCCCTGTCGGCGCCCGGGTAGCTGCGCAGGTCGCAGACCGGATAGATCCCGGCGATGCCGCCCACGGACTCGGGATGTTCCACCGCCCAGTTGTAGAGCATCAGTCCGCCTCGGCTCCTCGCCAGGAGGCAAGGTCTCCTGGAAAGCCGGCGCTTGTCGACGAGCTCACGATAGAACGACGTGTAGGTCGCCCGCCCCGCCGGGCTGCCGTACGACTCTCCGACATCGACCCCCGCGATTGCGATGCCTGCGTCGAGAAACCTCCGGAACATCCAGGTCTCCTCGGTTGCCGGCAGGCCCGGAAGCGTCGGGGCATACCAGACCCACGGTGTCCCGGCGGCCCGGCGGTCCGGCTCCGGCAGGATCAGGAACGCCGTGTGTCGTCCGACCTCGAAGACCTCGCCCGGCATCGGCAGCTTCTTCGCCGCCTGTACGGGGTGGCCGCCGGGCGATCCAGCCTGCCTTGCCGAGGCGGTATCGCCCGGGAAGTTGACCGCGGCCAGAAGGAAAGCCAGGCTGACAGACGGGCGACCCATGGCGAGTGCTCCGGGCAGGTGAACGACGACCCCGGCAGTGGGCGCGGCGTCGTACTTGATTAACTTCGGGGAGATCCTGCAAGCCTACCTGATCCGCAAGTCCATGAGCTATCTCAAGCCGGATCGTGCAGGTCGGTCGGCACGCCGTCGGGCCACTGAGTCTTCATGGGAAAGGACAGGCAGGAGTTGCAGCGGCAGTGATCGCTTTCAGGTACAATCGAGAAGGTCATGTCGGCGACGAGCGATAGATACCCCTTTGGAATGCCGGCCGCTGGCCCACGGCAGCCCAGTGGCATGTCGGAGGATACCCGCCTCGCGGGCATCGAGGAGCCAGGCCCATGAATCGGCGAGAAGCGCTCGCCCTCTCCGCGCTCGGGCTGACCGGTCGCCAGACGCTCGTGGAACGACCCGCCGCCGCTGATCAGACCGCCGTAGACCCGTTCAACACGATCCTCGGTACGCAGACCTTCGGGGCATCGTACCAATTCACCGATCAGCCGAAGATCATCGAGACGAGCCGGGTGGCGCTGGAGATGGGGTCCAACGTCATCAAGTTCGGGCTGGACCCGAAATACGCCGAGCGCGGCGATCTGCCGAAAGCTGATCGCTCGATCCGTTCGCTGACGGACCTGGCGAAGGCCGCGTCGATCAGGACCGTGCTGGCGATGCCGTTCGCCAGCTACGTGCTCTGGGCCACCGCCTTCAACGGCGCGGACTGGCGCAAGGGCGTCGATGCGAAGGGATTGGACCACGAGTACCGGGAGGTCCATGACCTGACCTGCCACCTGCTGCGAGCGTACAGCGGCTCGCGGAAGACCTTCTACCTCGGCCACTGGGAAGGAGACTGGCTGCTCCGAGGCTCGTACAGGGACGAGGTGGACGTGCCGCCCGAAGCGGTGAAGGGCATGATCGCCTGGCTGAACGCCCGGCAACGGGCGGTCGACGACGCACGGCGGGAGACCCCGCATCGGGACGTCGGAGTCTTCCACTACACGGAAGTGAACCGGGTGATGGATGCGCTCCGGGGACGAGTGACCGTGACGAACGACGTGCTGCCCGGGACCCATGTCGATTACGTATCCTACTCGTGCTATGACAGCCAGCAGAAGGCGGACGACCTGACTCGCTGTCTCGATCACATCGAGTCAAAGCTGCCGCCGAAGGCGGGAATCACCGGCAAGCGAGTGTTCATCGGAGAATACGGCTACCCGGCCGCGGCCAACAGCCCCAGAAGTCAAGACCAGCGATCGCGCCGGCTGATGCGGACCGGGCTGGCGTGGGGCTGCCCGTTCGTCCTCTACTGGGAGGTCTACAACAACGAGGTGACGCAGGGCCGGCAGGTCGGATACTGGCTAATCGACGACAGAGGAGTGAAGCAACCCGTCTACCACACCCACCGGAAATACTTCGAGTGGGCGAAACGGTTCGTGACGGACTTCCGGAAGGCACACGGCGGGAGGGCCCCGGATTCCGCGCTCTTCCGCCGCGAGGCCATTCGATTCCTGGACTCGCCCTCCGATGACCAGTAAGGACGGACCTCGAACCCTCCGAGTACGTCAGCTCTCGCCGGACGTTCGATCGGCGAGCCTGCGGTCGTCATTCACCGCCCGCCGGAATCCCGGCCCGTCGCTTTCCGGTGCGGGACGACGATCGTGATCGATCTCTTTGGCATCTTCCCACCTCCATGCGGGCTACTTCCTCGCGGGCTGAGACGTCCCCCGCCCGGATTCGCCTCAAGAAGTCGACTCCCACAGAACGACCCCTCCCGCCGGCCGAGTCGCTCACTCCATGCGGCGGATCGCCGCGAACCATGCCTTCGGTCCGCCCTCGCTGAACGAGATGTCTTCCAGATCGGGCCGGACCTCGTACCGAGAGGGGACGAGTTCCTCCACGGTCCATCCGTCGGCGAATGCCTCCCGGATCTCGCGCTCGGAGACGCGTCTGGGGCCCTGCGTGCCCGGCTCCTCGTCGCTGAAGCAGGCCAGGAACAGCCGACCGCCAGGACGAGTGACATGCGCCAGCCCGGCGACATAGCGTGCCCGGTCCTCGTCGCCGAAGACGTGGAACAGCCCGCTGTCGATCACGCTGTCGAACTGCCGGTTTAGGTCTTTCAGGGTCAGCGCGTCCATCTGGATGAACTCGGCCCCGGCGACGCCGCGCTGCCGGGCCTTTTCCCTGGCCTGCCGGATGGGGCCCTCCAGGAAGTCGATGCCGAGGACCGTGTGGCCCCGCGCGGCGAAGAAAAGGGCGTTCTCGCCGGTCCCGCAGCCGGAATCCAGGATGTCGCCCGTCACCCGGTCGGCGATGCCGACGAAGGCCCGCTGCGGCCTGCCGGTTTCCCAGGGGGGCTTCCTGGCGTAGAACGTCTCAAAGCTCTGGCGGTCGAGGCCGTCGCTCACGGTGGTCCTCCTCGGCTCGTCGGGGTTGGGATCGTTTCCCGCAGCATAACCCTCCGATTTGACGCCGGGAACTGGGCTTTGGACAATCGAGCGGGAGGCCGTGTGTCCCCAGGCCGATCGCGGTGGATCGGGCCGGTCGTTCCTCCGACAGTCATCGCGACGATGCCGGTGCCGAAGAATCAATCACCGGGGAGGACCATCATGAATCCCATCTGGGCCGGTCGGCGGACCAGTTCCGCCCTGTTCGGGCTTGTTCTCCTGGTCGTGATGCTGGTCGTCAGTGTGTCGTGTCGTCCTCAGGCGGGGCGAACCGACCAGGGAAAGAAGGGGGCGACTGCCGTGAGCCAGGATCTGCGGAATTTGGCCGAGGACAACAACCGCTTTGCGCTGGACCTGTATGCCCGGCTGCGGGCGGAGAAATCCGCAAACCTGTTCTTCTCGCCGAGCAGCATTTCCACCGCCCTGGCGATGACCTACGCCGGCGCCAGGGGCGAGACCGCCGAGCAGATGGCGAAGGTTCTGCACCTCCGCGGGCCCCAGGAGAAGCTACATGCGGCTTTCGGAGACCTCCGCCGGCTCTGGAACGCCGAACGAAGGGAGCAGGGCTATCGGCTGAGCGTCGCCAACCGGCTCTGGGGTCAGCAGGGATTCCACTTCCTGCCGGAGTTTCAGGCCATCACCCGCGAGCGCTACGGCGCCGAGCTGGCCCCGGTCGATTTCGCCCGGCACGCCGAGGACGCCCGCCTGCAAATCAACGGCTGGGTCGAGGAGCAGACACAGGGCAAGATCCGGGACCTGATTGCGCCGGGCGTGCTGGACGCCATGACCCGGCTGGTCCTGACAAATGCCATCTACTTCAAGGGCGACTGGACCGCGCCGTTTCGGAAGGAGTCGACCCAGCCCGCGCCGTTCCACGTTTCGGCCAGCATGACGACCGACGTCGCGTTGATGGCCCAGTTTGAATCCTTTCGTTTCTGGGCGGGCGACAGCCTGAAGGTGGTGGAATTGCCCTACGGCGAGGGCGACCTGGCGATGCTGGTCCTCTTGCCCGATCAGATCGAGGGGCTTCCGGCCCTGGAGGCCAGGTTGACCGCGGACAATCTCTCTCGCTGGCAATCGGGTCTGCGGAAGCAGAAGGTCCGGGTCTCCCTGCCCCGGTTCACGCTGACCTCGCAGTTCGAGCTCGCCGACGTGCTCCGGGCGATGGGGATGACGCGGCTCTTTTCGGCCCGCGAGGCGGACCTGTCGGGCATGAGCAGTGAGGAGGAGTTATCCGTCTCGGCGGTGATCCACAAGGCATTCGTCGACGTGAACGAAGAGGGGACGGAGGCCGCCGCGGCCACGGCCGTCGGGATACGGACGGCGGCGATGATCGCAGAGCCGCCGGTATTCCGGGCCGATCATCCGTTCGTCTTCCTGATCCGGGACAACCGGACGGGCAGCATTTTGTTCCTCGGCCGGCTGGTGAATCCGAAAGGCTGAGACCACGGTCTGCTCAACCGGCTGCCCACATCGAGGGCTCCGGTGCCCGGAGACTGGGCCGAGGGCCGTCGCCGGAGGAAGGGTAGGGGAGGACGGACGGTGGGGTGGCCGTGCAATTCGGGACGGCCGTTTCGTCAGTCGGCCCGAGCTGCTCGAGAAGCTCAACCCGTAGGACCTTCGCCTCGGCGAGGGTCAGATCCGGCGCGCTAAGCCGCTCGATCAAGGTCCGGAGGGCCTCGATTCGCTCGTCTTGCCCGTTCTGACTGCTCGTGCCCGTCAACTTCCGCCTCATTGTCCGGCCCGGATCTCGCTGCGACGCCTGGATTCGTAACGTAGAACGCCCATCGCCTAGAAGCAACTCGCGGGCCGAGGGTTCGCGGCGACACCAGGGATTTCCCGACCGGCGGGATTTGGAGGGGCCTTCGTCGCGCGGGTGGAGTATCATGGCGATTTTGCCGGGCCGCTGTTGGCCGGTGGATTTCTGCGGCGGGAGGTGCCATGCCAGATCGACCTCGGCCCCAGCACGACCACAGCCACGCCTTCACCGGGCTCAACCCGCGGACGACGGAGGGGCTGATCATCCCCAGCCGTCGGAGCTTTCTCAAGGCCGGCATGGCCGGCATGGCCGGTCTGAGCCTGCCTGACCTCCTGCGACACCGGGCCCTGGCCGCCGAGACCGGCCGTCCCGTCGGGGGCAACAAGGCGGTCATCCTGCTCTGGATGGCCGGCGGCCCCAGCCAGGTGGACACCTGGGATCCCAAACCGGACCGCCCGCTCCAGAACCGCGGGCCGTTCGGCGTGATTCCCACGAGCCTGCCCGGCGTGTTCTTCTGCGAGCACCTGCCGCGGCAGGCGGCGATGCTCGACCGGTTCACGATTATTCGTTCGGTGGATGCCAGCCACAGCAACCACGAGCCGAACAAGGTGTTTCAGACGGGGAACCTCGAAGCCGCGCCTCGGATCAACCCGGCGGGCGAGATGTACCCGGCGATTGGGTCGATCGTGGCGAAGCACCACGGGGCCAACCGGCCCGGCATGCCGGCGTATGTGGCGTTCGAGGTATCCCGCAGCCACGTCGCCCACTCCGGCTACCTGGGTCGTCGATACGAGCCGTTCATCGCCAATCGGGCGGCGAAGTTGCCGATCTACACGAACGTCGGCGCGGACACCGGCCGTAAGACCGACGCCGACTTCTTCCGGCTGCCGACGGGTCTGACTCACGAGCGGCTGTCGGACCGCCGCTCGCTGCTGGAGGGGCTCGACCGGCTGCGTCGCGAGCTCGCCCGTTCCGTCGAAGTCGAGGCGATGGACCGCTATGGCCAGCAGGCCGTCGAGATGCTGGTGGGTCGTCGTGCCCAGGCGGCCTTCGACCTCTCGCGGGAGCCGCAAGCCGTCCGGGAGAAGTACGGCGATCATCTGTGGTGCCAGCAGGCGCTCGTGGCTCGCCGGCTGGTCGAGGCGGGGGTGGCGTTCGTGACGATCGACCTCAGCTACCACCCGGCTTCGGGCACCTGGGACAATCACGGCGACAACATCCCCCCGTATGGCGGGATCAGCAAGGGGCTCCGGCCGCTCCTGCCAATCTTCGACCGGCTGATCACGACGCTGGTCTCGGACCTGGCCGAGCGGGGCCTGCTGGACGACGTGCTGGTGATCGCGATGGGCGAGTTCGGCGGCACCCCGATGATGGGCACCCAGGGGAGCACGGACGGGCGGAATCACTGGACCTCGGTGATGTCGATGGCAATGGCCGGCGGCGGCCTGCGGCACGGCCAGGTCATCGGGGCGAGCGAGGCCGACGGCGGGCACATCAAGGAGCGGCCCGTCACGCCCGGCGACCTGGCGGCCACGATCTATCGACACATGGGCGTACCGCTCGACACGACCTACCAGGACGGCACCGGACGCCCCCGCTTCATCGTCGAGCGCGGGAGCCCGATCCACGAGCTATTCTGACCGGCGCCGGTGCGGGACGCGTCTCCATCGATCGGGGCCGTGCGCTGGCGACGGGACGCTGGTCGCCGTGCGACCTGGGCGAGGGGCGAGTCACCGACCGCGAACACGCGCAGAAGTCGAGCCTCGTCGGCAATCACGTGGGAGGGCCGGACGATGAGCATCGAGACGCAATGGGTCTGCGATGACTGCGGTGCGCGGGTGATGCTCAATCAACTGGGAGTCCCCAATGGCTGGACCTGGTATTCGACCGGGAATCGGCGGATGCGGCATCGATGCCCCGTGTGCAGCCCGGCGGCGGACAGGATGAGCACTGGGAGTCGATTCTGGGGATGGTGCCGGAGGAATCCGGCATTCGCGGCTCTCCTGTTCAATAACGTGCTCCTCCTTGCGACGATCATGGTGGTGACCTCTGTCCTCGCTACCCGCTGCGCGGCGCAAGTGAAGATGCTCCAGGAGCGGATCGAGACGCTCCATCGTGGGCCGGCGCTCGGTCCCCCGGCGGGCCACGACCCGCCTCCCGTGCCGTCCGAGCTTCAATCCGATGCGGCCGGATCGGGGCAATTCACAGGGTAAACCCGAGCTCCGAGCGGATAGGCGACCCGATGTCCCGCGCGCTACAGTCCAGGGTCAGCCCGTCACGGCCTGGGCTCGGGCGTGTCGGGCTCGACCGGAAGCCACGGGCGAGTTGCGGCGCGTCGGTACTTCACGGCCATCTCACGGTGCCATCGGATCCAGGCGTTGGACCGTTGTCGAACATCCTCGCCGTACTCGTTGATCTGTGTCCGGCTCAGGTTGCAGGCGGTGTTGACGATATGAACGCTGGCGAGGTGATGGGCCGCCAGGCGGAGGAAGCGATCGTGGCGGCGACGGCATTCGACCGCGGCGCCGAGGACGGACCCGGCGATGGCGATCCCGATCATCAACCACCGGATCGTGAACCGAACGCGGGGGATTCGCATGGTCCGGCTCCTTGCGGGTGATTATCACGCATGCCCCGGATCCGAACCACGCCGGGTGACAATCAGAATCCCAGGTCCGCGCCGTCGTGGGTGGCCAGGCCGATCTGTTCGACGCCGCCGTGGCGGCCGTTGTACCAGAGGAGCCACCGCTGATCGTCGAGGACCGCGAAGGGCTTGTAGACCGCGTCGTGGTCCCACTTCTCACGGCCGGGGCGGATGATCGGGTTGGCGGGGTGGCGTTGCCAGCCGTTGATGCCGTCCTTCGATCGGGCCAGGCCGATCTGGGCGTGGTCGCGGTCGCGAAAGCCGATGTAGAACATCACGTGCTCATCCCCACGTCTGATGACCTGGCAGGCGGTCACCCGATCCTTCTCCCAGGCCGCGGCGGGGTCGGGGCGGAAGATCGGGTTGCCGTGGTGCTTGTCCCAGACGATCCCGTCGCGGCTGGTCGCGTAGCCGATCGCGTCCGGCTCGTACTGCTCGCCGCCCGAGTACCACATTCGGAACGGCCCCGCCGGGCTGTCGCGCAGGACGTGCGGGCACATCACGGCGACCTTCTCCCAGCGCTCCTCGGGCGAGAGCACGGGCCGGTCGCTCTCGCGCTTCCAGGCCCGGCCGTCGCGGCTGGTCGCGTAGCCGATCCACGAGTGCTCCCGCGCCTGGCCCGTGTACCACATCCGATAGGTATCGCCGTCCTTGATTACCACCGGGCGGTTGATGTCGTTCTCCCAGTCGGTGCGGTCGTTCGGTCCCAGGACAATCACGGGCTCGGACCAGTGGATGCCGTCGCGGCTCTCGGTCAGTGCGATGCTCTTCTTCGGCCGCCAGGAGAACCACATGCGGAAGCCTGTCGGCTCCTGGAGCACCGCAATGTCGAAGCAGGTGCCGAGCTTGCCGCCGAGGACCGGGTTGGCCGACGATTTGACCCAGCCCGCCGCGGTTTCCGCCGTCGGGTCGTCCGAGGCGAGGCCGGAGGCCGGGGATGCCGAAAGAACGGCGAGGATCACAAGGGCGGCGAGGCGGCGGCTCGAGCGGGGTGTCATCCAGAGGACTCCGATGGGGCGTGATCTCGGTGCAACCTGCCCACCATTTAGCATGCCACGCCATCGATCCGTTAGCCAGGACCCGCACTCTCACACGCCTCGAGCATCGCGCCCAGAGGTTCAGGATCGGCGAGGCGGTGGTCGGTGCCCACGATCCGCAGGGCCGAGTCGGGCAGGCTGCTGGCGCGGACCAGCTCGCGGCTGTCGGCGATCGGGATCACGTCGTCGGCCGCGGCGTGGAGGATCGTGGTTCCCGGCTTGACCGTCCGCGCCGTGCCCCAGCGTTTCCAGGCCGGGCAGAGCAGGACGAGCGGCGTGGTGCCCGCGTCCAGGTTCATCGCGACCGCCCCGCCGCGCGAGGAGCCGACGACCACGTCGGGCCGATGCCGGTCGAACTCGTCCTGGGCGGTGCGCACGGCCCGGTCGAAGTCGTCGTCGTCCAGCGCCGGGTTGATGACCTCATGGCCGTGCGCCGCGAGATACGACGGCTTGACCCCGCCGGGGACCGAGTGCCAGCCGTGGAGGAAGAGGATCTTCATGGTGCGTCAAATTGCAGCCTGTCGTGCGGGACGCGGGATCGGACCGCGGCGAGTGGATACGACCGCCGAATTGTAGCAGACGCCGGCCTCGGCGCGATCCGGGGCGTTCAGATCGAGAATCATGTTCGCGATCGATCATCCGCGGAATCGCAGAGTCTTCTACGATCCAACCAGCTCGTCGTCGATCGCCGCCTCGAGGGTTTCGCGGTCCTGGAGCCCGGTGAGGATCTGGCCGCCGATGACGAACATCGGAACGCCGGTGACATTCGCCTCCTCGTAGGCATGGCGGAGCGCCCGGTGGTGGGCCTCGCGATACCGGCGCGTCCGGAGCGCCTCCTCGAATGCGCGCTCGTCGAGGCCGACCTCGCCGGCAATCGCCGCAAGCACGCCGACATCGGCGATGTCGCGGCCCTCGACGAAGAACGCCTCGAGGACCCGCTCGTTGTACTCGTTTCCCTTGCCGTGCTCGCGGGCGAACTGGTAGCCCTCGAAGGCGAGGTGGGTATGCGGCTGGGGCGAGACCGGGGGCAGCGTGATCGGTACGCCCATGCGGCGGGCGATCGGATAGACCGATTGCGCCCAGGCGCGCTGGAGATACTCGCCCTCGGGCCGAAGCGTGGGCTGAGGCTCGGGCCGCAGCTCGAACGGCATCCACTCGACCTCGACGTCCTTGCCCCGGATCGCGTCGCGTAGCGGAAACTCCGCCAGGTAGCAGAACGGTCAGACGTAGTCGGAGTACACCTGGATCTTCAGCGGCATTGTCATCCTCCTCGGTGATGTTTCCACCCAGATACGCTACGGCGAACGACGTGCCAGGTGACGGGTTTCTCGGGGTCGAGGCTGTCCCATGTTGCCGGGCGGCCACACCGGCCTCAGAAGGGGACGAGCCGGCGGAGGCCGTGGCCGAGGACCACCGGATAGAGCGCGAGGTTCCTCGCGAGGGCCGCGGTCGGCGAGTAGGTGGGAACGGTCACCGGCCGTCCATCCCGAACCGCGGCCAGGCCGGAGGCGAGGGCACGGAGGTGCGTGGGGCCGAAGGGTCCGTCGTGAATGCGGTCGATCAGGTGGCCCGGCAAGCCCATCTCACCGTGGAGGGCGCCGAGCCAGGCCCCGAGGATCGCCGCGATGGAGTCGGTGTCGCCTCCCGCGCCGATCGCCGCGCCCAGGGCACGCGGCGGGTCGTCGCCGTGTCGGAGGAAGCAGAACGTGGCGAAGGACGCGGTGCAGACGACGTATCCCGACGTGCCGCACGCGCCGGCCGCCTCGGCGAGCGGCGCACCGGTTCGCTCGAGCGATATCGCCCGGTCGATCGCGGCGGCGACCTCGGGGTGGCTCACGACCGCTCGGGCCCGATCCACGGCCGCCGACCGCGAGAACCCCGCGGGCTGGCTCGCGCACGCGGCGGCCAGCTCGGCGACGTACAGGGCGCCCTCGATCGCGCGGGGGTCGCGATGAGTCACCTCGGCCAGCGCGCGGCCGAAGGTCGCGCGCTCGCGCGGACGATCGTGGAAGAAGGTGCCGACGATCGCGGCGCGCATCGCCGCGCCGTTGCCGGCGGACATCACCCCGCTGCGCCTCAGGCCCAGCGCGATCCGCCCGCACGCGCGGAGCGTCCCGAGGCCGACGCCCCACGGGAGCCGACAGGCCCAGCCCAGCAGCGAACGACGGAAGGCCCGGGCGCAAGCGGCCGGATCGTCGGGGTGGCGGGCGAGGCTCTGAGCGACGAGCGCCGACTGCTCGGTGTCGTCGGATACGAACCCTGTCCGGCCGAGCAGGCGGAAACGATCCACGGGGCTGAACCGCCGGGCAATCGCCGCGACCGACAGGCCCTCGCATGGCAGGCCCAGGGCGTCGCCGAGGGCCGTTCCCAGCAGCGTTCCCGCCAGCCGAGCCTCGATCGGATCGGTCGCCTCGTTCATGCGTCGATACTCGGGAATCGGAGAGTGAGGGGCGCAGCGGTCAGGCCGGGCTGGCGGCGAATTCGTGCGGCTCGGCGCCATCGCGGACGATCATGGTCGGGCAGGTCGCGGAGCGAAGGACGAACTCGGAGACGCTCCCCATCAGGAGTCGGCGGACTCCCGTGCGGCCGTGCGAGCCCAGGGCGATCAGATCGCAATCCGTCTGGCGGGAAGCCTGGAGGATCTCGTCGCCGGGGTCGACGGCGGTGGTGCGGAGCTCCACCACGACCTCGATGCCGGCGGCGTCGGCCTCATGCCTGAGGCGGTCCATGGCCTCGCTCGTGGGCCGCGTCCCGGCGGGGCCATGAGAGGCCTCGTGGGGCGTCTCCACGTGCAGCAGCCTGAGCGTCGCGCCATGGGCATGGGCGAGCTCGATCGCCACGCGCAACGCCGGGCGGGAGAGGGACGAAAAGTCGGTGGGATGCAGGATCTGCCGGAAACGGCGGCGCCCGGGAGATGGCTGGGGGTCGCGGACGACGACCACCGGGCGGCGGGAGCGGTGGAGGACGGACTCGGCCACGCTGCCCCAGACCATCCGGTCGACTCCCGTCCGGCCCCGGGTGCCGAGGACGACCAGATCCGCGTCGAGGTCGTCGGCGGCGCGGACGACCTCCTCCGACGGATCGCCGACCCAGATGTGGAAGTGGATGTTCACGGGAGCCTCCGCGCGATAGACGGCCCGCATCTGGGCCTCGACCTGCGCGCGGTGCTCGGGCGTGTCGCCCGGCAGGACCGACAGGAAGTTCAGGTTTTCGGGAGGTCCGGGGAACTGGATCGGGTCGATGACGTTGAGCACGTCCAGGCGCCCGCCGGAATGTCGGGTGAGGTCGCAGGCCGAGTCGAAGGCTGTGCGCGACCAGTCCGCGAGGTTCGCGGCGAACAGGACGCGATGGAATCCCGTCACGATTGTCCTCCTCGATCCAGAGGGGCCCACTCTGCACGGCCCGTGTTACCGATACCTATATCTATAGGGCATCGTGCCTGAACCCTTCCGTCGGGTCAAGGACCACGCGATCGCAAATCCCGGGAAGACGAGACCCGTCGCGACCGAGGGGATCGATCGTCCGGAAGGTGGCGCGATCGATGGGGTCGCCGGATGGGATCACGCGGCGTCGCGTCGATCCGTGGAGCGCCGCGGAGATGCAAGGGGCCGTCGCGATCGGGGGCTTGCGTTCGTCGACGGCCCGGGTTTACAATCAAGGAGTATGGATCGTTCGAGAAGGGCGATCCAGGCGCGAGGCTATGGTGGCCCCACTCCGCGAAACAACACGCGGAGGCGGGGCTTTTTTCATGCGCCGGCCGGAAGGCCTCCCGTCCGGCACCGGTACGCAGGAGTGCTCTCATGATGTCGGATCCTGATCAGGTCGTGATCACGACGCAGGGACATCCGTGCTTGTGCGGGCCCCGTGAGATGGTCCATCACCGCGAGTTCCCGGAGGTGCGGGGCGAGGGGGATTCGCTCAAGGACGCGGCGGCCCATCTCGCGGAGATGCTGGAGCGCACTCTCGACAGCGCGCCGTCCGACTGGCGGCGCCAGGGGATCGAACAGGCCATCGAGGACGTCCGCGCCTTCGCGAATCGCGACCGCTGTTGACCTGGCGAACGACGAGACCATGCACTCTCAATGACGAGGACCATCATGAAACCGTTCCGGAACATCCTGTTCGGGGCCGACTTCTCCGAGGGTTCGCGCGATGCCTTCCGCGCGGCCTGCTCGCTGGCCGCGCCGGGCCAGACGCGGATTCATGTTCTCCACATGATCGAGCCGCACTGGGTGCCGGAGGAGCCGGTGCCGTATGGCCAGGTTGTCCCCGGCTTCTACGGGGCGTCGGTCGAGGGCCGCGAGCGCGAGGCGCTGCTGGCGCGGATGCGCGAGATGTACGCCCCCTGCGAGCCCGTCGACCTCGAGTACCTCGTCGAGGAAGGCGAGGCCGCGCGGGGCATCCTCGGGGCGGCCGATCGACTCCGGCCCGACCTGATCGTGGTCGGCACGCACGGCCGGACCGGGCTGAGCTGGCTCCTGGCCGGCAGCGTCGCCACGCAGGTGGTCCGGCACGCCGGGTGCCCCGTGCTGGCGCTCCATCGGCCCGAACACGAGCGCCCGCGCAGGGCTGAGGGGATCCGCGTGATCCTGCACCCCACCGATTTCTCGAAGGGGTGCGAGACCAGCCTGCGGGTCGCCCGCGGGCTCGCGCGGGACCTGGGGGCGCGGCTGATGCTGTTCCACGTCGTGCCGTTCGGCGTGTATGCCAGCGAGATGTCGGTGCCGATCGATCCCGAGGCCTATCGCGAGGCCCTCGACGAGGAGCGCCGGCTGCTCGACGGGGCCGATCTCAAGTACCCGGTCGAGGCCCGCATGGCCCGGGGCGACGCCGCCGAGGAGATCCTTCGCGCTGCCACGGACCTCGACGCCGACCTGATCGTGATGGGCACGCACGGGCGGACCGGCCTGGGCCGGCTGTTCCTGGGGAGCGTGACCGAGTACGTGATGCCCCGCGCGGAGTGCCCGGTGCTGGCCGTGAAGACCTCGCGAGAGACCGAGGCGCATGCCTCGGAGCCGGCCGCGCCGATCGCTGCGGCGCATTGACGGACGCCGCGGCCGTCCGCGGGGCTTCGACTCTGCCCTGGACCGGGAGGGCGAGGCTCCTGCCGAGCCGGGATTCTGCGAAGGTCCCTCGATATGCCGGCTCGCCGGGAGGCTCGCCCTCGCGATCAGGAATCTCATGGGGCAGTCCTTCAGCGCCGGGTCGGGTCGAGCAGCCCGGCTCCGCGGAGCGCGGCGAGGGCCTGCTCCAGGGAGTGCCCGGGCGAGCCGTTGGCGTCGATCGTGTCGGAGGCGGCCCGCGTCACCGGGCCGGGCTCATCCCAGCGCCGGCGGGCCTCGCGATAGATCGACCAGTCGGCGTCGGAGGCGTCGTCGCGGCGCGCTGCCAGGCGGCCGCGGACGACGTCGGGATTGGCCTGACAGAGCAGCAGCCGGCCGGCGACGCCCCAGGCGGAGGCAGCGTCGAGGAAGTCGCGGCGGCGCGACTCGTCGCGGAAGCTCGCGTCGACGAGTGCCCGACCCGCCTCGAAGACGATCGCCTCGGCGCGGCGCAGGCATTCGCCGTAGGTGCGATCGTCCCATTCGGGGGTGTAGATGTCCGCGGCGAAGGCGGCCGCCGCGCGGTCGCTTCCGCCGCGGCCGGCGAGCTGCTTCCGCACCTCGTCGGACCGGATGACCGAGAACCCCGCGCGTGCGGCCAGGCCGCGCGCCAGAGTCGACTTGCCGGCGCCGGGCAGCCCCGCCAGCAGTACCACGCAAGGCCGGCGCCCGGGCGGCTCGAGCTCGCAGAGCGCGTGCAGCCACAGCGCGCGGGCGCGCCGGCGGGCGGAGGCTCGCTCGGCCTCGGGGATTTCGGGCTCCTTGAGCTTCATCCCCTCGACCTTGCCCCGCACCGCGGCTCGGTACGATCGGTAGAAGGGGAGCACCGCGGCGCCGTCGGGGTCGTCCGCCGCGCGGAGGTAGCTCGAGACGAACGCCGAGGCCAGGTCGTGTCGACCCTCGAGGGCCAACTCCATGGCGAGGAAGGCGACGTCGGCGACCGGGTCGGCGTGGCGGTAGCGCGGGTCGAACTCGATGCAGTCGACCGCGATCCAGTCGGCCGGCTCGGGCCGATCGGGAAACCAGTAGACGTGGTCGAGGCGCAGGTCTCCGTGGGTGTCGCGCGGGACGCCGCGGGCCGCGCGGGCGTCGATCTTGGCCCGCAGCGCCTGGAGGGCCGACTCGGTCCGGTCGCGCAGGCGGTCGAGCGTCGATCGGCTGAGCGTGACACCGACGTGCGGCCCGGCCTGGACAAAGTTCTCGCGGGCGTTGGCGGCGACGGCCTCGAACGAGCAGCATGCGGCGATCTCCGGCCCCGAGTCGGCCGACCTGTGGAACCGGGCGAGCCGATTTGCCAGGCCGTCGAGGGCCTCGGCGTCGACCTCGCCGCCGGCCAGTCGGTCGCGGAGGGTGGCCGAGTCGGGCAGCCGTCGCATCTTCACGGCCCACTCGACGGGGTCGCCCGTGCCCTCGACGCGGAGCTCGCCCCCCCGGCGGACGATGGGGACGACCCCGAGATACACCTCGGGCGCCAGGCGGCGGTTGAGCCGCACCTCCTCCTCGCAGAAGTGGCGACGGCGCTCGATGGTGCTGTAGTCGAGGAAGCCCAGGGCCACCGGCTTCTTGATCTTGTAGGCAAACCCGCCCGCGAGGAACACCGCGGAGATGTGCGTCTGATGCACCTCGATTGGACCCGCGGAACGGTCGCCGAAGGCCGAGGGGTTGGACAGCGCCTCGATCAGGCGGGACAGTTCCATCGCGTGTTCGCCTCCCGCGACCCGACTTGACCCCGGCGCGGAAGATCCTCAAGTAGGTCGGGCAGTCTTGCCCGACACTCAGGTCCCGTCGGGCTGGAAAGTCCGGCCGACTTTCATGCCGGCGAAATCGATGCCATGCATCAGTTGGCCTTCGAGGGCTCGAGGGCCTCCTCGGCCGTGAGGATCATCTGGGCGATCTCGATGAGCTTGCGATTCTTGTCGCTGGCGATCTTCTGGAGGCGGCGAAAGGCGTCGTGCTCGTCGAGGTTGGCCTTCTTCATCAGGATGCCCTTGGCTTTCTCGATGACCTTGCGGTCCTCGAGCGCCTGCTTCAGGTCGTTGGTCTCCTTGCGCAGGGCCTGGAACTGCTCGAACCGGCGAAGGGCGATGGCGATGGCCGGCTCGAGGTCGGCCTGCTTGATCGGCTTGACCAGGTAGGCCATGATGTGGTCGCCCTCGGCGCGGCGGATGAACTCGGGGTCATTGTAGGCGGAGACCAGGATGACGGGGACCGCCTCCTGGCGGTAGATCCTGCCGGCGGCGTCGATGCCGTCCATGTCGGGCATCTTGATGTCGGTGATGACGAGGTCGGGATGCGAGGACGCGCAGAGCTCGACCAGCTCGATGCCGGTGCGCGCGACGCCGATGACCTGGTGGCCCAGCAGCGGCAGGATCTGCTGGAAGTAGTCGCGCATATCCAGCTCATCGTCGGCGACGACGATCTTGAGGGATCGGCTCATGTAATACCTCGGGGCACGGTGATGATGACGGTGGCGCCGGGGGCGTCGCCGTCGCCGAGGCTGATCCGGCCGCCGTGGGCCTCGACGATCCGCCGCGCGATGGGCATTCCAAGGCCGGTTCCCCGGGCCTTGGTGGTGTAGAATGGGTCGAAGACTCTGGGCCGCACCTCCGGCGGGATCCCCGGCCCGTTGTCGCGGAAGGCGATGCGGACGGCCGGGCGGCCGTTGATGACGACCTCCCTGGCGCGGACCTCGACGGTGACCGGCGGCGCCCCGGCCGCCAGCGCGTTGTCGAGGATGTTGCGGAAGACCTGCCCGAGCCGGAATGGGTCGGCGAGGCAGCGTAGGTTCACGCCGTCGACCGCCTCGGCGAGCGAGGCGTCCTTGCGCGTGCGCGCCGAATCCAGGTGGATCCAGGCCTCGCGCCAGACCTGCCGCAGGTCGCAGGCCACGCGGTCGAGCTTGATCGGGGCCGCATAGCCGCGGACGTCCTCATACAGGGTGTGGAGGTGGTCCTGCGCCTTCTGGATGCGGTCGATCAGCCCGATGGCATCGGGCCGGTCGCGGACGGACAAGGTGAGCATCTCGAGGCAGGCCTGGCTGCGCTGGAGCGCATTGCGGCTCTCGTGGGCGAGTCCGGTGACCATCTCGCCGATGGCGGCCAGCCGCTCGGATTGCAGGGCGCGCTCCTGGGCGTGCTTGAGGAACGTGATGTCGTGGCCGACCTTCAGGATCGCCGGCCCGTCCTCGTAATCGGCGAGATAGCGCGCGTTCCACAGGATCGCCCGGGGCGAGCCGTCGCGGCAGGAGACGGGGTTCTCCAGGCCGCGAAGGGGATCGCCGGCGGCGACTCGCGCGAGCTCAGCGGCGACCCTCGGGCGATCCGGCTCGGGCAGCAGGTCGAGGTAGTTGCGGCCGACGGCCTCGGAGGCCGACAACCCGGTGATCTGCTCGGCGAACGGGCTGAAGTAGACGATGGTGTGATCCGGGCGGAGGATCACGATCATGCACTCGGCGGCCTCGACCAGGTGGCGGAAGGCCGCGTCGCTTCGCTCCTTGGCGACGGTAAGCTGCCGCCGTTCGGCGATCCGTTCCAGGCTGGCCCGCAGCAGGTCGGGACTGAGCGGCTTGAGCAGGTAATCGGAGGCGCCCTGCCGCAGCGCGGCGATCACACCCTGGAAGTCCGAGTACCCCGTCACGACGATCACGGCGGCCCGGGGCGCGTACGCCTTGAGGACCGGCAGGAACTGCTCGGCGGTGGTGTCGGGAAGCCGGCGGTCGAGGATGATGGCGGCGAATCGCCGCCAGTCGTCGCGGGCCTTCGCCTCGGCGGCGGAGCCGGCCAGCACAACCCGGTGGTCGTCGAGCTCGAGGATGTCGCGAAGGTTCTCCCGGGCGTCGGGGTCGTCCTCGATCACCAGGATGTCGAGCGGGGAAGTGGCCATGGCCTCAGTCCGGGGCTCGCCCGGCCTCCTCCGCGTGCGGCTGGGCCAGCTCCCCGAGCTTGGAGAGCAACTGCGGCACGTCGAACGGCTTGTAACAGACCGCGTCGGCGCCCTCGGCCACCATCTGGTCGATCAGCGGATCCATCTCCGCCCGATATCCGGTCACGACGATCGTGCGGGCGCGGGGATCGGCCTCGCGGACCATCCGGAACACGTCGTTCCCCGTCGCGCCGGGGATCCGCATGTCGATCAGGACGACGCGATGGCGAGAATCGCGGATCTGCTCGGCCGCCTCGGGGGCGTCGTGGGCGAGGCTCACGCGGTATCCCTGGTCGCGGAAGAGGTCCCAGAGGTTGGCGCAGAGGTCCTTGTCGTCGTCGACCACGAGGACCAGCGGCTGGTCGATCGCCTGCTCGACCAACTGGAGCAGCGACGAGAAGTCGACCGGCTTGGCGACGACCTTCCAGGCCCCGGCGGCCAGGGCCTCTTCGGCGGTCGCCGGCGAGGCGTACGCCGTCACCAGCAGCGCGACGGTCCCGGCATGCCGCCGGCGGATCTCGCGGTAGAGCGTCAGGCCGTCCATGCCGGGCATCTTGTAGTCGAGAAGCGCGACGTCGTAGTGGCCCCGCTGCAAGAGCTCCAGGGCCGACGGCCCGTCGTGGGCCATGTCGGCGTGGTAGCCGAGGTCCGTGAGGATGTCGCTGAGGTTATGACAGATATCGACGTCGTCGTCGACGACGAGGATTCGGGCGGGTTCGTGGCTCATAGCTCGGGGTCTCCCTCGACCGGAGCGGCGAACAATCGGACGGTGAACCGGCTGCCCCGGCCCGACCGACTCTCGACCTGGATTGTACCCTGATTCTTCTCGACGATCGACCGCGTGATGGCCAGGCCCAGCCCCAGCCCCCGCGCCTTGGTCGTGTAGAGCGGCTCCATGATCCGGGCCAGCTCGAGTTCGTCCATCCCGGTGCCCGAGTCGGTCACCGAGATGGCCACGCGGTCTCCTTCGGGGCTCAGGCCGATGTCGAGCCGCCCGCCCTGCGCCATGGAGTCGCGGGCATTGCGGACGAGGTTCCCCAGCGCGATCCGGAGTTGGCTGGCGTCGCCGAGGGCGCGGGGCAGGCCCGGCGGCGATTCCAGCGTCACCTCGATCCGGTCGCCCGGCGGGTTGAGCTCGAGGACCTCGCGGACCATCGACTCCAGGTCAATCGGTCGCATCTCCGGGAGCGGCAGCCGCGCGAAGTTCGACAGCGCGGTGATCACGCCGTCGGCGAGCTCGACGTTGCGCTCGATCCGCCGCAGGTGGCCGGCCTTCTTGTCCTCGGTCGGATTGCGGGCGTTGAGGAGATAATACACCGACGTCTTCACCACGTTAAGCGGGTTGCGTAGCTCGTGGGCCACGCCGCCGGCAACCTGGCCGAGCGTTGCCAGCCGCTCGTTCCGCTGGAGCCGCGCCGCGTATTCCGCCTGGTAGGCGTCCTCGATGATCGCCAGGTCGAGGTCCAGCAGCTTGTCGAGCGACCGGACGGTCTCCTTCAGCTCGCCCGCCGCCCCGCGCCACGACTCGTGGAGCGCCCGGACCAGCCCGGTCCGCAGCCGCGAAAGTGCGACGTTCGTATACACCTGCTCCAGCCCGATCTCGACGTGGCGAAGGCCGACCTTCCATCGCCGCGCGACGTAGCTCGCGTCGTAGGTCCCGGAAAGAAGGTCGCGGATCCACTGGGTGAGGGTCCCCTTCAACCGGGCGATCTGCTCGGTGCCGCCGGTGATCACCTGGCGGGCATTGGGGTGGCGTTCGATCTCCGCGTAGAAATCCTCGATGAGAGCGTGGAGGTAGGGCTCGAGCACCGGCGCCGTCGCCGCGACGCGACATGCGTCCTCATTGCTCCAGCCTACATAGGACTGGAGCTCACTGTAACGTTCGTACAGCCGGTCCGCGTTCATCCTCACCGAACTCCCAATGTCTTGCTCCGTAAAACGACAAAGGCCCATGCGCCGCCCTGGAGGCGGGGCATGGGCCTTCGCGACCCGATCGGACGCCCCGTGCCGGAGCCGTCCAATCCATCATTTCTAGAAGTCTAGCCGATTGCGAGCGAGATGAAAAGCACCCTCGCTCGGGAATTGAAGCGCTCTTCCGGTTCGGGAGGCGATCGCCAATCGCCCGGTCGCGGGATCGGAAAGCTCGCCCCCGGAACCGGGCGAGCGGGTGACTGTGTCGGACGTGATCTGATCCCGTCCCGGCGGCGGCTGCCGGACGATTCGCCCGTTCGCCCCGATTCGCGGGTAGTGTGTGAGACGCAGGACGAGCCGGCCGCCGGGCGATGGCCGCATCGTGCGTCGGCTTGGGCACGCGCGACGATCGACGGCCACGACCTCGGGCCTGTGCTGCCCGGATGGATTGGTCGATTACCGGATGAGCTGGAGCTGAGTGGCGGCGACGAATCCGTTGTAGGACCGACGACCCACTGCCTCCACGGGGCTGCCGTGGCAGAGGTTCTCGCTCAGATCCTCCAGCCAGAAGCGATCCGGGACCAGCGAGGGCTCAGCCTCGACAATGACCAGATCCTTCGGCCGACCCCGCGGGGCCACCTGAAGCACCAGCCGGCTCCCCTGGGAAGACGTCAGACTCGACTCCACCCAGGAATCGACGATCGCACCGCTGACCACCAGTTCGGATTCCATCCATTCCTCCCTCTCGACCATCGTTGTTCCGGACTGGTCGAGCTTGCGTGGTGGATCCCTACCTTCTTGGTTACTCGACATCCATCCTAGCAGCCAACTAAACGGTGTCAAGGGGGAATCGCTCGAAAAAACGCCGCGAATCATGACGGGATGTCCGCCGGGGTCAGCGGATTCCCTATCAAATTCATCGTAATGCGTTAGGCTACGCGACAGCAGCCACCCAAACTTGCGGGGCAGATATCGGGGTAACTCACTGCTGCACCGGGTGTTAAGGTCGATTTGACCGCAGGTGGCCGATGGCGGTTGGCGGACCGAGTCTTTGGCCGGCCCGAGTCGAGTCAAGGCCGCGCAGGGCCCACTCGCGCGGTTTTTGCCGGTCACTTCAAATCGTGGCAAGGTATGGAGATAAGAGCAGGGGCCGCGGTAAGTGGGCGGCGGTGCGGGATCAGGATGGGTGCTTTCCGGGAGGGGGCCCGGAGTATGATTGGAGGAGAGACAGGGTAGGGGCCGGGCGCTCGCCTCGGGGCAGGAGAGGATATCCCGGCGTTTCGACCGACCGATCCGCCGGCAGCGTTCGGCGGCGGGACCGATGTCAACCAGGGAATCGCTCATGGAGCCGACGAACGCGGTGGCGGCCGACGACCTCCGGCGGTTGCGACTCGACCTGCTGCGGCAGGCCGCCGGCATATACCTCGAGCTGGCCTATCCGTCCGGCCCGGTGCCCGACGCGGTCCGCCGGCGGCTGCAATGGGGTGAGGACCGCTCTCCGAGTGAACTCCTCGGCGGCCCGCCGTTCGAGCGGGCGGGGAAGGCCCCGGGGCGCCAGTCGTCCATCTGGGCCTTGCGGCTGGGCAATCATCGCTATCCGCACATGAAACTTCAAATTCAACCCTGGCCGAACGAGGCGGGTTTCATGCTGTCGGTGAACACGCACGACCAGGTCGCCGGGGTCAACCTGAGCGAGGTGGATGCGCAGGCGTTCCGCGACCTCCAGTCCGAGAATCAGCGGCTGAAGGAGCTGATCGAGAAGGCGTGGGATGACGCGGGGCTGCCGACGTTCCTCCGCTACCTGCGCGATTACATCGAGAGCCGGAGGGAAGCCCCGGCGCCCGACGGCCCATGATCGCGGGCGACGAGCCCGCCTCCCAGGGGATCTGATCGGTGGGCCTCGCCCTCCCACTCATGCGGGTCGTCAGTCGGCCGACGGCGGGGAGGCGCCGGGGCCGCCCGGCGGCGAGGGGCGGGGCAGCAATAGGGCGAAGGTCGAGCCCTGGCCGTGGCGGCTGGAGAGCTCGACGCGTCCCCCGTGCAATTCGACGAAGGTCTTGACCAGCCAGAGCCCCAGCCCGATGCCCCGCTTGCCGAACTGATAATCCCCCGACGAGTGGCGGAGGGTGTCGAAGCCGGTGAAGAAGGGCTCGAAGAGATATTGCTGGTCGTCGGCCGGGATGCCCGGTCCATCGTCGCTGACCGAGACGCGCAGCCAGCCCGGCTCAGAGGTGGCCAGGATCCGGATGGTCCCGCCGTCCGGGGTGAACTTGATCGCGTTGGCGAGTAGATTGACCAGCACGTCGGCGATCTTCTCGGCGTCGACCTCGATCGGCTCGAGGCCGGGCTCGATCGAGACGGCGACCGTCTGGCGGCGGAGCTCGAGATAGGAGCCCAGTTCGTCGACGGCGCCCTGGATCAACGGGGCGACATCGGCCGGTCGGCGCTCCAGGGGCCGGCCGAAGTCGCCCGAGCGGACGAGCTGGAGCATGCGCTCGACGGTGCGCGCCAGCCGCCGGGCGGCGGAGCCCGCGTGCTCGAGCCACTGGCGGTCGGCGGCCGGGGCGTCGGTCATGGCCATCTTGCGCAGCTCGATCAGCCCGAGGAGCACACTGACGGGCGTGTTGAGCTCGTGGCTGGCGACCTCGAGGAAGGCCCCCTTCAGCCGATTGGCCTCGGTAAGGCGGGTGTTGGCGGACTGGAGTTCGGCGAGCAGGCGGTTCTTCTCGACGATCAGGTCGCGGCGCTCGACGGCCTGGCGCACGACGGCCGCCAGCTCGTCGGAATCCCAGGGTTTGGCGATGTAGCGGAAGATGTGGCCTTCGTTGATCGCGTCGATGATGGAGCGGATGTCGGCGTGCGCGGTGAACAGCAGGCGAGTGGTCTCGGGGCGGATAGCGCGGGCGCGTCGCAAAAGCTCGACGCCCGACATCCCCGGCATCCGCTGGTCGGACATGATCACGTGGATGTCCTCGGCCGACTGGAGGACCTCGAGCGCCGCGGCCCCGGAGCCGCGGGTGATGACGCGATAATCGAGCCGGAGCAGGTCGTGGACCGAGTGCAGAACCTCGGGCTCGTCGTCGACCACCAGGAGGCTCGGCCGCTCGCGGCGGGAGCGGGGCGCAGGGGCATCGCGGTCGGGCCGGGCCGGGCCATCGAACGACCGCCCGGCGGGAGCGGAATCCATCGGGACGGCACCCCCTCGCGGGCCGGAGGCGGTCGTTGCGTCGGAATCCGGCCTCAAGCGCATGACCTCCTGGCCGCCGCCGGGGCGAGGGGCTTCGGTTCGCGGGCCCGGCGGATGGGGCGGGGTGACGCCGTCGGTCCCGTCAGGCGGCGGGGAACCGCTTGATCAGCGTCACCTGGTTGCCGGTGTCGTTGTAGGACATTTCATCGACCATGCCCTGGCAAATCAAGAGCCCGAAGCCGCCGGCGCGCAGGCCCAGCTTCTCGCGGACGTCCAGGTGCGAGAACGGGTCGTCGGGCACGGCGGCGTGGGGCAGCCGGCTGCGGTCGAAGCCGGGGCCCTGATCCTGGACGACGATCTCGAGGCGGTCCTCGTGGATGCGGTAGGTGATCTTCACCAGTCGGTCGCTCTGGTGCCGATTGCCCCACTCGATGGCGTTGTGGGCCATCTCCATGACGGCCTGGCGGATCTGGATCACCTGCTCCTGACCCAGCGGGGTCGATTGGCAGACCACCATGAGGAAGTCATTGAGGTCCTTGAGCAGCGTGATCTCGCTATTCAGCTCGACGTGGATCTCGCCCTGGAGCGAGCGATGTTCCATGCTGGCACGCCAGGCCCGCGCCGCGGAGATCGCGTCGAACAGGTCGTTGATGTCGAACGGCTTGGTGACGTAGGCGTTGGCGCCGACGCGGAAGCCGTGGACGCGGTGCTGCACATCGTTGAGCGCCGTGAGCATCACCACGGGGATAAGCCGGGTCGCCGGGTCGGTGCGCAGTCGGCGGCAGACGTCGAAGCCGTTGACGTCCGGGAGCATCAGGTCCAGCAGGATGACGTCGGGGTGCTGCTCTCGGGCCAGCTTCAGCCCGGTCTCGCCGTCCTCGGCGAGGATGGGCTGAAAGTCGCGCATCCCCAGGATCCTGGCGACCAGGTCGGCCTGCTCCGGGTGGTCCTCGACGATCAGAGCCGTTTCCATGGAACTCTCCCCCGGCGCCCCCGCGGCTGGACCCGCCCGGTCCGATGGTTCCCAGGACGCCGCGATCCGCGCGGCCCCGAGCGACGGGCCGTCCCATCAGACGTGCAGCTCGACGACGTCGGCGTCATGCAGCTCGTGATCGCGCTTGACCGACTGGCCCTCGAAGACGCCCGAGCCCCAGATCCGGGCCGATTTCAGCGAGTGCTCGAAGTCCCGGTGGATCTCCCTGGCCAGGTCGATGACGGTGCTGCCGATCGGAACGGTGAAGGGCCTCGTCCGATCGGCCGGCTTGCCCGGGACCTTGGTGTAGACCCGCAGGACTCCGAGTAAATCGTATGCCGTCCGTCGGAGTCTTTCCAGCCCCCCTCCCGTCAGGCCCGAGACCGCCTCGATCGGAAAACGCGGGCCCAGCCAGTCGCGCAGGATCTCCAGGCGATCCGCGGAGCCGTCGGCGTCCAGCTTGTTTGCCACCATCGCCGTCTTGATGTGACGGATCCGCTCGTCCTCCACGTCGTACGGCAGCTCGCCGACGAGCTCGGTGTGCGCCCCGGCCAGCAGGTCGAGCGCGGCCGTGGCCGCATCTGCCACGTCGTCGCTCGAGAGGTCGACGACCAGGAGCGCCGCATCCGCCGACCGGATTACGCTCGACAGCCACGGTTCGAAATACTCCGGCGCGATTGGCGGCAGGTCGACCAGTTGCACCGGCACGTCTTCCCACATCATGATCCCCGGCTGGGGTGCCCTCGTCGTAAACGGATAGGCCGCAATCTCCGGGCGGGCATTCGTCAGCGCCGCGAGCAGCGTGCTCTTGCCCACGTTCGGCGCGCCGACCAGCACCACCTGGCCGGCCCCCTCGCGCGGCACGCGATGACTCACCCCCGTCTTCTTCCCCCCCGTCTTGCCCCGATCCACTTCCTCACGCAACTGGCTCATCTTTTGCTTGAGGTCGGACTGGAGCTTTTCCGTCCCCTTGTGCTTGGGCAGGAGGCGGAACATCTCACGCACGGCCTCCAGCCGGTCCGCGGCGGTCGGTGCCTTGCGGTACGCTTCCTCGGCCTTGTGATATTGCGGGGGAAGATTGGCTGGCACGATCGCGGCCCTCCCCGTCGCTCGTCGGAGCAACTTCCGGCACCGTAGCGACTTCCGGGTGCCGTTTCAAGCCCTCGTCCGTCTCCCGTCCGCTTTGCGGAACACCCTGGAACTTCCGGTCCACTGCCCGGCCTTGAGCCCATTCTACAGAGTTCAGACGACCGGAATTCGCTTTTTGTGCTTTTTGCTGTTTTTTACGGGACCGTTTATTTGATACCAGTGTCCCATTTTCGCCAGATGCCCCATAATAGCTAATGTCCGGGACGCCCCCAAGACTTCATGAGGAGAGCTTCGCCGATGTACACCGTGGAGTTCCTGCGGAGCCGCCGTGTCTGGTTTGAGGAAGTTCTGGTCCAGCCGGCCTCGTCGTCGACGAAGCGTGCGCACAACATGCACATGCCGGGGCGGATGGTCGCCAAGACAGTGCTGGTGATGGCGGGCGAGCGGTTCGTGCTGGCGGTCCTCCCTTGCACCAGCCGGATCGACCTGGCTCAGCTCGCGGCGCTCCTGGGCCTGCCCGCCGCGGACGTGCGGTTGGCGAACGACGCCGAGCTGATGTCGGTCTTCACCGATTGCGAGCCGGGCGTCGTCCCGCCGTTCGGGAAGCTCTATGATCTGGCAACCGTGTTCGACGTGAGCCTGCTGGAGGTCGAGGAGCTCGCCTTCGGCGGCAACCAGCGGCACGAGGGGCTGCGGATGCACGCGAACGACTACGTCGCGATCGAGGAGCCGCTGATCGGATCGTTCGCCGTGCGGATCGCGGCCGCGGGCACGAATCCCCGGCGCCGGCGGTCGGTTGGCGGAAGGCGGGCGGGCTAAGGATCCGATCGACGGGGCGACGGAGGCGCGGGAATGACGCCGCCTTTCGGTGGCTTCAGACCCCGCGCCCCATCTCGACGACCTGCGCCGGCCCCTGCGCGGTGTCCTCGGGCGCGAAACCCCGTCGCATCGTGTTCTCGGTGATGCACCGGGTCAGCAGGAACTCGAGCAGATAATCCGGTCCGCCGGCCTTGGTGCCGATGCCCGAGAGCTTGAACCCGCCGAACGGCTGGCGGTCGACGGCCGCGCCGGTGATGCCGCGGTTGATGTAGAGGTTCCCCACGCGGAAGCCGCGGCGGACCTTCTCAATGTTGGCCGGGCTGCGGGAATATACACCGCCGGTGAGCGCGTATTGCGTCCCATTGGCGATGCGGAGTGCGTCGTCGAGGTCCCTCGCTTTGAGCACAGCCAGCACCGGGCCGAAGATCTCCTCCTGCGCCACGCGGGCCCCGGGCGCGACGTCGGCCACGATCATTGGTCCGACGAAGAACCCTCGATCGACGATCGAGCCGGGATCGCCCTGATAGACGACGCGACCCTCGCTCGCCGCGATCCGCTGGTATTCGAGCACCCGGCGTCGGGCGTCGGCATCGATGAGGGGTCCGACCATGGTCTCGGGATCGTCGGCCGGGCCGACCTTGACCGCCCGCGCGGCCTCGACCAGCCTCGCCAGGAACGCGTCGTGAATTCCCTCGAGCGCGACGACGCGCGAGCACGCCGAGCATTTCTGGCCCGAGTAGCCGAACGCGCTGTGTAGCACGCCGACGACCGCCTCGTCGAGGTCGGCGTCGTCGTCCAGGATGATGGCGTTCTTGCCCCCCATCTCGGCGATGACCCGCTTGACGTGGTCCTGCCTCGGCATGACCTCGGCCCCCTGGCGGTTGATGAGGAGCCCGACGTCACGCGAGCCGGTGAACGCGATGACGTCGACCCCCGGGTGCGTCACCAGCGCCTGGCCGACCTCCTCGCCGACGCCCGGCAGGTAGGCCAGCACGCCCGGCGGCAGCCCCGCCTCGAGCAGGGCGCGGCAGAGGTGCCAGGCCATGATGGGCGACTGTTCGGCCGGCTTGACGATCGCCGCGTTCCCGGCCGCCAGCGCGGCGACCGTCATCCCGGTCGGTATCGCCAGCGGGAAGTTCCACGGCGGGATGATCACGGCCACGCCGCGCGGCAGGTGCTCGGTGAAATTGGTCTCGCCTGGCACGTCGCGATGCCTCGGCTCGGAGATCCGGATGATCTCCCGCGCGTAGAACTCGCAGAAATCGATCGCCTCGGCGATGTCGCCGTCGGCCTCGGCCCAGGGCTTGCCGCACTCGTAAACCTCCCACGCGGCCAGCTCGAAGCGACGCGAGCGAAGGATCTCGGCGGTGCCGAGGAGGACTGCGGCGCGTTCGCGGGCCGGCAGCGAGCCCCATGCGGGCTGAGTCTCGCGGGCCATCGCGACGGCCCGATCGGCCTCGGCCACCCCGGCCATCGAGGTCGCGCCGACGATCCGCGAACTGTTCCCGGGATCGAGCGACGAGAGCCGGCGCGGCTGGGTGTCGAACTCCTGGCCGCCGACGATCAGGGGATAGTGGCGTCCGAGCTTCGGCCGGACGTCGTCGAGCGCCCGCCGCATCGCCTCGCGGTTCTCGGCGCGGGCGAAATCGGTGGGCGGCTCGTTGCGGAACCGCGGCAGCTCGGTCGGGGTCGTTGTCATCGTCGACGTCCTGGGAGCACGGGTCCGGGTCAGCATCGCACCGATCTCCTCGGGGTCGCGCAATAGCTCGTCGACGCGGGCCCGCGCGGCCGAGCTCAGCTTGAGGAACGATTCGTTTGAGGTGTTCTCGAGCAGCCGGCGCACCAGGTAGGCCATGCCCGGCAGGATCGCGCCGTAGGGCGTGTAAACCCGCACGCGATGGCCTCGGTCGACGAGCGCCCCCTGGATCGCCTCGCCCATGCCGTAGAGCGTCTGGAGCTCGTAGGCGGATTCCGGCAGTCCCATCGCCTCGGCCGTCGCGATCGCGTGGGCGAGGCTGCGTACGTTGTGACTGCCGAACGCCGGCCGCAATCGGTCGTGGTTCTCGAGCAAAAACCGCGAGCAACGCTCGTACGACGCGTCGCTCTGCCATTTTTCGAGGTAAACCGGCTCGGGCCAGCCCAGTCGCCTGGCGCTGAGGACCTCGTAATCCCAGTAGGCTCCCTTGACCAGCCGGATCGTGATCGGCGCCCCGCGCGACGCGACGACCCAGTCGCGCAGCATCCGCAGCTCGGCCTCGGCCTCGGGGTGATACGCCTGCACCACGATGCCGACGTCGGGCCAGTCGCGGAACTCGGGCTCGGCGAGAACCCGGCAAAACAGCTCGTAGGTCAGCGCCCGATACGTATATTGCTCCATGTCGACGTGGACGTACGCCCCTCGGTCGCGGGCCGCGAGCAGGATCGGCCGCAGGCGTTCGGAGGCGTGTGCGATCGAGGCCTCGGCGTGGATCGGCTCGAAGTGCGCGGTGAGACTCGACAGCTTGAGCGACAGGTTGACCCGAGGGATCGGGCCGTGCTGGTCGCGGTCGATGATCGGGATCTCCGGCCTGCGCGCGAGCGGCCCGGTCAATTCGTCGATCATGTGCAGGCAGGTCTGCTGGTACCAGTCGGCCTCGGCCTCGCTGATGATCGCCTCACCCAGCAAATCGGCGGTGAATGCCAGCTTCCGCCGCCGCAGCGACAGGACCGTCTGGAGCGCCTCGTCGGGCGTGGCCCCCGCGATGAACTTGCGCGCCATGACGCCGGCCGCGACCCGGGCCGCGTCGGCCAGCCACTCGGCCCGCGTGGTCCCCTCGGGCGCGAGCTCGAGTGCTAGCCGAAGCCACCAGGGGACGGCGTCGCCCGCCTCATGGAGGTATTCGGCCAGGTGGCGGCGGATCGACTCCGGGTCCTTGAGCGCGGGCAGGGCATCGATGAACCGGAAGAGCTGGACGCGGACCGCCGGCTGGTCGAGCGTCATGGCCATGAATCGGTCATCCCACCACGACCGATGCCAGGGCCGCCGTTCGCGGCCGATCCGGTCAAATAGCTCGCGGCCGATCTCACGGGTCCTTCGTTCCAGCTCGTCCGAGCTGGCGGGCGCGGTGCCGTCCGTCCGGGACGGCCCAGTAACCCCCTCAGGGGACGCTCCGTCCGAGGCCGGGTCGCTCGCGGTCGGTGGTGCGGTCGCCATCGACGTCGTTCCTTCGGGGAAGTGAGGGCCCACCAAGCGAGCCTCTCACCTATTCTACCCCTCGAAGTCGCGGCGGGTAACCTTCGGTCCGCAGACAGAGGATGCCGGCCGCTCTCAAATCCATCGAGCGGCGCACAGCGAGCGATCCTGTCGCGAGGCTCCGAGAGGCCACCGCAAGGTTTTGGGCGAGCGCTTTCAATTCAGAGGCGGACTTCGAGCTGAACGCGCCGATGCCCTCGTTGACGGTCTCCGCGTTCGCGGCGGCCTCGGCCCGGCCGAGGCGGTGCGACCGCCGCGTGTAGAGGAACCGGGATGCGCGACGCACGGGTCACTCGCCGGGGAGGAATCTCGAGGTGTGATGATCTCGCCTGTCATGTGGAGGGGTTCGCGGCGTCGCTTCTTTACAGCCCGGCGCATCGCCGCCCGGCCATCACTGGGGAGGGTCGGGCGGCGCGCCGGGCGATCGTCACGACGTGATCGTGCCGTCCACGTCGGGGTCATTGGTCGAGGCGTGATTGCCGGTGATCGTGACGTTGTCGAACTTGGCTGTGCCGAAGGTGGCAACGCCGCCGCCGATCCCGACGCTGAACAGGTCGGCCGCGCCAGGTTGGCCCGGCGTGGCCACTCCGTTGACGCCGCCTGGTACGATCCCAATCCCGGCCGTGGCGGGGCCGCCGAGGCCCGCCTGCCCGCCCGAGGCGCCGGCGGCGCTGTTGCCCGTGATGAGGTCGGTGGCCCTGGCCTGCTTCGAGCCCTTCTTCGCCCCGAGGCGGGGATTGATGGTGATTGCTCCGGTCGTCGAGTTGAAGATACCGCCGCCCGAGCCGGTCGCGCCCTCGCCGCCGTGACCGCCGGTGGCGCCAAGGGCGTTGCCGCCGTTGCCGCCATCGCCGCCCGCGCCGTTGCCGCCATTGCCGGGGCCACCCGCGCCACCATCGGCGCTCCCGCCCGCGCCGCCGCCTCCGCCGGCTCCGCTCTGAGCCTGGTTGCCCGAGAGATTCACGGTCACTCCGGTGAAGGAGACGGTCCCGTTATTGAACATCCCGCCGCCATCGCCGTCATGGGCGTCGCCGCCGGCACCGCCGGCACCGCCGGTGCCGATGCCGCCCACACCTCCGAACCGGTCGGTCTGGCCGACGCCGCCGGTGCCGCCGGTGCCGGCGCCGCCCACGCCACCCAGACTGCCGACGCCGCCGGCCGCCTGGTTGCCGGTGAATGCGATGGCGGCCGATGACCTGGCCGGAGTCGCGGCGCGGAAAGTCACGGTGCCGCCCGTGTCGTTGAACAGGCCCCCGCCCTGGCCGACACCGGCGATCCCGCCGAAGCCGCCGATGCCCCCGTTGCCGGCGCCACCGAAGCCTCCCGGACCGTCCTGGATAACGACATCCGGATTGTTCGGGCTGACGCCCAGGCCGCCTTCCCCGCCGCGGCCGCCCGTCCCCGCTCCGCCCGCGCCGCCGGTACCGCTGGCGCCGCCGATTGCGACGTTGGACGCGATCGCCAGGCCGGTCGTGTTCGTCAGAGTCGCGCCGCCGCCGTTGAAGATCCCGCCGCCCTGGCCGGCGCCGCCGTTGCCGGCGCGGCCGCCAGCCCCGCCGGTCCCATCGCCGCCGGTCCCGCCGGCGCCGTCCCCAAGGCCGAACCTGCCCTGCAAGCCCGTGCCGGCGCCGCCCGACCCGGCAGTCCCGCCCGTGCCGCCGGCGACGTTGTCGCCGGTGAACGCGCTGGCGGTGCCCGTCAGGGAGGCGCCTCCCAGGTTGAACAGCCCGCCGCCCTGGCCCGCGCCCCCCGCGCCACCGGCACCGCCGGCGCCGCCAGCGGGAACGCCGCTGCCGCCGACGCCGCCCGCGCCCCCGGTGCCGCCAACTGCCCGGTTGGCCGAGAATGTTGCGCCATTGATCGCCAGCGTCGCCCCGGCCGCATTGAAGACCCCGCCACCTTCACCGGCCCCGCCTGGCCCGCCGGCCCCGCCGACAGACCCGGTCCCGGCGGCACCGGCGGTCCCCGCGGCGCCCGCACCCCCGATCGCCTGGTTCGACGCGATCGTCGTCTTCACCAGGCTGAGCGACCCTGACGCGTTGAATACCCCGCCGCCCTCGCCGGCGCCTCCCGCGCCTCCCGGTCCGGAGCCGGCCGAGCCGACCGCCAAATTGCTCGTGACGACGACCGAGTTGAGCGTCAACTGGCCGCCGCTGTGGAGGATCCCGCCCCCGTCGCCCGTCACGCGGCCATGCTGGATTGTCACGCCCGTAATCGTCACCTTGCCGGCGCCGACCTGGATGACCCGATCGACGTTATTGCCGTCGATGATCGTGCTGCCGGCGCCGCGGCCCTGAATCGAGACGCTGGTCGTGATGTTCAGGTCTCCGGTCGCTCCGTTGTCTGGTCCCGCGAGCGTGAGCAGGAACGTGCCGCTGGGGACGACGATCCTGTTCGATCCGCCGTGAGCGTCGGCGGCCATGATGGCCGAGCGCAACGAGACGTGGCCGCTGGCGTCCTTGCCCGTCTTGAGGTTCACCGCCACGGTATCGAGGACCGTGTTCACATGGAACGTCGTCGGCGTGATGCGGTCTTCGAGCCCCTCGAGTCGGGGACGCAGCCCCCGTCGCCTCGCCTTCCCGACCTGCTTGCAGATTCTCGCCATGGTACACCTCCCGGGAAATGAGCGCGCACCCCGGCCGGCCGGGGAATCGGGATTGATCCCGGACACCGTGCGCGCAGCTCCTGCGCTCAAGGATGGCCGCGTCCGCCGGGACGCCCGGCGATCTCGCGACCCTCCCTTCCTGCCAGGGCCGCCGCCCGCGCGACGGCCCCATGTCGGTCACTTCGGTCCGCTGTGCGTCAGGAGCCGATCTCGTGCTGTCGAAGTGACCGCTTCCGTGTTCGCCGAAGCGGGGCTCCTTGATCGCCCCGGCCTCGATCCGTCCTGGCTCAAACCAGTCAAGGATTCATCTGCATTCTTCGGGGCCTCGAGGGCTCCGAGATGCCCAGCAAGCGGCCCGCCTCCGACCGGAAAAGTTTCAGCTCGGCGCCGGACGGTTGGATGGCCGTCTCGGCCGACTGGGCCGCCTTCGTGAACCATTCGCGAGCCTTCTTCTTCTCCTCCAGTCGCCAGTAGGCCATCGCGAGGAAAAGGCCGTCGGCGGCCGTGAATAGCCCGGGGGTCAGCGCCTCCGATCTCTCGAGCGCCGCGATCGCATCGCTCCAGGCGCCGGCCCGGTAACGGGCCACGCCGAGGGTCATCCAGACGTCGCGCACCTTCGGCGTGTTCCGTATCAGCTCGTCCGCCATCTCGATCGCGCGGCGCGGGTCGCGGTAGGCGGGGTCCGGGGCGGCGGATAACATCCAGGCATAGTCAGCCAAGCATCGTTGTATCTCTGGGTTCCTGGCCGAGAGGGTCCGTCGCAGGCTTGCCAGGGCCCTCTCGTAGCCCTTGCTCGCCTCGTCGAAGCGGCCCTCGTCCCGGGCGATGCTCGACAGGATGGTGAGCCCGAAGAGCGTCTGCGGGTGCTCGGGCCCGAGCGTGCGGCGGTTCAGCGCGTCGGCCTCCAGGGCCGCCCGACGCGCCTCGTCGAGTCGGCCCTCGAGGCGCGCGGTGTCGGCGAGGTTGATCATGGTCAGGATGGTCTCGTCCCTGTCTGGGCCCAGGACCAGCCGTTGGGCCCTCAGGGCCTGCTCGAAGAGCGTCCGGGCTTCCGCGGGCCGCCGTTGGTCGAGCAGCAGCTCGCCCAGGCCGTTGACCACCCGGAGCGTGTCCTGATGGTCGGGGCCGTGGACGCGCCGGAGCACCTCGAGCGACTCGTCGAACAGGGTCCGGGCGTCGGCCCACCGTCCGAGGTGGCGCCACATGATCGCCAGGTTGTACGTCGAGCGAAGCGTGGTGATCGACTCGGGTCCGTCGACGCGGCGCTGGATCTCGAGGGTTTCCTTCGCGAGCCCGGCGGCGTCTTCGAGCAGGCCCTGCATGGCCAGCACGATCGCCAGGTTGTTCGCGGATCGGAGCGTGACCGGATCCGCCGGACCGAGCGTCCGTCGCTTGACCGCCACCACCTCTTCCAGGAGTTTCTGCTCCTCGGCATATTTGCCCATCCGGTCCAGGACGATGGCGAGGTCATTCATTGCGCCGACGGTGTCGGCATGCTCCGGGCCGAGCTCCTGTCGGCGGAGGGCCACCGCGAGCTGCTGCTGTCGGAGCGCCTTCTCCTGGTCGCCGAGGTACCAGTAACTGACGCCCAGGGTATTCCGGATCGACGCCTCCACGAGGGGCTCGCCGACGAACGCCGCGGCGATCTCGGGCTCGGCGCGATCGAGCGCCTCGCGGACGGTCGCGTCTCGGCTCACGCCGCCCTCCTGGCCCTTCGGTCGCGCGGCCGAGAGCACCTTGTCCTGGAAGAACTTGAGCACCATCTTGGCCCGCGCCTCCGACCGCTTCGCCCGTCGAAGCTGCTCGTCCGCCTGGTCTCGGGCGGCGATCGCCCGGTATTCCGCGCCGCGGGCCCGTAGCGCCTGCCAGAGGCTCACGCCGGCCCCCACGGCCACGAGCAGGACGAAGGCCGCGACCGTGCCGATCAGGTGCCGGTACTTGCGCGCGAACTTCCGCAGGCGATACCGCCGCGACGGCGGCGAGGCCTCGACCGGCTCGTCCTGCAGGAAGCGTCCGATGTCGCGCGCCAGCGCGCCGGCAGTCTCGTAGCGTCGGGTCCGGTCCTTCTCCAGGCACTTCATGGCGATCCAGTCCAGGTCGCCGCGCACCATCCGCTTGAGCTTCAGCGGCTCCGTCTGGCGCACGGCCGCCAGGCCCGGCAGCTCGTCGCTCGACGATAGCCGCAGGCTCGGGCGCGGCGGCTCATCCTCCCGGATTACCCGCCGCACTTCCTCCCACGAAGCCTGCCGGAGCCGCCGCTTTTCCAGGGGCGTCGTCCCCGTGAGCAGCTCGTAGAGGATCACCCCGAGCGCGTAGATGTCGCTCCGCGTGTCCACGTCCAGGGCATTGATCCCGACCTGCTCCGGCGCCATGTACAGTGGTGTCCCCACCACCGTGCCGAACGCCGTGTAGAGCGTCCGATCGGTCAGCGCCCCGACCGGGCTGAGCGCCTTGGCCAGGCCAAAGTCGATCACCTTGGGGACGGGCTTGCCGTCGTGCTCGGTGACGAGCAGGTTGCTCGGCTTGAGGTCGCGGTGGATCACCCCCTTCTGATGCGCATGCTGGACGGCCGAGCAGACTTGCACGAACAGGTCGAGGCGGCTGATGACACCCAGCCGGCGGTGATCGCAATACTCGGTCAGCGGGCGCCCTTTGACCAGCTCCATGACGAAGAACGGCCGGCCCGCGCCGACACCGCCCGGCTCGTTGCGGGTGGTCCCGCCGTCGAGGATCGTGGCGATATTGGGATGGTCCATCAGCGCCAGGGCTTGCCTCTCGGCCTCGAATCGGGCGAGGACGGCCCGCGAATCCATCCCTGGTTTGATCAGCTTGAGCGCGACCAGCCGCTTGACCGGCTCGCGCTGCTCGGCCATCCAGACGGTGCCCATCCCGCCTTCGCCGATCGCCTCGAGGAGCTTGTAGCGGCCGCCGACGACGGCCCCGGCCGGCTCGCGGTCGGGTCCGGCGGTGTCGTGGACCTCGGGCCGATCGCTCGACGGATCGAGGATGTCATCCGGCTCGGCGTGGGCCCGCAGCAGGGCCTCGACGCGGCGGCGCAGCCGCTCGTCGCCGGCGCAAGCTTCCGCGAGGTAGGCGGCGCGTGCCGCCTCGGTGGGCATCTCCAGGGCGGCGGTGAAGATCGTGGCCTCGTTCATTTCGTGGCCCCTCGCCTCGCGCACACTCTCTCCGTCCAGAACTCAATGCGCCAATGGACCGCGAAAAGCACCACGCCTAGGAGGCGTTTTCTTCCGAGATCTCGGCGCGGAGCCAGGCACGCGCATAGGCCCACCACCGGTCCGCTGTCGTCGGCGAGATCCCCAGGATCTCCGCGGCCGCGGCCAGGCTCAGGCCCCCGAATGCGTGCAGCTTGAGCAGCTCGGACTTGGCCGGCTCGATCGCCGCTAACCCGGATATTTCATCCGACCTTGGGGAGCGGCAAACAGCAATATGATAACCATGCTTTGCTGTATTCGGTGCCTTCGGCCGTCCCCGCCGTGCTTTCGGCGCAAAGTTCCCCCTTACCCCCGTTACTCAGGAGCCTGCATC